>NZ_BAABMF010000018.1:0-107898 GCF_050402865.1 Clostridium sediminicola
ATATGATGATTAAAATTATCCACTGCCCAAACAATACCAGCACCTTTAACAGTTTCAAGGATAATCGCAGTAGGCTTGCCCTTAGTTTCCTTTGCCTTTGCAATGGCGTCTTTAATTGCATTAAAATCATGTCCATCTACTCTAATACTATTCCAGTGGAAACTTTGGAATTTTTCTTCAAAACTTTCCATGTTGTTTACCATTGAAGTAGGCCCATCTAATTGAATTTTATTGTTATCAACAAACAAAATTAAATTATCCAATTCTTTTTGTGCAGCAAACATAATTGCTTCCCAATTTTGACCTTCTTGAGTTTCTCCATCACCTACGATACAGTAAACATAATTATCCTTTCCGTCTAACTTATGCCCTAATGCAATACCTGCAGCAACGGATAATCCTTGACCTAAAGAACCTGTTGTTACATCTATACCTGGTGTTTTTGTTCTGTCACAGTGACTTGGTAGATTTGTATGAGGTTGGTTTAATGTTTTTAACCAATCCATTGGGAAAAATCCCTTTAATGCTAGTGTAGAATAAATAGCAGGCCCTGCATGTCCTTTAGAACATATTAAATAATCTCTTTCATCCCATGCTGAATTCTTTGGATCAATTTTCATTTCTCCGTCATATAATACTGCTAATAATTCAACAATAGACATTGAACCACCAAGATGCCCAAATCCTCTAGCAACAAGTTGTTCAAGTGTTTCTATTCTTATAGATGCCGCAAATTCTTTGAGTTCTTGCAATTTAGTTTCATTTAACATATTGTTACCCTCCTATGTTTTTTATGGTAATTCTCTTACCGCCATATAATTTATAAAAGCAACAATTATGCCAACTAAAATAATAGTAATATAGTCGTAATTCTAAATAGTTTTTCATATCTTTTTTATGTTTTTACCAATTATTGTATTTATTTATTCTCATTACTGGGAATTTTTTCCCATTATTTTTCATGTAATTTCCCTGTAATGAGAATTTCCCAATTACTTTTCTAAATAATATCTTTAGAATCGCTATGCAATAAATAAGCGTGGAACTTTTCTATCCACTAAAAAAAGCCCTCAAATTGAGAGCTTTCTAGACATTATAAAACAACCCCCCCATTTAATTGTAATAAAGACAATCAATTGGGGCTTGTAGAACTTCTGACCTTATTTCAGAATTATACGATATGCTAATTGTTTAAGCTGATACATCACTTTCCCATTTCCACGGATTTTTCTTTATAGCTTTATCTGCAAATGGTATGAAAATTGAAGCTATTGCAGATACTGCTAACAATTGCTGGTACCATAATAATGGAATTACTTGAAATGGTGATACAGCTCCATTTGTAAAACTTGCCACCATTAACATTTGAGCTCCATATGGAATCATACCTTGCATTATACAAGAAAAAGTATCTAATAAAGAAGCACTTCTACGTGGATCAACTTTATATTTGTTACACATTTCTTTTGCTACAGGACCATCTATAATTATAGAAACTGTATTATTAGCTATAGCTGCATCAGTTACTGCAACTAAAGCTGCAATACCAACCTCAGCAGACTTTCTGCTTTTAATTCTTTTCTGTATAGCCTCAATTATATATTGAAGTCCACCCTCTTTAGTAACCATATACGCAAGTCCACCTGTCATCATTGATACAAGGAAAATATCAGTCATACTAGTAAATCCGCTAAAAGTTTGCTGAGCAAAAGTTAATATAGTTAGATCTCCATAAGCAAGTCCAATAATACCTGAGAACACAAGTCCACCTGTTAATACAACGAAAACGTTCAATCCAGCTAGAGAAGCAACCAATACACCTATATATGGTAATACTTTTATAATGTTAAAATTAAATGATTGTATTTCAGTAATAGTTGTTGGTTTTCCAAATATTAATAGTAAAATAACAGTAAGAATAGCAGCTGGCACAGCTATGTATGCGTTTACTTTAAACTTATCTCGCATTTCACAACCTTGAGTTCTTGTTGCTGCAATTGTAGTATCAGATATAATAGATAAATTATCACCAAACATTGCTCCACCTACTACTGCTGCCATTGTTAATGGAAGATTAAGACCTGCTTTATCAGCTAACGCTACAGCTATTGGTGCAACAGCTACCAAAGACCCAACAGAAGTTCCTGTAGAAATTGATATAAATGCTGAAATAATAAATAATCCTGCTACTATATATTGCGCTGGTATATAAGTTAAGCCTAAGTTTACAGTAGAATCTACTCCACCCATAGCTTTAGAAACTCCAGCAAAAGCCCCTGCTAACAAATAAATAACACACATAATCATTATGTCATCTTGTCCACAACCTCTTATAAACTTCATAAACTTGTCATTTATTGTTCCTTTAAACATAATCATTGCAACTATAACACCACAGAAAATAGCTACTGGAGCTGGAAATTGATAAAATGCCATCTCAACACCTTTTGATTGTAAAATGATTCCACTACTTAAATAAACAACAATAAATACTAAAAATGGTATAAGTGCCTTTCCGTTTGCTTTTACTTTGTTTTCCATAATATATATACCTCCTATTTAATTTCCGCTTAGAGAATCCATTTCAAAGGTTTATTTACTTTGGATTCTCTATAGATAAAAGATTAGTTTTTTATCTTTTATCTACGGAATATTATGCATTTGTAAAATATTAAATCTTTTTAAGAGCTTCATCAAATTCGCGAATTATATCATTAATATCTTCTAGTCCAGTAGAAATTCTTAATAAACCTTTTGAAATACCTGCATCTTTAAGTTCTTGATCATTTAATGCCCTATGAGATGTTCTTGCTGGAAAAGATAGTGAAGTTGCAACTCCTGCAAGACTTGGGACAAATTTGATAGATTCTAGAGTGGCTATTATATCACAAACAGCTTTTTCTCCCCCTACTAAATCAACAGAGAGCATTCCTCCATAAAGTCCTTCCGTAAATAATTCTTTTGACATATCGCATGATTCTGATGAAGAAAGTCCTGGGTAATATACTTTTTCAACCTTTTCATGCTTGTCCAAAAACTCTGCTAACTTAAGAGCATTATCACTATGTTTTTTAACCCTTAGTTCTAAAGTTCTTAAACTTCTTATAAGTAACCAACTATCGAATACACTCATTGTAGGTCCATATAAACATCCTGTATGACTAATTTTTTCTATAGTTTCCTTATCTGAAACAACTATTCCAGCAGTCATATCGCTATGTCCACACAAATATTTTGTTCCACTATAAACTACAATATCTGCTCCAAGTGATAATGGCTTACATATAACAGGTGTAGCAAAAGTATTATCAATGATAAGTTTTGCATTATTTTTATGACATCTTTCACTTATATTTCTTATATCAACTACTTCCATCAAAGGATTTGAAATAGTTTCCATATATACAAGTTTAGTATTATCCTTAAAACACTCTTCTAATCTGTTCATATTTGTGTTAATGAAAGTAACTTCTACATTAAATTTAGCAAGTTGTTCTTTCAAAAATTGATAAGTTCCCCCATACAATACGTTTGCAGCAATGATATGATCTCCTGCTTTCACATGTGCTATAATACTCATAGCAATAGCTGCCATACCTGAAGAATAAACTTGAGCATCTTCTCCTTCTTCAACACTAGCCATTAATTCTTTTAAAGCGTCATGTCCTGGATTACTTATTCTTGAATAAATATATCCAGACTCTTCTCCACTGTATACTTTTTCTAATGAATCCACATCATCAAAAGAAAATGATGAACTCATATAAATTGGTAACGATTTAGGTGTTGAAATAGATTTAGAACTTTTTTCACCTACTCTAGCCAATTTTGTCATTATCCCTTTATTCATTTCGATCTCCCCATTCATTTTGATTGATATTATATTTTTTCATTCTATTAATTAATAAAGTATGTGTAGTCCCCAAAGCCTTTGCAGTTTTTCTAATTCCTTTGTTTTGATTTAAAGCATCTTCTATAATTTCTTTTTCTATTCCTTCTAAAGTTTCTTTTAGAGAAGTTGAATTACTTATTATTTTTTTATCAGTAACTTTGTTCAACCTAACATCTTGTTCTAGTATTGTTCCTGAATAGTTTAATGCTACGGCTCTTTCCATTACATTTTGAAGTTCTCTTACATTACCAAACCATTCATAGTTCAATAATTTTTTCATGGCGTTGGGTGCAACTTCAACTATTTTTTTATTATATTCTTTAGAAAATTCTCTTAGGTAATGCTCCACTAAAATTTTTATTTCTTCTCTCCTTTCTCTTAGTGGCGGAATTATAAGAGTGAAGATATTAATTCTATAAAATAAATCAAGTCTAAATTGATTTGATTCAACCATTTTGTTTAAATTTTTATTAGTTGCGGAAATAATCCTAACATTGATTTCTATTTCTTTATTACTTCCTAATTTTCTTATCTTTTTTTCCTGTAAAACCCTAAGTAGTTTTACTTGTAAATGAGTTGGCATTTCTCCAATTTCATCTAAAAATACTGTTCCCTCATTTGCTATTTCAAAAATTCCAATTTTACCTTTACTTTTTGCTCCAGTAAAACTTCCTGCTTCATATCCAAAGAGCTCGCTTTCTAATAGTTGATCTGGAATTGCTCCGCAATTTATCGCTACAAAAGGCATTGATGATCTATTACTTAAATTATGTATGGCTCTTGCAAATATTTCTTTTCCCGTACCGCTTTCTCCCATAATTAAAACAGGTGAATCTGACTGTGAAAATATTTTTGCATCATTTATAGCTTTAACCATTTTGTGATGTTTACCAATAATATCATCAAAAGTAATTCTATTATCATATCTTTTTTTGTTCAGTATCTCATTTATTCTTTTTGTATCTTGCAAAGTAATAATATACCCGCAGAAAACCTTATCATCACTAATTATGGAATTAATACTAATAAGATAATCTTTATTATCAATTTGTATTTCGAAATCTAGAACTTCATTATATTTCTTTACCTTCTGTAATGCTTTTTTTACTTTCATATAAGTTCCAGGTAATAAATCCCATATTTTTTTATTTGCAATTTCACTTCTTTCAATCATAAATACTTTCTGTAGTGCATACTCATTGATATATTTAAGATTTTCCTCTTTACCCAGTACAAGAATTCCTTGACGTACTGTGTCCATTATTGATTTTATTTCTATTTCTTTTTTTTCAACTGAAATCAAATTTATTTCTTTTATACTTTCTATACCATCTATATCTGATAACTCTTTTAATATCTTATTTTGTAATTTTGATTCTAGTTTAGCTATTTTCATATATACTATATGCGTATATACTTCCATCCATATTATATTTATTTTATATTTATAAAAAACCGAACATATGTCATAAGTCATATGAGGTCTATCTACCGATGTTTTTATTTCAAGCCGTAAAATCTCCATAAGTATCACGCCTACTTTCTTTGTTTTCATTTTCTCGAAAATACTTATTGTGCATAATATAGTAAACTACTCCAACAAATAACGCTCCACCTACTATATTTCCTATTGTCACAGGAATTAAATTCTTGAAAATAAAAGTTTGCCATGAAAGATTTATTCCTTGCTGGTTTCCAAGAATTATTCCAGAAGGTATAAAAAACATATTTGCAATGGAGTGTTCAAAACTATTAATTACGAATGCACCAATTACATATATATATCCCATAATTTTTCCCGAAACTTCATCAGATGATGCTCCAACTCTTACCGCTAAACACACCAAGAAGTTGCATAAAATACCTCTAAAAAAAGCTTGACTTGCAGTAAGATTTAATTTTGATTTTGTAATATTTATCATATAATCACTAATAGATTTATCGTTAAATATTCCTGTTCTAAAAATAATAAAAATCAAAACAATACATCCAACCATATTAGCAAAATAAACGATACCCCAATTTTTTAATAATTTACTGTAATTGTTTTTATTCTTATAAGTTGAAACTATATATAAGTTACTTCCTGTAAAAAGGTCACTCCCTGATAAAACTATCATTATTAATCCTAAACTAAAAACTATTCCAAATATCAATTTCGTAAATCCAACTCCAAAATAATTGGCCATATCCTGGCATACAGTAACTGAAGTTATTGCAGCTAAACCAACAAATGCTCCAGCTAAAATACCTCCAATAATCAGTTCCTTGTTCGATTTTTCTAAAAAACTAAAAGATTTTTCATATAATGTTTTTGTTATCTCTTGTGGTGTCTTCATTGTAATCAGCATCCTTTTAATCTCTGGTTATTTTTTAAATATAACCGATTCATTTAATAATTATATTAGCAACTTCTATGCCAACCTTCATTCTAAGCAATATCCCCCTTTCAGCAATATGTTAATTTGTATTTTGGTTTGTTTTTAAACCACTTTTAATTAATGACCATTTTACTACATTTCAAGTGGTTTAATTTTAACACAGTGGAATGATTTTATTCCATTGAATAATTTGGTATCTAACCGATAATACTAATACTAAAATTGTTAATATATAAAGGTGTTTATATGATTAAAACTATAAGAAAAAACAAAAATAGTACAAATCAAGAAAGTGAAGATAATGACTTGAAAATATCACTAAATCTGCTAGAAAACATTAATCATCTAGAAAAGACTTTTAATAACTGTACAGATATCGTGATTAGAAAATTATATATTGCAAGCAATCCAAAATATAAAGCTGCACTTATATATTTAGATGGTATGCTAAAAGAAGAGATTATTGAACTGGCCATCATAAATAAGCTAATTGAGAAAACAGATGATAAAACTAATAATCCTGGAATTAAAAAATATTGTCAATACCTACTTGGTATAAATGATAATAACATGCCACGCCAAATGAACATCACTTTTCAAGCTATATTAAACGGTAATGCAGTATTATTTATAGATGGTATTGATTCAGCAATCATAATTACCTTGAAAAACCCACCTGAACGAAATATTGTTGAACCACCCGTTGAAGGATGTATAAGAGGCCCTCGTGAAGGGTTTACTGAATCAATTAGAACTAATACGTGCCTACTAAGGAAAAAAATTAAAAACATTAATTTAAAATTAGAACACTTTACAATTGGGAAACAAACAAAGACAGATATTATAGTCGCATACTTATCCAACATTGCAAATGAAAAAATCGTTGAAGAAGTAAGACTAAGATTAAAAAAAATAGATATAGATTCTATACTTGATTCATCATATATAGAGGAATATGTAAAAGATGGTGGTATATTAAACATTTTTCCAACTGTATTTCGTACTGAAAAGCCAGATATCGCAGCCGGTAAACTTCTTGAAGGAAAAATTGCAATTATAACAGATGGTAGTCCCACTATTTTACTTGTTCCTTGTATTTTTATAGAACATATTCAAGCAGGTGAAGATTATTACAATAATTATGTAATAGCTACAATAGATAGAGGTTTCAGATTTGTATCATTCATTTTATCCTTATTACTCCCAGCATTTTGGGTGTCGATTAGCACTTTTCATCACGAACTCATTCCAACATCGTTGGTTGTAACTGTTGTAAAAGCAAGAAGCGGACTACCATTTCCAACATTAGTAGAAGCATTTTTTATGATGATAGCATATGAAATCATAAGAGAAGCTGGAATAAGAATGCCTGAACCATTAGGGCAGGCAATAAGTGTTGTAGGTGCTTTGGTACTTGGTCAGTCAGCAGTTTCAGCAGGATTAGTAAGTACTCCAATGGTAATAGTTGTTGCAGTTGCAGGAATTGCAACATATGCAATTCCTTCTATTGAGCTAACAAGGTGTTTAATAATCCCACGATATATATTTCTTTTTTTAGCTGGAACTTTAGGATTAATTGGATTACTTTCTGGGTTATTAGTATTATTAATATACCTAATATCTTTACGCTCATTTGGTGTACCTTATATTGCACCTTTTGCTCCATTAGTAGTAAATGAATTAAAGGATACAATTATAAGAGCACCTTTAAGTAAAATGAATAAACGTCCTACTTTGTTTACCTGGAAATATTCTTTACGAAGTAAATCAAAAAAATAACATTAATTGTTTTAAAAAGGAGCAATTATGAAAAAAATATTAATACTATTATTAATATCCATATTTTTAATACTGTGTGTTGGCTGTAGAACAGTAAAAAAAGATATTGAAAAATTAGCAATGGTTATGAGTACAGGATATGATTATGTATCAAACGATCAATACATGATTACTATACAAGTATTAAAAACAACTAAACAGCAAACAAGCGGAACACTTGAAGGTGGGGGAGAACAACCGTCAATTCCTTCAGATGTAGTTATATATACAAGTATTGGTAATACGATTAATGAAGCATTTGATAATTTAACGACAACACTAGGAGAAGAACCATATTTTGCTCATAATAAATTTATCATTATAGGAGAAAAACTTGCAAGTAACGGAATAGCATTAGTGGTTGATAGTGATTTAAGAGGCAATGAAATGAGACCTAATACTCCAGTACTCGTTGCTAAAGGTACAGCTTACGATATTATAAAAACACTGACACCTAATAATACTATTCCATCAATTGAAATAGAAAACATAATCAAACTTCAATCAGAAAAATCTTTATCCACTATGACTAACCTGAAACAATTATATAATGGTTTAGCAAATAAGACTAGTTCAATTTCAACAGGTGTTATATATCTTGAGAAAGCTAATGATATAGCTCATAGGGGTGAAATATTTAGAATAGAAGGTACTGCTATTTTTCAAGAAGATAAGTTAATAGGTTTTTTAAATAAAGAAGAAACTAAAGGATTATCATGGGTTAAAGGCAATGTACAGACTGGTGATATTGTAATCACTTCACCTGATAATAAAGATGATATAATTACACTTAAAATATTAAGTTCTAAAAGCAAAATAAAACCTATCATAAACGATAATCATTACTTAATAGAAATAATTATAAATGAACAAAGTGATATTGTAGGTATGACAGGTAAATATGATCCTATGAAAAACTATAAACTATTAGATACATTAGCAGAGGTTCAGAATGAGACCATAAAAAAACAAATAGAACTTACTATAGAAAAAGCGCAAAAAAAATATAAAGTAGACTTTTTTGATTTTGGAGAAATCATACACAGAAAATATCCAGAAACTTGGAATATCATAAAAGATGATTGGGATAAACTATTTCCGTATATAATTGTTAAAATAAAAGTTGATTCTACTTTAAAAAGACCTGGTTCTATCTCAAAACCGGCATATTAAGGGTCGCCTTAAAAATTAATTCCATTTTTCATTAAGAAATATGCAATCAAGAGTTTTAATTATGAAACTTTATTTACACATATACAAAATCTCAGGTATTAATGAGTTTTAGACTTGTATGATAGATAACATTATGTAAACTTAATTAATACATTGATAAAATAATGAATCTTCAACATTTTTTATCGATGTATTAATTATTAGTTGAAGTTGCTTATCTAAAATAATTAGTTGAATTAAAAACTCTATATGTTTTTTTAATGAAATATAGTGGAAGTTATTCTTAAACAATCCCTAAGGAGGATATATCATGAATTATAAAATATCTGCTTCCCAACTTTTTGCTGCAATGGTCTTATCATTAATGGGAAGTGCTGTTCTTTTCTTTTTAGGAGCCTCCGCAAGACAGGACGCATGGTTAGTTCTGATTTTTGGAATACCTGTTGGTATTATAGAAGTACTTATATATACAACATTATTCTATAAATATCCAGGAGATACACTTGTTATTTATATGCGTAAAATATTCGGTAATTATATAGGCACTATTATTTGCATTTTTTACATTTTAAGATTCTTCTATAATGGAGCAAGAATATTAAGAGAATTTGCAGAACTTACACTTATTGCTGTAATGCCTGATGCATCTCTATATTTAATAGCATTAATAGTTACTATCGCAGTATCATATGGAGCATATTCAGGAATCGAAAATATAGGCAGGTTAGCTCAAATTACTTTACCTTTTTATCTTTGTATATTCTTTATAGAATACGTTCTCCTTTTTATGACAAAGGGTATTGTTGAATTTCATAATCTGCAACCTATCTTTGAAGGAGGTATCAAGCCTATTTTAAAAGAAGTATTTCCTCTAGGTGTAGAATTTCCATATGGAGTAAGTGTTATCTATACAATGATATTCCCTTTTGTAAATGAGCCTAAAAAAGTAAGAAGAACATCAATATATACTATAATTTTTATTGGATTAGCATTATCTTTCAATACTATAATGATCATTTCTACACTTGGAGTAGATTTTGCTTCAACATCTCTTTTTCCATTACTTCAAACAATGCGATTTGTAAAAGTAGGATCTATTGATCGTATAGATATTTTGACAATCCTAACAATTATGGTAGGATTGTTTTTTAAAATAACTGTTCATTTGTATGCTGGAATAATCGGTACCGCACAGCTTTTTAATATGAAGAAAGATCCCAAATGGCTTGCTATTCCATTTGGGATTGGTATATATGTAACTTCAATGATTATTGCAAATAACTATCCTAAGCATCTATCAATTGGCATGAATGTAACTCCCTGGTATTTTTTCAACTTGTTTATAACTATTCCGGTTATTGCATTGATAATAGATTTTTTCAAAAATCGTCACTAAAGAGAATCCAATATGAAACTTTCTAATGTAAATTTTCTATTATCTTAGTTACCCATTTGCAAAAATCAATTATAAAAAAAGGTAATACTATCTTCTCTCCTTACTTTACTACGTCCTCTATCAAAAGATTAATCCTATTATCTTAAATCCAATTCTAAACCTTTCTCTCTTACTGAAGCCTTCCTTAACATATTTTTGGCAATTTTATTAACCTCTACTGCCGTATTTTCTTCATCAATATTAACCAATTTACCTTCTTCTACTACTACCTCACCATTAACCAATACCGTATTCACCATTTTGCTATCACCACTCATCACAACAACAGATACTGGATCATTTTGTCCTCCAGCCAACTCAAACTGATTCCAATCTATTAATACCATATCTGCTGCCATTCCAGGAGCTAAATATCCAATATCAGTTCTGCCTAGTACTTTAGCTCCACCTACCGTTGCCATTTCAAGAATTTTTTCAGCATTTGGACCTTTGTTTCCATATTGTAATTGATGCATTAAGTAACTTACTCTTATTTCACTTAACATATTTGAAGCGTTATTACTAGCTGCACCGTCAACTCCTATTCCTATATTAACTCCAGCGTCTATAAGATTAGGTACTCTACAAATACCAGAATTTAATTTCATATTAGAAATTGGACAATGAGCAATTCCTGTTCCAGTCTTTGCAAAAAGTTCTATATCCGAATCAGTTAGATGTACACTATGAGCAAACCACACTCTAGGTCCCATCCATCCTTTTCGATAAACGTATTCTGCTGGACGGCAATTAAACTTCTCCAAGCAATATTCAACTTCATCTTTACTTTCTGCTAAATGACTATGACACCCTACGCCGTATTTTTTCGCCATTTTCATACTTTCATCCCATAACTCAGGAACATCATACTCTGGCCAGCAAGGTGAAAGGTCCACTTGTAACATAGAAAATTTAGAGTTGTCATGATATGTTTTAATTAGTCTTTCACTATCGATCAAAATATCATCTACCGTTTCAACTAAGCTATCCGGTATATGACCTCCACCAATAGATAGACTTCCTCTTGTTGGTTGGAATCTAATACCTAGTTTTTGAGCAGCATTTATAGTAACATCAATTAATTTCTTGTCTGTACTTCTTGGAAAAGCATAATGATGATCCATTGAAGTTGTACAACCAGATTTTAAAAGCTCTCCTAACCCTATCAAAGCTCCCGCATCTGCCACTTCTGGAGTTATATCTTGGAAAATATTATATACAACTTTAAGCCATGGCATTAATGATAATTCATTAGCTACATGAATATTACGGACAAGAGATTGAAAACAATGATGATGCGTATTAACCATTCCTGGAATAATTATTTTACCTATAGCATCTATAATTTCATCCACATCTTCTTCAGAAATAAGATTTTTACCTAGGGCAACTATTTCTGCTCCATCAATTAAAACATCGCTTCTGCGTAATCTCCTTTTATCTTCATCCATAGTAATTATCCAATCAGCATTTTTTATTAATTTTTTACTCATACCTTTAACCCCCTAGTTTTTTATTTATACCTACTGTTGCTTAAATGTTAACAAGATATTTACAATTAGAAAACTACAATTGTAATACCATATCCTAGCTTAAAATGTAATCTATATTACATTAATCAAACTATTTCTTAAAGTAAATATTATAAAAAGCTACAAGTCTTATTATTAAAGACTTGTAGCTTCTTTTACATACTTTTACTATCTATTAAATTTTAATATTTATAAAAAAATAATTTTATATCTTATCTTTCATTTTCACTTGTATTTGACGATTTACAATTCTTATTAAGTTTTCTTCACATAATTCATTAATAAGCCTTGAAACAGTCACTCTTGAAGCACCAATAATTTTGGCAATCTCATATTGAGTGTATTTATACTTTATTTCAAACCATTCTTTCTCAACAATAGAATTATCATCTTTTGATCCATATAGAAGATCATATAACCTTTCTTTACAGCTTAAAAATAATATGCTTTCTTTATGTTTTGTTAATTTGATTATTATATTTGCAATATATTTCATAAATACAATTCTGAATTTTTCAGATGAATTTATTATTTCTATAAAAGTTTTTCTATTTACTTTATATATAACCGTTGGAACTTCTGTAACTGCGAAAATCCTGTCTGGAGTCTCAGTAATTAATGAGGCCGTACCGAAGAAATTATCATCTTCTAAAATTTGTATAACCCTCTCTTCACCTTCTATGCTCCAAATCCCCAATGTCACTTTTCCTTTTTAGATATAATATAAATATTCTGCAATATCACCTGGATTTAATATTACTTTATTCGAAGGATACTCTATTCTTTCTCCATGTATATGTATTAACGTTTTGGTCCCATCATCAAAATAATAATCTCCATATGGAAAATATTTAGAATCCAACATAATTTCTCCCCTTAATGTATATTTGGTCCCTCTCCTTAGACTATTCAATATTTAAGGTCCTTTTCTTTACAATTATATTTTATCATACTATTTACATGGTAATTAAGCAAATATTAAAAAAATATGTAAAAAATAGAGTTAGATTTAACAAATTTTTTACAATAAATTTGTTAAATCTAACTCTATAATCATTTTGCTAAAAGAAAAATATTAATTTACGGTTGCCAATATGTAAATCCATAAGCTGTTAAGGCAATACTAAATAATAATAATCCAACACCAATATTAGAAAAAACACTACTTTCAGCCAGACATGACATAAATGCTCCTACTGCCATTATCCCTATGCCTATTAACGCCATTTTTTTGCTTCTTTCTACTTTTTCTGCTGAAGCTTTATTCATATCCATTTACCTCCATTACGAATTTAGTTTTCTACAAGAAGATTTTGCTTATTATCCCCAAATTTCATTAATACTGTATAAATAACAACCCCCAAAATAATCCCATTTATTGGTGCAAACCCTACTTTAACTGTAAAGACTAATATTACTGATAAAATCCATGCAACCCATGCTTTTAAATTCCAATTTACGGTATTAGCATCATCTAATCTTTTATATTTACCTTTATTCAAAATATAGTAATCAGCAAACATTATCCCTGGAAGTGGTGGGACTAAATTTCCTAATGTCCCTAGAAATCCAAATAAAGGTCTAATTTGATAAGGTCTTGTTAACGTTAACAAAGCTGATATAATTAATATCATTATAATAGCTTTTTTCTTCTCAATATTTAATGCATTTGCTAAGTTTAAACCCGTAGAATATATATTACCTCCATTTGTTGTAAATATATTAGTTGTCATCAATATAAAACTAGGTATAACCAATCCCATTTTCAACAAGACATTTGTTAAATCGCTATCGTTCATAGCAAATGCTGTAATAGCACCACATGTAATCAATAAAGTATTTCCAACAACTAGTCCCACAAAGGAACTTAAAGCAGCTTCTTTTACATTTTTAGCATATCTCATAAAATCTGCATTACATGTTGAAGCAGCAAAAATCCATGTCCCTATTACAATAGTAAGTGCTGAACTTATACTCATCGGATTCTCCGGAACTATTGCCATAACTGCATTAAACCCGCCTGCAACTCCTGTAGCTTTCATAGCTGTGGCAATGCATAAAAATATAATAGCTGGAATAGCTACAAAACCCAGTACAGTTAGTGCTTGTATACCTATAATTGCAAATACTCCCATAACCAAGGCACTAATCATCATAGCTATATTTTCTCCTAATGCATTTAGATGTAATATTTGTGCTACTAAATGACCATAAACTGCTGCTTGAATTGTGTACCATCCAATATTTACTATAGGCACAAAAAATGATGCTACTCTAGAACCTTTTCTTCCAAAACTATATCTTGTTAAAAGTGCAAATGTAAGTCCAGTTTTACATGAAATAGTACTTATTAATATTGCAACAATACTCAAAAATAAATTTCCTATTATTGTAGTTATTATTATTTCTTTCATTGTCAGACCTGCTGCTAATCCTCCTCCCGCCAACATACTAGAAATCACAAAAACAAAACCTGTCCAAACCATGGTAATACTTAAAAAACTCTTTCTTTCATTTTCAGGTACAGCTTGAAGTTCAAAATCGTTGATAATTTCTTTTGCTTTTTCATTCATAATTTTTTCCTCCTTTATTTATAGAAATATATTCGGAAACCCTTAGGTATCCATATACCTGAATTCCAAGAGATTCTTTTATTATGCCCCCTCCTTTATTATTCCTCCCAGAAATTCAGCTAGAGCCTAAAATACTTGAAGTAAAAATAAAATTAATCATTATCTTCATAAAGAAAATTTTTTTCTAAGTGCCTATGTCAATGTAGTATGTTTGTATCAAGGAATAATTTGTAGTAATTTAAATCATTCTCTTAAATAATAATTTTTGGAAATGAATGCCCTAAAAAAAGAAGATGTTCTAAAAAAACAAACAAAAGAGTATTAGCCTTTGTTGACATAACCATTCATTGCTCACTAATTACAGTTAGTTTTATCTTATCCAAAATTACAACACATCCCTTGAGTTAATATTACCAAAAATACCTTTATTAGATAATCAAATCAGTTAAATGTAAACGTTATTTGCTTTGTAACATATATTACATATTTGCCAGCTTTACATAATAAAACTAATATAAAAAAGCATTAAACCCGTTTCCGAGTTTAATGCTGAAAGTTGGGTATTATAATTTTTCTTCTTTACTTTGTGCTATTAATACTAATTCAACTCTAATGTATTTTGCTAAACCAATAACTAACCTTATTTAAAGAACCTGACTATTCTATATACTTCTAGAACTGATATTGTCCAAATAGCAAATCCACCTGATAAACGACCTATAAAGGATATTTCTGGAGTTGTTAACTGAAATGTAATGTATCCGAAAATAAACATCCAAAATATCAAAAATAGTCCTCTAACAGGTTTGCCTAAAAACACATGCCCAGATCCTGGTACAAAAATAGCTGCAACTATTATCAACCAATTGAATATTTTTTCTTTTGGTTTTTTATTTATGATAATCATCCTCTCTTACTTATACGTTAATAACCTTCTGGTTTCGGCCAACATGAAGTACCACCAGCTATAAAAGAATCTTCCTCCAAAAACTTGCTTCTATGAAGAGTAAACCAAAGAGATGCTAATAGATAGAATGTGCACCCTGATACAATATTTATCCAATATCCAAAGTACATACCTATTAAGGTAGCTAGAGCAAGAACAATCAAAATTATAGCTGGAAGAGGATGTAATGGAGAAATATATCCTCTCTCAATGGTTCCCAGTGGATACATTTTTCTAAACTTAAACATCATATATGCCGTTAACAAGTACACCAATAATGCAGAAAAAATAGAAAATGTAATTACTTGATCTAATAAACCTGTAAATCCAAAAGCAATAGCTATTGGAAGAAGAAATACGATGGCACGATATGGAGTTTTATATTTAGGATGCAATACAGCAAAAATTCCTGGAATTAAAGTATCTTTAGACATTGAATACCATGCTCTACTTGCATCAGCAATGCATCCATTAGCACTTGCTAAACATGCTAAAAGTGTTCCTAAAAACAATGAATGAACAACAAATGGAATTCTTGTTGCAATAGCAGCATCAAAAAGAGGATAAACTGATTCAGCAAGATTACTAGAATGTACTAATCCTGAGCATACAAACCAAGTAATTGTTGCTCCTATCATCAATGTTACTAATCCAACAATAGCTCCTATAGGAAGTGAACGCCCTGTTGAACGACATTCTTCCGCTGCTAAAACAGTCCCTTCTATCCCAAGATAGAACCAACATCCAAACTGAAATGCTCCAAGTATTCCCATCCAACCATAAGGTAGTCCATTAGCAAATTCAGAAAGATTTAAAAGACTTTGAGAAGGTGAATAAAATTTTGTACTAAATAAAAGAATAAGAATTGTCATAAATGCAATACCTGTTAGTACAATATTTAAATTTAACGTGGCATGCATTCCCCTGTAATTGAGATATGTCAAAGCCAATAGACTCAAAACAATATATGGCAATGCCTGTACATCTGGACTTATTGTCTCTAAAATTTGTCCAACAACAAGGGCATCTGCTGCTTCAAGCATAACATACTCAAATACTAGCATTAACCCGATATTAAAAGCTGCAAGAGGACCCAAAAGATACTTTGCCATAGCATACTGTCCACCTGCTTCAGGTATAACAGATCCAATTTCTGTATTAATCATAATTAGTGATATATATAATATTCCCATTGTCCAACATGCAATAATTGAACCAAGAGAACCCCCTTTTACTATTGTAAAATTCCATCCCATAAACTGCCCTACTAGAACAATTCCTACACCTAATGCCCAAATATGCATTGGACCTAAAACCTTAGAAAGATGCTTTTGTTCCACAACTAAAACCTCCCGTTTTCAAACTTTACTTATTATTGATTTTTCTTTTTATTTTTAAGTATTTCTTTCTCGACACTTATAAAATCTGACGCTATTAAATATGCAAAGACAGCACATAACATCCATGCTACCCAATTCATAATACCCCAAAAACTCATTCTGCTCCTCCTTCACTATTCTATAATTGATTTTATTCTACTTCCACTTCGTCCTTATAGATGTGCTTAGTCAATTTTCTTAACCCCTTATCTGATTGTATTAGTATAAAGATTATATAAACTGTTAAACATAAAATAGTTACTGCAAAAGTAGAAGCATTAAATAAATATTTAATTCCACTGATATTTTCTCCTTTAAACAGCATAGCGCTTAAAAGTGTCCCAAAGCAAAGAATCATAATAAATAAAGTATCAAATAACTCTAAAAACATACCATTTCCTTTATCTTTTTTGTGTTTCATTTTTTCATCCCTTCTACAATTTAAATACTCAAATCGTGGTTATTTTCAGATACTGTAATTTCTTCCGTATATATTTGTGTACGATTTTTTCTAAGATGATTTACTACCGCCATTAAAGCTGCTATAGCAAAAGTTCCTGCTATTATTCCTATAAAAAATATTAAAGTTCTCACTGATTGATTTGCAACTACACTATTTATTTGCATCAATACATATATCAATATTGTCCACAAACCAATCATAAACAAGAAAATAATAGCACAATCTTGGTTATACATTTTCTTTATTTTCTTTTCCATTTAACACCACTCCAAAAATTTTATTACTAATTATTTTTAACTAATTTCGTTCTAGATATATTTTCAACTTTTTTTGTACTCATTTCATTAAAGAAAAGATTAAGTAGAATTGCTGAAAGACTTCCTGTTGTTATACCACTACTGAAAAACGTATTTACCCATTGTGGGAAATCATGATAAAACTCTGGTACTACGGTTGAAATCATAGATATTCCTATACTAACTGCCACAATTACGCCATTTTTACTTCCATCAAAATTTACCCTTCCAAGGGATTTCACTCCTGCTGCTATAACCATACCAAACATTATAAACCCAGCTCCTCCAAGAACTGGATAGGGAATAGATGTAACCACTGCACCCATCTTTGGAAATAATCCAAGACATACTAGTATACCTCCTGATGTTGCTACAACAAAGCGACTTTTGATACCTGTCAGACTAAGAAGTCCAACATTTTGAGCATAAACTGATTGTGGAAATGTGTTGAATATTGCAGCAATCATAGTTACAAACCCCTCCGACCTAAGTCCTCTTGCTAAACTTTTGTCATCCATTGGCTTTTCAACTATTTCATGAACAGTTACAATATTCCCTGTAGCTGCTGTCATAATTACCACCATAACTAGAATCATTGAAACAATTGCACTCACATCAAATCTAGGAAATCCAAAATGGAAAGGTATATTTACACTAATCCATGCTGCTTCCGAAACTGAAGAAAAGTCTGCCATTCCTGTGAATGTTGCAACGATAGTTCCAATAATTAAACCAAAAAGTATTGATAGATTTCCCAAAATCCCTTTTAAAAATTGCGATAAACACAAGATAATTCCTAAAACGAAAATTGCCATAAATATATTTTCACTACTAGCAAAATTAGGTGCTGCAACATTGCCCCCAGCGGACCATCTTACTGTTACTGGAATTAACGATAAACCAATAATAGTAATTACTGTTCCTGTTACAACATTAGGAAAGAATCTTATTAATTTTGCCCAAAATGGCGCCATTATAAAACAAAAGATACCTGCAATAAAAACTGATCCAAATATAGTAGTAATTGCAGTCATTGGTTCTCCTTTATACGTACTAGCTATAGCTACCATAGCATTAATACCAGCAAAACTAGCCCCTTCTACCATAGGTATCTTACCACCAATAAATTTACCAAAACCTAATGATTGAATCAACGTAGCAATCCCTGCTATAAATAAGTCTGCATTAATCAAAAATATAATTTCTTCATTTGATAATCCTGCTGCATTCCCTACTATTAGCGGTATTGACACTGCACCAGAACACATGATTAAAATATGCTGAAATCCAAAAATCAACATCTGTTTAAAAGGAAGTACCTCATCAACAACCGCTACTTTTTTATCAGTTTTATTACTCATTTTATCGCCCCTCTAATTTTTATTTCTACATATAATCAATTATATTAATTTTTGTTTTTACGAATCCCTCCTTATTTTTTATATTTCTAACTATAATTCCGGATATTAAATTTTATTACCTAATTTTAAAAATTCGACTAACTAGTCAGTCAATATATTATATATGATATATTTTTCATCTTTATTTGTCAATATTAATTAACAAAATATTCTAAAAAATTATTTGAATTATTGCTCTGTTTTAAAATTTAATATTATAATAAAAAAACATTCAAAAAATTTATATTTTTGAATGTTTTATATTTAATTTATTTTTACTTAGTACAATTAAATCATATATTTTCTATGATAAAAAAATCATTTATACCGCATTTCCATTAAAATCATATGTTCACACATATCAAAATACTCATCTAAATCAAATACATCTGGTTTATTTAAATATTGCAGTGAAGCACCTATCATCATAGACACCATTACAGCAGAAATATTTTTCAACTTCTCTTCATTTATTCCATCTAAAAATGGACTTAAAGTGTCAAATATATGTTTTCTCCAAGTATCATATGTTTCTGTAAATAAATTTTTAGCATCCTCATTTACTATACCAAATTGCCAAAAATCAAATTGTACACGATCACATTTTTTATTATTTAAAATGATATCTTTTTTTTGATCAAAAAAAACATTGATTTTACCATGTATTGTATCTTCACTATTTTCCACAAATTCCTCTCTGTCCTTGGAAAATTTCTCTTGCATTCTAGAGTACATTTCTAACATCAAATCTTTTTTTGTTTTAAAATGATAGTGGAGATTTGATTGTGCAACCCCTGCTTTTTCAGCAATTAAGTGCATTCTCGTACCGCTGATTGTATTTTCTGAAACAACATCTAAAGCTGCATCTAATATATTTTCTTTAACTGTATTTTTTTTCATAAAAACAAAACCTCCGTACAATAATAATAATATACAACATTACAAAAAACAAGTGCTAAGCATTTCTTAAACATATTATAAAGGCTATTTTTATAAAATAAAAACAGCCTTTATAATATGTTATTTAACCTATTCTATTCCATAATTTTTTTGAAGATATCTTAGCTTCAGCACATATTTTTTCTTCATCTAAAACTGTCTCATAATTTCTTAATTTCGCTTGTCCATCACACCATACATTCCTTGGATGAAAACTATTAAATACTCCATCAAAAATATGTCCCCATATATTGTTTTCTGACATTTCCGTTGGTGCGTGATAATCAACGGATAAAAAATCTGCCTTATATCCCTTTTCTAATCTTCCTAATTTTATACCTAATATAATAGAAGCATAATCATAACTATTTCTCACACAATTTAGTATGTCTTCATAACTAAACCACCATGGTGATTTTGTTCTTAAGTGCATTGCAAATAAAGTATTTCTAATGTCTGAGGCAATATTGGTTCCTAAAGAATCATTTCCTATAATAGTTCTTATTCCATATCTTTTTAACAATCTATAATCTGGAATACCATTCCCTGTATTCAAATTAGATGTAACATTTATTGCTGCTGTACAACCGTATTTTGCCATAAGAGCAGCCTCTTTTTCATCTATGTTTACACAATGTGCAAATAGAGAATTTTCATTTACAAGTCCAAAATCAACAAACCGTTCTACAATTCGTTTACCATAACGAGCAATTGATTCAGTTTGATCTTCCAAACTTTCAGCTATATGTACGTGTAAAGGTATGTTCCCTATTGATTCAGAAATTTTTGATAATGTCTCATCAGAAACTGATAAGGATGCATGTACACCAAACATTGCAGCATGTTTTTCACTTTTACCTTTATTGTTAAAATTTACATTTTCGCTTATACAATCATTTATATCGAAACGATCACTGGTTTCAAAACAAAATACTCCACGAAGTCCTGCTTCATCTACCCATGCTTTTTTCAATTGATCTAATGTACCTGCAATATTAACTCCACTAGCATGATGATCAAAAAGAGTAGTTACCCCACATTTTATGTGATCCACAGACATTACTTTACCACTGTGATAAGTTGAATCTAAATCAAGTCCTCCATCAATTTTCCAATAAACTTGTTCTAAATGCTCTTTAAAGTTCATAGGTGAACACGGTGAAAAATTACAACCTCTCATAAAGGCACCATACATATGACCATGTCCAACAATTAAACCTGGTAATATAAGTGACCCCTTAATATCAACTACTTCTTCATATTCGCCACTAAAACCATATTTTTCCATTGAACCTACATCAATAATACTGTCATCAAATAAAATATATTGATTTTCTTTATACTTATAAAAATCATAGATAGTTGCATTAATTATTGCTTTCATAGAATCCCTCCTACATCTTTTATAAACAACAAAAGATCTGAATTTTATAGACTGATTAATCAATCTATAAACTAATAGTATCTTTTTTTTTCTTCTTTGTCAATATACATTGGTTAGCGCCTTCTTTAAAATTCAATAAAATTTTCAATTATGCTTTATAAAGATACACTTATCCGTTTCCCTAAATAGAGCGCGTAATAAAAGCACAAATCACTTTTGAGCGGTTTGTGCTTTATTGATATATAAAAACAAATTATAAGTTTAATATTTTACATTAATTATTCTGCAACATTTACAGAAACTTTAGCATCTTCTACTTCAGTAACAGACTTTTCCTTCTGTTTTGGTAAAATTAAATTTAATATAGCTCCAGTAATTGCTGTTCCAGGAATACCTTCTAATAAAACAGCTACATAGAATGGATATGCCTCTAATGCACCAGGAGTAAATTTAAATCCTAATCCTACCGCTAATGAAATAGCTAATATTAGTGTATTTCTTTCATTTAAATCTCCCTCATTTATGATTTTTATTCCTGTAGTTGCAATCATTCCAAATATAACTATTGTAGCACCGCCTATAATACTTGTTGGAATCAAAGTCAAGATAGCACTTAATTTAGGTACAAGTCCTAAAACTGTAATAAAAATACCAGCTATTCCAACTACATATCTACTTGCAACACCTGTTACACCTATAAGTCCTATATTACCACTATATGAAACTGCTGGTATGAAGTTAAACATTGCTGCTATAGCACTTGAAAAACCATCACAAGAAATTCCTTTTGAATATTCTTCTTGTGTTGGTTGTCTATTAGCCGCCATCATTGCACAACCTGTTGTATCGCCAATAAATTCAACTACCGCTACTATATAGCAAATACCTACAATTAGTATAGGAGTCAATTTAAACTCAAGACCATATTTGAAAGGTTGAGGTATGCTTACCCAAGATGCATTTGCAACACTACTAAAATCAACCATTCCTAAAGCTGTAGCTATAATAAAGCTAAACAACATCCCCATTAATACTGAAGCAGCCTTAAAGAATCCTTTACCAAATCTATTAAAAATAATAATTACTACTAAAGTTAAACCGGCTAAAGCATAGTTTTGCCATTGTCCATAAGTAGGTGAACCTACCCCACCTGCTGAGTACTTAATTCCAACTACCATCAAAGATATACCTATAACTGCAACTGTTGCTCCTGTAATAAATGTTGGAAAAATCTTTCTTAATACTTTAATACTCGCTGGCCCTACAAATCCAACTATTAATCCACAAACTAAACTTGCTCCAAGAAAAGAAGCATATCCATATTCATTTGATAGTGCAATACATGGTCCTACAAAAATAAATGTAGCTCCCATAATTATTGGCAATCTATTACCTACTGGTCCTACTCCAAAAGACTGTATCATTGTACCAATACCTGCTGTAAAAAGAGAACATTGTAATAAAAATGTTATACCCATTTTATCAAAACCTATTGCTCCACCAACTATCAAAGGAACTGCTACCGTTGCTGCAATAAATAAGATAACATGTTGTAAACTCAAAGCTACCGCTTCTTTTACTGGTGGCATATCTGTTAATCCATACTTAGCTTGTTTACTCATAATACTATCTCTCCCTTTTTTCGAAAATTCAATCAATTCAAATTATACTTATACTAAGGTATTTATTTTATTAGCACTCAAATTATGTAATTCTATTCTTAATTTTTAACATGTTAACTCATAATTTATGTTAAATATAATAGGTTGTTAGGATGTAAAATATAGTTGTTTTTAAATATCATACATCCTAATTATAACATTTATCTACTTAAACTAAAGTTCATTGAATTTATTATTTCTTTTCATTCTTATATTTATTTACTTTGTTCTTCTATTGCTTTAAGTACTCTTTCAGGAGTTGCTGGTATTTCTCTCATATTAGTTCCTAATGCGTTATTTACAGCGCTTATTACTGCAGCTGCTACTGGTACAGTTGCTATTTCTCCTATACTCTTAGCTCCATAAGGTCCTGGTTCTGCCCCTTCTTCGACTAATCCAACTTTAATTTTTGGCATCTGGTTTGCTCTAAATATTGGATATTTCTTTGTATGAGCATTCTTAACTTTACCCGTGTCAGGATCTAATACAAGTTCTTCAGTTAGTCCATAGCCTAACCCCATTTGTATTCCACCTTCAATCTGACCTTCTACCATTAGTGGATTTATTGCTTTTCCCACATCGTGAACTGCAACAAATTCAACTACTTTAACCTTTCCTGTTGTAATATCAACTTCAACTTCTGCAAAGTCTGCAGCATATGAACCTGTATTACAATCAGAATAATGTGTATTACAAACTTTTAACTCTCCTATGCAGATTTCTTGTTGAGCATATATTGCTATTTCTTCAAAAGAAACATTTTTGTTTTCATCTTTAGCAGAATAAGCATACTCGTACCCAATCTTCACATCTTCTTTAGGTATTTCTAACATTTGACTTGCAACTTCAATTATTTTTTCTCTCATCTTCTCAGCAGCAACCTTAGCAGCTCTACCACTTACCCAAGTACCACGACTTGAGAAAGTACCTAAATCGAAAGGTGTTATTTTTGTATCAGATTCCACTAATTCTATCGAATTAGGCTCTACACCTAATACTTCACCTGCTATTATTAACAATGCTTGTCCTATGCCTTGTCCAATGTCTTGATTTCCTGTGAACAAGATAAACTTACCATCTTCTGTCATTTTAATTTCTATAGTTGTACAATCTATGTGTTTTGGGAACATTCCGTTTCCATGAACACCTGTTGAAAATCCTATACCTCTTTTTATATTACCTTCACTTTTTACATTTTTCTTTTTATTTTCCCAATCAAATAATTCTAACCCTTTATTAAGACAATCAACTACTCTTGCATTTCCAAATGTTCCTCCTCTAGGGTGTTTTCCATATGGTCTTGCCAAGTTATCTAATTTAAACTTTACTGGGTCTATATTCAATTCTTTTGCTACTTCTTCCATATGCATTTCTAATGGTGTTAATACTTGAGGAGATCCATACCCTCTCATTGCACCTCCCATAGGTGAATTAGTATAAACTCCTGTTCCTTCAAAAGTTACATTTTGAGCAGAATAAAGCATCATACATTTAGCACTCATACCACCTAATACATTTAAGGTAGTAGTAGCATATCCACCTGCATTAAGCATAGCATCATACTGTATAGTAGTAAGTGTCCCATCTTCCTTATGCCCTGTTTTAACTTTAACTATTGCTGCATGTCTAGTTCTACTTGAAACCATACATTCATTTCTTGTTTGTTCCATCATTACAGGTCTACCTACAACAATAGCAAGATGAGCTGCAGCTGGTTCTAATACAGCTTCATTCTTTCCTCCGAAACCGCCTCCTACAACTGGTTTTATTATTCTTATTCTATTCATAGGAATACCTAAAGATTCAGAAAGTATTACTCTGTATGCATATATATTTTGTGCACAAGTCCATATTGTAAGATTTTTACCATCCCAATCTGCTAATGCAGAATGTGGTTCCATAGCATAATGATGTACCATTGGTGTTTTGTATTCATGTTCAAATATATACTCTGCTTCTTCAAATCCTTTTTCAGTATCTCCTACTTTTGCTACAACATTACCTAATAAATTACCTTTTTCGTGTATCTTAGGAGCATCTTCTTTTAATGCTTCTTTAGGATCGATAACCACATCATATTCTTTATATTCTATTTTTATTAGTTTTAATGCTTTGGCTGCAATTGCTTCACTTGTTGCTACAACTGCCCCTATTCTATCACCATAAAATCTAACTTTATCATTAAAAATCATTTCATCAAAGTCCATACCTTTATGTCCTTTAAAACGATATCCTGTATTAAACTTCTTTTTTGGAGAATTAAAAGGTGTAGCAACATGTAAAACACCTTCCATTTTTTCCGCCTCGCTAGTATCCATGGATAAAATTTCTCCATGCCCTATTGTACTATATATCATTTTAGCATATACCATACCATCTAATTTAATATCAGTTGTATATTTAGCTTTACCTCTTACTTTGTCAATAGCATCTTGCATAGGATAATTTTCGCCAACATATTTATAGCCTTCTTTTCTATTCATATTCACACCCCTTTAAATCAAATTCATTGAAACAATAAAATTAATTTTCATCTAATTTATCCTGTGCTAATTTTACTGCATCAACAATTTTTTCATATCCTGTACATCTACATATATTTCCTGCAAGAGCTTCTCTAATTTCTTCTTCAGTAGCCTTAGGATTTTCATCTAGTAGTGCTTTTGTTGACATAACCATACCAGGAGTACAAAATCCACATTGTACAGCTCCAGCTTCAACATAAGCTTCTTGGATAGGATGTATACCATTACCTTTACTTATTCCTTCTATAGTAATAACTTCACTTCCGTTTGCTTTTCTCATGGGTACAACACATGAGTTTACTGGTTTTCCGTTCATTATAACTCTGCAAGCACCGCAGTCATTGGTTCCACACCCTTTTTTAGTTCCAGTTAATCTTAAAACATTTCTTAATACAAATAACAATGTTTCCTTTTCATATTTTTTGTCTATTTCATATAATTCTCCGTTTACATTTAGTTTTAAATAATCCAAAACTACAACACCTCCTTTGATTCAATATTATCAGAAAATTCTCTCTAGAGAAATTAAACCAATTAAATGTAAACCAATACAAAAATGTAATATATATTACATTTTTGTATTGGTTACAATTGATTTATTGAGTTTTATTGAATCCGTATTTTTGAAAGATTTTAATCCCTTCTTCTCCTATGACCATATTATAAAAAGCCTGTACTATTTCATTATTTTCTGAACCTTTTATACTTCCCATCCAATAATCAGCTTTTACATTATATTGTGGAGGAATTTGAATTACTTTTAGTTTATCTTTATTATTCTCTGTTACATCTGAACCATATACAAATGCTGCATCTGCTTCTCCTAACACAACTTTTGATAGTACTTGCTTCACATTATTTTCTTCTGATACAAGATTTTTTAATACTTTTTCTTTATACTTATTTCCAAGACTTTTATCATAAGCCTCTAAAATTTCTAGTGTATAGCTTCCTACTGGAACTTCTTTTTGTGCAGTAACTAATTTACATTTATTCACTAAATCTTCTGGTTGCTCAATTCCGGCTGGATTGTCTTTTGGAAGGATTATAACTAATGAATTAGATATAAAGTTTGTGCCCATTGCGATTATTTTTTTTGATTTAAAGCATCATAGTGCTTTTGATTTGCTGATAGATATAAATCAACTTCTGTACCTTGTTCAATCTGTGTTCTCAAACGACTTGAACTATCTAGATTTAATTGTATCTCTATATTTGGATTTTCTTTTTCAAATACTTCTTTTATTTCCTCCATACTTTCAGTAAGTGAAGCTGCTGCAAAAACACTTATGGTATCCTTTTCATTACCACATCCACTAAACCCCAACAGATTAACTATCAAAATTGACAATAAAATATATTTTTTTAAAACTCTTTTATTGTTCTGAGACCACATAAATCTCATCACCACCTTTAATTTTTCCTCCTTTTAAGACACGTGTGAATATTCCTTCCCTTGGCATAATACAATCTCCCACCACTTTATAAATCTCACAATGTGCATGACATTTTTTACCTATTTGAGTTACTTCTAACTCTATTTCTTTCGTTTTTAATTTTGTTCCTACTGGAAGCTTTGCAAGATCTATTCCTTCTACAATGATATTTTCTCCAAAATCGCCATCTGTAACATCTACCCCTCTTTTTTTGAATGCATCAATCTTTTCATAAGAAAGTAAACTTACCTGTCTATGCCACTCTCCAGCATGTGCATCTCCTTTTATCCCATGATTTTCTAATAACACCGCTTCATAAACATTCTTCTTTTGAATACCTTTCTTCTCACTAATACAAACTGCTAGTATTTTCCCCATTTTTCTCATCCCTTCTTATCCACCAATTTGAAACATATTTCTTTTATCCAACTCTAAATCTGTCTCAGACTGAAATCTATTATTCATTTTATGCCTAATAGGCTTTTGTTTTACTGCCTCTGAAATAATTTGCAAAAGTTCTGTATCTTCCACACCATTTCTTAAATATTTTTTTAAATCAATTCCAGTATTAAAATGCAAACAAAGTTTTAAAAAACCATCTGCTGTAAGTCGTATGCGATTGCATTTATCACAAAATTCATGGCTCATAGCACTTATAAATCCAATACTTCCTTTGCTATTAGGTGTTTTAAAATAAGTAGCTGGCCCAGAACTTTTTTTGTGTACATAAGGAACTAATGTCCTATATTTAAAAATTTCCTCTTTTATTTCATCATTAGATACAGATGTAAAGTTTTTTCCCTCTCCTATTGGCATCAATTCAATAAATCTTATATCTATAGGCAACTCTTCTGATAATTCCACAAAATTTATTATTTCTGAATAATTCATTTCTTTTATAATTACTACATTTAATTTAATTGGCATAATTCCTTTTTCAAAAGCAAGGTGTATTCCATTTAACACCTTCCCTAGATTTCCATTACGAGTTATAATTTTATACCTTTCTTTGTTTAATGTATCCAAACTAATGTTTATTCTGTCAAGACCTGAATCTGCAAGGTCATCTATATACTTTTCCAGAAATATCCCATTTGTTGTCATACTCACTTCTTCTATTCCCGGTATTGATTTTATATTTTTTATTAGTTTTATAACTCCTCTACGAGCTAATGGTTCTCCTCCAGTAATACGAATCTTATTAATACCTAATTTTGCAGAAGTTTTTGCAACTCTTATTATTTCTTCAAAAGTTAGTATTTCATTGTGAGAAAGTAGGTCTACTCCATTTTCTGGCATACAATAGATACATCTTAAATTACATCTATCTGTTACAGATATTCTCAGATACTCTATTTTTCGTCCATAGGTATCAATCATAATTAATTCTCCTTTCTGCCATTCTTTATGTAACCTTTATCACTTAAACAAGTTATTCTACTATTTTTTATAAATACTCTTATTTTATCTCCAACACCTATGTGCTCTTCTTGATAAATATAATTTGGTAGTGACATTTCCAATTTAGATGAAGTTTTATCTAATGCTATTTCTAATCTGCAACTTTCAATTCCACAAATTTCTTTATTTACCACTCCATTAAAAATACTATTTTCATTTTCCTTTGTTATTTCTTCTTCTTTAATAAAAATAATTTCTTCCGGACGAATGCCTAATGCAATTTTTTTTCCTTGTTTATAATTCATAGAAGGTATTTTTAAAAAAACACCTTTGAATAAAACAGTGTTTTTATCCACTACTTCTCCCCATATTATATTGCTCATTCCTACGAATTTTGCAGTTTTTATATTCTTTGGGGTTCTAAATACATCTTCTCTAGAACCTAATTGCAAAAATTTTCCATTATTCATAACAGCAACCTTATCTCCCAGGGCATAGGCTTCTTCTAAATCATGAGTTACAAAAATCATAGGTATTCCAAGCTCTTCTTTGATATCTAGTAATAATTCTCTTAATTTTCTTCTTCTTCTATTATCTAATGCACTAAAAGGTTCATCTAACAATAAGATTTTAGGCTTTGTCATCAAAGCTCTTGCAATAGATACTCTTTGTTGCTGTCCTCCTGATATTTCATAAGTTTTTTTATTCTGTATATGCATAATACCTGAAATATTCAAGAGTTCTTTTAACTTTGATTTGTTTACTTCCCCTTTTACTCCATAACATATATTGTCTATCACGTTCATGTGAGGAAACAGATTGCTTTTTTGCTGAATATACCCAATATTTCGTTTATATATAGGTGAATTTTTTTCATTGTCACAATAAATTATTTCTTCATCAAAAGTAATTTTTCCACTATCAGGAGCAACTACACCTGCAATCAAATTAAGTAATGTTGACTTACCGCATCCAGAGGAACCTAATACTGTTATAATTTCTCCTTTTTGCAAAACAAAATCGACATTCAAACAGAAACCTTTCCATCTTTTTGAAATATTTATGCTAAGCATAGAGGTCACCCCTAACTTTTAATCGAAATTTCTTTTAATAATACTAAAATTCCTAAAGAAATTACTACTAGTACTACTGCAATAGCCATAGAAAGATTCATATCTTTTTCCATAGCTGTATAAATTGCCAATGGCAGCGTTTGTGTTTTTCCAAGTAGATTTCCTGCAAACATAATTGTAGCTCCAAACTCTGCCAAAGACCTAGCCCAAGCCATAACTGCTCCAGTCAAAATTCCATTCCATGACAAGGGTAATGTTACTCTTTTAAAAACCTGCCATGGTGTATCTCCCAAAGTAGCCGCTGTTATTTCTAAATCTTTGTCCACTTGCTGAAACCCGTTTTTTGCTGATTTTATAAAAATAGAAGCAGATCCAAAAATTTGAGCCATTACAACAGCTATAAATGAAAATGGAATCTGCATTCCTAAAAAATAAAGATACTTGCCTATTATTCCCTTTCTTCCAAAAGTTATTAAAAGCAACAATCCTGCTACAGCTGGAGGAAGTACTAATGGTAAATCAAATATTGGCTCTAAAAATCTCTTCCCGGAGAAAGAACACCTTGCCATAACATATGCAGTAGGTAACCCAAACAAAAGTATAATTATTAAAGAACAAAATGTACTTTTAAAACTTATAAGAATTGCATGAATAACCAAAGTATCTCCTAAAGATTTTACTGCTTTTACCCAAGGAGATAAAAACAAAGAAATTATAGGTATTCCAAGAAAAAAAGCGCATACTCCATAGGAAAAATATAAGAGTTTATTTCCTTTTGTATTATCTTTCATGAATAAATGTACCACTTTTTCCGCCTGTTTTTTTCACCAAATGTATTTCCCCTATAACCATTTTTTTATCTACTGCTTTACACATATCATATATAGTAAGTCCAGCTATAGATACTGCTGTTAACGCTTCCATTTCAATCCCTGTTTTTCCTGTTGTCTTAGTAATAGCTTCAATTTCTATTAGTTTTTTTTCTTTATTAATCTCAAATTGAATGGAACTTCCTGTAATCATAAGTTGGTGACTCATAGGAATCAATTCATGAGTTTTTTTAGTAGCCATAATTGCCGCAACTCTAGCCACTCCTAAAACATCTCCTTTTCCCATTTCGCCATTTTGTATCAACTCCAATGTCTCAGCAGACATCCTTACTTTTCCTCTGGCTATTGCAACTCTCACCGTATCTTTTTTTTCGCTAATATCCACCATAATCGCCTTACCCTCTTTGTCAAAATGGTTTAGCTTTTGTTTTTCAATCATAACTCTTACCACCCTTTTCCAAAACTACATTCTGGATATGTACATACTCTACATTCTAAGCAAAGTCCACCATGTCCATAAGCTGCAAGATCCTTCTTAGTAATTTTATCCCCTGCCAGAACTCTAGGTAGAACTAAATCAAAAACAGTACTTTTTGCATACATAACACATCCTGGTAAACCCAAGATAGGTATTCCCCCTCTATAGGAAAGCAAAAACATTGCCCCTGGAAGTACTGGTGCTCCATAAGATATAATTTTTGCACCTGTCTTCTTGATACCAATAGGGGTTACATCATCAGGATCTACTGACATTCCACCTGTACAAGTAATCATCTCTGCACCTTTTTCAATTAGTTCCTCTATAGCTTGTGCAATCATATCACTATCATCATATACAATCTTTTGTTCAATAACATCGCAATTATATTTTTCTACTTTTTTTCTAATAATAGGCCCAAAAGCATCTTTAATTCTTCCATAATAAACTTCATTTCCTGTTGTAACAATTCCGACCTTTAGTTTACGATATGGCATAACCTCTACAATAGTTTTACCCTCAGCAATTTTTTCAGCTTCAATTATTTTTTCTTCATCTATTACTAATGGAATCACTCTAGTTGCCGCCAGCTTTTCCCCTTTTTTTACTGGATAATTATTATGTCTAGTTGCAATAATTATTTCATCTAAAGAATTTATCTTCATAAGTAAATCTGTGTTTATTTTCAAAAGGCCATCGTGCTCTGCTATAAAAGAGATTTTTCCCTCTTTTACTTCACTAAAATTCATCCCTTTTCCTGCTGACAAGTTTTTAAGTCTTTCTGCTGCTTCATTTTCATGTAAAGTTCCTTCTTGATGTTCCCATACATAAATATGGTCTTTTCCTAATGAAAGTAAAACTTTAACATCTTCTTCTCTTATAATATAGCCTTTTTTGAAAGCTCTATCTTTTATTTCTCCCGGAATAATCTGTGTTATATCATGACACAATATTGACCCTATTGCATCTTGTACTCTTATTTTTTTCATATAAACCTCCTTCTTTGTCCTCACAACACTGTTGTGTTTATATATAAATTCATCTATTTTCTGAAATTTATAAGTATAAAGATTTTATTTGTCCAATTTTTCCATACTCCACTGCTTGAATCTCCGCCATAATTGATAGTGCAATTTCTTCTGGTTTTTCTCCACCTATATCAATACCTATAGGTGCATGTACTTTATTTATCTTTTCTTGTGAAAATCCTTTATCTTCTAATGCTTTGAAAGATTCTTTTACTTTTTTAAAACTTCCAATCATACCAATATATCTTGATTTTGAATCAATAACAGCTTCTAAAGCTATCTGATCATCATTATGTCCATGAGTAACAATCACTATATTTGTTTTTTCTTCAATGCTACATTTTCTTAAATTTTCTCCAACGTCTCCCACCATTATCTCTTGGGCTTCAGGGAATCGTTCTCTTGTAGCAAATTCCTTTCTATCATCTATTATTGTTATTTTATACCCTAATATACCTGCTACCTTACTTAGTTTAACAGCTATATGTCCTGCTCCAACAATTATAAGCTGTTCACTACTATGAAAAACTTTAACAAAAATATCTATATCCCCTCCACAAGCCATCTGTAACGAATCTGATCCTTTGTCTTGATCTAATACATAATATATTGATTTTGATATACCTCTTTTTATACATTCCGCTGCATCAGACTTTGCCTTTTCTTCTACTGCTCCCCCACCAATAGTTCCTTCTAATAAATCCCCATCCTTATCTACCAGCATCATACTTCCTTTTCCACGCGGACTAGACCCATGAACATTAGTAATTGTAACTAATGCAACATCTTTATTTTCCTCTAATGATTGAGAAAGTTTTTTTACTAAATGAATTTCCATTACAGTTTCTCCATTTCATTATTTATAGTTTTATTCATTCTTTGTAATATTCTGTGCATAATCAACAATTGCTTTTTTTAATGCTGTTGCACCTAATACAGAACAATGTATTTTTTCCTCTGGTAATCCTCCAAGTGATTTCACAATATCTTTTGCTGAAATAGTATATGCATCCATAACAGGTTTTCCTTTTGCCAAAACAGTAGTCATACTACTAGAAGCAATAGCTGCACCACATCCATGAACTTTAAATTTAATATCCTCTATAACTCCATTAACTACTCTAAGATATATTTTCAGGTAATCTCCACAATCAGGATCTCCTACCCCTCCTATTCCATCAGGATTTTCTATTGTACCAACATTTTGTGGATTTCTAAAATGTTCCATTACTATATCTGTATACATACTCATTCCTCCATTTATCAATTATATAATAATTTTCCATTATACTTTATTTCAAATAACGATAGTTAAAAAAATATCTATTAAAGTTGAATCTCCCGTAATTCTTTCTATAAAAAAGAATATTACTCTCTATTTTCAACTTTTAAACAATATCTTTTATTAAGTTCAACTAGAATAGCTTCCAATGTCCCTCCTGCTATATTTCTTCCTTTTTCACTAATAATATAACAATATTCTTTTTCTCCTCTAGGGTCAATATCTCCTAACTTCTCCTTATTTTTTACAAATAACCCATCATGAATCAAGCCACGAACAATTCCTCTAATCTCCGCTACAACATCCTCTCCGTCTACAGAACAAATAGTTTGTCCAGTTTCAACATTACTCCCTATATCTACAAAATTTTTCACTATACCTTTACAAGATGATCTTAATACTCTTTGAGATGTATATCCCATTATATTCCCTGGTATTCCAGTATTAGCAATAGCCTGCCCTTTACAAATTATTTTTCCTAATTTATGTCCTCTTTGTGTTTCAATAACCATATCTACATCTTCACCTGCTGTAAATCCAGGACCTAATCCAATTACAATAGGTGCATCTGTTATTTTTGTGCCACGATTTTTCTTAGCCAAAATCCCATCTATAATTACAGTTGGTTTTAATTCTTGAGAAATACTACATTTAGCATCAATAACTACAGGAATCTTTCCTTGTCCTAATATTTTTTTCACATCTTGAGTATTATGAGCTAATACTGCTGTTACTCCTTCAACTTTCCATTCCTTTTCATATACACAATTTGCAAAAGATACTGTACGTCTTACCATCATAGGATTATCTAATTCTGTAATAATCACCGAAAAACCAACACTAAATAATTTATGAGCAACTGCAGTAGCTAAATCACCACCACTTTTAATAATTACTGTATATTTAGAAAACATAATATTCCTTCCTCTCACCAATTATTTTTAGAGCTAATACTTCCTTTTATTTAACACTACCTCTAAACCTTTTCTTCGTAAACTAAGTCAATTAAATGTTAACGTATACAAACATGTAACATAGATTACATGTTTGTATAGTTTACAATATAAGTATTTAAAATTAATATGCTATAAAAAAAGCATTAAACTTGTCTCCAAATTTAATGCTTCTAAAATTATACACTTATGTATAACCAATTATATATATTTCTTATTTTTAACTTGCAGTTTTCTATTAACAGTTCTAATTAAATCCTCATCACATAACTCATGAATCATCTTTGAAACTGTAACTCTAGAAGAACCTACAATTCTTGCTATATCATAATGAGTGTATTTATATTTTAATTCTATCCATTCATTATCATTATCATCTATTCTAGAACCATATAAAAGATTATATATCCTCTTTTTGCAATCCGAAAAATGAATGTCATCTATCAATTCACTTAACTTAAATGTTACACTAGACATATATATGAGTATTTCATTCCTAAAATCTATACTCTCATCCATCAGTTTATTAAATATTTTCTTGTTCATTCTGTATATAACTACATTTTTTTTTGCAACGGCCGTAAACTTTGTTTTTGTATTCAGAATAAATGAAGTACAATCAAATATTTTATCTTTTTCTAGTATTCCTACTATACGTTCCTCACCATTCAAATGACTTGTTATAAGAAAAACCTTTCCTTCTTTAATAAAATTAAGATATTCAGTTTCTTCTCCATATTCTAAAATGGTGTCACCTTTTTTGTACCTTACTTCTGCACTATTCTTATGTATTATTTCTATCATCTTTTCAGAACAATCATGATTTCCATACAAAAAATATCTTTCGTTTTTCATAACAGCTCTCCTAGTAATTTAATAAAAAATTTTGTGTAAAAATATTTACTCCCTTATCCTAATTATACTATTTTTTAATATATTTTCAACAAAATTTACAATATATAAACTCTTAAATACTACATTTACAGATTTTTGAAGTAAGATTTCTATACCTCCACACAAAATCTTAAAATACATAAAAAAATCTAATTCTAGTATATATGGAGAATAAAAATAATTCTATCTTATTACAGTACCAGTATTTCCAGCTATGCCCTCTTTAGCTTTTTCAAGTAAAGTAATAAGTGCATATCTATTCTCTTGAGAAGATGCGAATTCCATAGCAGCTTGAACTTTTGGCAACATAGAACCTGGTGCAAAATGTCCCTGTTTTACATATTCTTCAGCTTGTTCTAAAGATATATCACACAACCATTCTTCATTATCTTTACCAAAGTTTATTGCTACTTTTTCAACTGCTGTTAATATAATTAAACAATCTGCATCTACCAATTTCGCTAATTGAGCACTAGCAAAATCCTTATCTATAACAGCACTTACTCCTTTTAGGTGATTCCCTTCCTCTGTTACAGGAATTCCACCACCACCGCAAGCTATTACTACTTGCCCTGCATCTACTAGGGTCTTAATAGTATCTATTTCTACTATAGATACAGGTTTAGGCGATGCTACTACTCTACGATATCCACGTCCTGAATCTTCAACTACATTTTCCCCTTTAGCTATCAACTTATCTGCTTCTTCTTTACTCATGAAACTTCCAATAGGCTTAGTAGGATTTTTGAATGCTCTATCATTTCCGTCAACAGTAACTTGTGTTATTATAGTTGCTACTGGTTTATTTATATTACGATTAAGTAACTCCTCTCTAATTAAACTTTGCAAGTCATAACCTATATAACCTTGGCTCATTGCAACACATACAGACATTGGAGTTCTAGAACTGTTTCCTCCATTTTTATATTGTTCCTCCATAGCTAAGTTTATAAGTCCTACTTGTGGTCCATTACCATGAGAAATTATAACCTCATGGCCTTCTTCTATTAAATCAACAATTGCTTTAGCTGTATTTTTAACAGCCTCCATTTGCTCATAAAGATTTTTCCCTAGAGCATTTCCACCTAACGCAATTACAATTTTCTTCTTCACTTACATTCCCCCTATAATTCCGATACTTATATAGTTTTAGATAATTTCATAATAAATTATCTAACTAAACTGATGCAAAAGTTCCATCCCAAACTACACGTCTATAATTCTCTGGATCCGTATCTCCCTCTGTTGAGAACATAAGAACTCTAGAATTTGCGTCTAATTTTAACTCTTCTTTTAATTCTTTTAATCTTGCATCTTGCATAATTAATGCTAATAGTCCCATTGATACTGCTCCAGATTCTCCAGATACTACTTGAGGGTCCCATTTTAATGGTGCACCTAACATTCTCATACCTTTTGCAGCTACATAATCAGGACAAGATACAAAGAATGAACTATTATTCTTTAATATATCAAATGATATAGTATTTGGCTCTCCACATGCTAATCCAGCCATAATAGTTTGCATATCACCATCTACTATTCTGATATCTCCATCTTGTGCAACTGCTGATTTGTATAAACAATCTGCTTTGTTAGCTTCAACTATTACTGTAGTTGGACAGTTATCTGGATATAAATTTGCAAAGTAACCTTGAACTGCTCCAGCTAATGACCCAACTCCTGCTTGTACGAATATATGTGTAGGTCTCTCACATCCATATCCTTTTAACTGTTCTCCAGCTTCCATAGCCATAGTTCCATATCCTTGCATTATCCATGATGGAATTTCTTCATATCCATCCCATGCAGTATCTTGAACCATAACACCATTTGCACATGCTTGTGCTTCCCCGTTTGCCATTCTTACACAATCGTCATAGTTCATTTCTTCTATTGTAACTGTAGCGCCCTCTTTTTTTATATTTTCTAATCTTGTTGCAGTAGTACCTTTTGGCATACGTACAACAGCTTTTTGATTTAATTTATTAGCAGCCCATGCAACACCTCTACCATGGTTACCATCTGTAGCTGTAAAGAAAGTTGCTTGACCAAATTCTTCTCTTAACTCTGGAGATGTAAGTGTATCATATCCCATTTGTGATATATCTTTGTCTAATTCACCGGCAATATATCTTGCTATTGCATAAGATCCACCTAATACTTTAAATGCATTTAATCCAAATCTATAAGATTCATCCTTTACATATACATCCTTTACTCCTAATACCTTAGCCATTTCTTTTAACTCAGCCAATGGTGTTTCAGAATATTGCGGGAAACTTTTATGAAAATTTCTCACTTTCTCTATTTCTTTTAAAGACATAAGCTTTAAATGTTTATCATCAGTCTTTGGCATATTATTTTTTATATATTTTACTTTTTCCATATTCTTTATCTCCCTTATAATTTTAAACTAGCTATCATTTCTATTTCTACTAAAACATCCTTTGGTAATCTTGCAACTTCTACACAAGCTCTAGCTGGTTTGTGCTCACTGAAATATTCTCCATATACTTCATTAATTTCCCCAAAATCATTCATATTCTTTATAAAAATTGTTGCTTTAGCTACATTGTTTAGTGAAGAACCTGCATTTTCTAATATAGTTTTACAATTCTCTAAAGATTGTTTTGCTTGTTCGCAAACATCTTGTGAAACTTCCCCATTCTTTGGATTAACAGGTAACTGACCTGATACATATATTACATCACCTAAAATCACGCTATGAGAATATGGTCCTATAGCAGCTGGTGCATTTTCTGAATTAAACATTTTTACTTTTGACATATTTCTATACTCCTTATTGTTTTTTTTTAACTTTACTTCTTTCTTTTTTTCTCATATGGCGTATTATTAATTGGTAAACTAGTTCTAAATTTACCATCATAATTATAATACGCTAAAGTAACTGCTGGAGCTGTTGGGATAGAGCTTATCTCTCCTATTCCTTTTGCACCATAAGCAGCACCTTTCTTCTCTAGCCCTTTTTTTCCTAATACTATTGCTTCAATTTCAGGTACTTGAGTTGATTTAAATAGTCCTAGAGTTCCAAATTTAGCTGTTGGCACTCCATCTTTTAGTGGGAAATCTTCTGTTAGTGCATATCCAAGACTCATTACTACTCCACCTTCTATTTGTCCTTCTAAAGCTTTTGGATTAATAGGTGTTCCTACATCATGCACTGCTATTGCTTTTTTGATTTTACCCTCATCATCTAATATAATCATATGAGTGGCGTATCCATAAGCAATATGACTAACTGGATTCTCTTTATCTGAATCTATAGGATCAGATTCATAAGTAAACTCTTCATAAAACTCTTGTCCCTCTAGTTCTACCAATGTTTTTCCTTCTAAAGCATCTTTTAATAATAGAGCTGCCTTTCTTGTAGCTTCACCTGTCATTAAAGTTTGTCTTGAAGCAGTAGTATTTCCTGCATTTGGCGCTAATCCTGTATCTGGTGCTTCGTGCACTATATCATCATGAGATATATTTGTAGTCTCAGTAATCATTTGAGTCATAACCGTAGCTAATCCTTGTCCAATACAGGCTGCACTAGTATAAGTATGAACTTTACCATCTTTTATAACTATTCTGCACCTACCTATATCTGGTATACCTACACCTAAACCACTATTTTTCAATGCACATGCAATACCCGCTTTTGGATTTGCATCATATTGATCCTTTACTGCTTCTAAGGTCTCTACTAATGCTGTATCTTCACTTGCTATTTGTCCATTTGGAAGCACTTGCCCAGGTCTTATAGCATTTTTATATCTGATTTCCCAAGGCGAAATTCCAACCATTTCTGCCAATTGGTTTATATTATTCTCAGTTGCAAAACAACTTTGAGTAGCTCCAAATCCTCTATATGGACCTGCTGGTGGATTATTTGTATATACTGCTGTTCCTACTATTTCAATATCTTGATAATTATATGGTCCTGCCGCATGAGTACAAGCTCTTTGTAGAACAGGTCCACCTAATGAAGCATATGCCCCAGTATCTGCTATTATATTAGCTTTCATAGCAGTCAATTTACCATTCTCATCACATGCAGTTATAAATTCCATTTCCATAGCATGACGTTTTACATGGACTTTTATACTTTCATCTCTTGTAAGTGCAACTTTTACAGGTTTTTTGATGCTATACGCAAGTATAGCAGCATGGTGTTGTACTACTAAGTCTTCTTTTCCACCGAAGCCTCCACCTACCATTTTACTTATAACTCTTACCTTGTCTGCTGGAATTCCAAGTGCCTCTGTACATTCTTTATGAGTCTGATAAACACCTTGATCTGCACAATAAACTATTACTCCATCTTCACCATCTGGCATTGCAACAGCTGATTCTGGCTCTAAAAATGCATGGTCCGTAAAAGGTGTTTTGTATATATTTCTAACCACATATTTTGAATTCTCTATTACAGCATCAGCATCTCCTCTTTTAAGCTTCTGAACAGTCAATATATTGCCGGCTTCATGAATATTAGGAGCATCTTTTTTCATTGCTTCTTTTGGATCTGTAATTGGCTGTAATTCTTCATATTCTATATGAACCATTTTTTTGGCTTTTTCCAATATTTCTTGACTCTCTGCAGCTACTAATACTATAGCATCACCTATATATCTAGTAGCTTCTCCTTCTCCTATCAAAATGTCCCAATCTTTTACTATATGTCCAATTTTCTTTTTGCCTGGAAGGTCTTTTGCAGTTAAAACTGCTAAAACCCCTTCTAATTTTTCTGCTTCTGTTGTATCTATTTTCTTAACTAATGCTCGAGGATATTTTGTTCTGACAGCACTACCATAAACCATGCCGTCAATACGAATATCATCAACATACTCTGCTATTCCAAGAGTTTTTTCAACCGCATCTACTCTATTAAAATTTTTACCTACTAAAGCTGATGTATCCTTTTGTTCAACTTTTATATCTTCTCTTAATATTTTTGCTGCTGATTTTATTCCTTCTACTATCTTTACATATCCTGTACAACGACATATATTATTCTTTATCGCATCTTTAATTTGATCATCTGTTGGATCTGGAGTCTTATTAATAAGAGCTTTTCCACTCATAACCATTCCTGGTGTACAGAAACCACATTGTACAGCTCCTGCTTCTGCAAATGCATAGCTAAAGGCATCTTTCTCTTTAGCTGCTAGTCCTTCAACAGTAATTACTTCTTTTCCCTCTAGTTTATCCGTATTGATAACACAAGCTTTTTTAGCTACTCCATCGATCAATATCATACATGTTCCACATGCACCCTGTGAACACCCATTTTTAACTGATGTAAGATTTAAGTCTTCTCTTAAAAATGTAAGTAACTTTTTATTTTCCGTTACTTCTACTTCATTACTATTTACTATAAATTTGGACATATTCTCACCTCTTCATAAAATATTATCCCCTGCTTATAAATCTCCCCGTATTTTTTAATGCAAGTTTCCCATTTTGAACCACATGCTTACCTCGTAAAAAAACGTGCTTTGCTTTTCCTAATGTATCTATACCTTCATAAGGAGTGTGATCAACATTCTGACTTTGATTACTCCATGAAATAACTTCTCTATGGGTTTTGTTCCATATAACGATATCCGCATCACTACCTACACTAATCGTTCCTTTTTGAGGATACACATTTAACATCTTTGCTATATTTTCTGAAAGCAAACCACACATCTGCTCTTGTGTAATAATGTTTTTATTTACTCCATATGTATAAATCAGTGCAGGTCTATGTTCTACTCCCGGTATACCATTAGGTATTTTACTAAAATCATCTATGCCTATCTTTTTTTGTTCAAAATTGAAACTACAGTGATCTGTTCCAATAGTATCAATTTCTTTATTTCTAATACCATTCCATAGTTCATCTATATCTTTTTGCTTTCTCAGAGGTGGTGATAAAATATATTTAGCACCTTCGAAACCATATAAAGCATATTTACTATCATCAAACAATAAATATTGAGGACATGTTTCTACATATACCTTTTGCCCTCTCTTTCTTGCTTTACGTGCTTCTTCCAATCCTTCTGCTGTACTCAAATGTACTATATTGACAGGCACATCAACTAATCCAGCTATATATGTATACCTAGATATAGCTTCTGCTTCTACATAATTAGGTCTTGATAAAGGATGAGCTGATGGAGCTGTGTTTCCTTTTTTCAACTGAATTTTAGTTAATTTTTTAACTAATTCACCATTTTCACAGTGCATAGAAACTATTCCACCATACTCCTTAACTTTTGATAAAATTTCATAAATTTCACCGTCATTTACTTTAATATCATATGCCATATATAGTTTAAAAGACGATACCCCTCTTTTAAACATTTCTTCAATTTCCTGAGCTACATTATCATTCCAATCAGTTATAGACATATGAAAACCGTAATCACAAGAAGAAATATTTTCTGCTTTTTTATGCCAGTTGTCAAGAGCTTCAACTAGACCTTCCCCTTTGTACTGATTAGCAAAATCTATAATACTAGTGGTTCCACCTAATATAGCTGCTTTAGTACCTGTTGAGAAATCATCTGATGATCTAGCCACTCCAGTATCTAAGTCAAAATGAGTATGTGCATCTATAAATCCAGGAAACACAAGGCAATCCTTTGCATCAATTATTGTCGCACTATCATCTTTTAACTTTTCACCAATCTCAATGATAATGCCATTTTTTATCTTAATATCCGCCTTGTAACTTTCTGTAGATGATACTATAGTCCCATCTTTAATAATAAACACATAAGCACCTACTCTCTTTAAACAAACTATATATACAATTACAAGGATTTTAATTTAGATAAAATCCTTGTAAAGTAACTTATATTAAACTCTATTATTTTCCACCCATAGTAAGTGCCATTACAGCTTTTGCAGTATGAATTCTGTTTTCAGCTTCATCGTAGATGATAGAATTAGGTCCATCTATAACTGCATCTTCAACTTCATTTACTCTATCTGCTGGTAATGCATGCATATACTTACAATGAGGTTTTGCAAGTTTCATCATTTCTTCTGTACATTTCCATCCTTTATATTGATTTAGCATATCATCTACAATTTCTGTAGATTGGTTGTTTACCCAGCTACCCCAATTTTTAGGAATTACTACATCAGCATCTTTATATGCTTCTTCCATATTGTGAGTTATTCTGAATGTTCCACCATTTTCTAAAGCATTTTTCTTAGCGGTTTCAATTGCCCAATCTGGCAAATCATATCCTTCTGGATATGCAAGAGTTACATCCATGCCATATCTTGGAAATAACATAGCTTGAGTTAATGGAACTGAAACTGGTTTTTTATGTGTAGTTGCATAAGCCCAAATTATAGAAACTTTTAAGTTTTTAGTTTCTCTAAAATTTTCTTGTATAGTCATTAAATCAGCAGCACCTTGCATTGGGTGATATAAATCACACTGAAGATTCATTACTGGAACGCTTGAATGTTTAGCCATTTCTCTAATATAAGCATTTCCTACTTCCCAACCACAATGTCTACAAGCTATACCATGACCAAATCTTGAAAGAATAACTGCTGTATCTTGTGCACTATCACCATGCTTAATTTGCATTGTACTAGTATCAAGGAAACTTCCGTGTCCACCTAATTGTGCTAAACCAGCTTCCATAGAATTTCTAGTTCTTGTAGAACTATCAAAGAACATCAAGAAACCTGTTTTATTAGTTAAGTATGGTGTATCTTGGCCTAATGCAAATTTTCTTTTTAAATCAAGTGATACATCAATAAGTGTATTTATTTCGTCTTTTGTCCATTCTTGAAGTGTGATAAAATGTTTCCCTCTAAATATTGATTGCATATTTGTCTCTCCTTTTAATTAAATAGTTTATTTTATTCTTATTAAATTAGTTTAATTATTTTAGTGTATAAGGTAACATCGCATATAACGCACTACATACTACTAAATCTTGTACTCTTGTAAATTCATTTGGTTTATGACACTTATCAACATCTCCAGGTCCTATTATTACTGATGGTATATGATAACGACCACAGAAAGATACTGCATTAGTTGAGTAAGTACATGGGCCTGGTACCAATTTTTCACCATATAAATTATCAAATGCTTTTACAGTACCTTGAACGATTTCATGTTTTTCTTCAACTATCCAAGTTGGAAAATAAAGTTCTTGACCGTAGTCTGTTCCTTTATAACCTTTCTTGTCATAGTAAGGCATGTATACTTTTTGAGCTTCTTCACCCATAGCTTTGCTTATATAATCTTTAACTTGACCGATTGCTATTTCTTCGTTTTCACCCCAAGTTAATCTTCTATCAATATAAAGTCTTGCTTCATCTGGAACTGAACATTGAGATGGTCCATAAACTTCCATTAATGATACAGTTGCTGATCCTTTACCTAAGAATTTCTCAGCATCTGGTTGTAATTCTTCGTTAAGCTTTTCTATAGCCAATGCTGCTTTTGATGCAAGATAAGCTGCACTATGTCCATTATGTGGAATAGACCCGTGAGATGAAATACCTTTAATTAAGATTTCTATTTCCATTCTACCTCTTTGTCCACGGTATAACTTACAAGCACTTGGCTCTGAAGAAACAATGTAATCAGGCTTTAAACCTTCTTTTTCGATTAAGTAAATCCAAGCAATACCATCACAGTCTTCTTCCATTACTGTGAATGTATAGTAAACACTGAACTCACCGTCATACCCTAAATCTTTTAACATTCTACCAGACGCTATCATAGCTGCTGCTCCACCTAATTGGTCAGAAGTTCCAAGACCATGAACAAGGCCATCTACTATTTCCCCTGAATGAGGATCTTTATTCCATTGCTTTATATCACCAATACCAACTGTATCAATATGAGCATCGAATGCTAATACTTTAGGACCATAACCAACTCGTCCAACAACACTACCTAATCCGTCAATACGTACTTCATCAAATCCAGCTTCTTTACATAATTCAACAATTAATTCACATCTGTCTTTTTCTGCACCACTAAACCCTGGAACTTTCACCATTTTTGATAGAACTTCCGCAGTATAATCACGATATTCTTCACTAAGTTCTAAAATTTTTGCTTTAAGTTCATTATTATTCATATTATTATCTCTCCCTTATTTTTTAATATTCCTAGTTTTTATATAAATTTATAAAACTCCTTTTATTGCCTTTACTGGACATCTTGATTCACAAAGACCACAGCCAAAACACTTTTCTTGATTTATAATTATTTTTCCTGACTCATTTGTAATTGCAAAATAAGGACAATTTTTTTCACATATTCCACAGACTGTACATTTCTCATGATCAACAACTGGGTATGACGGCTCAGTAGCTACTTTTTTCTTTGTAAGGCCTGTACGCTTAACATCTTCTATACTTTCAAATCCATATTTTTCTAATCTTTTTGGTAAATCTTCAATTATTTTCTTATATAAATCTCTACCTTTTAACATTGCTTCTGATAGCATTTGTACAGCATCTGCACCTGCAAGTAAAAATTCTATTACATCATCTGCATTAGCCACCCCACCGCAACCGATTACAGATAGATTTGGGTATGCTTCCTTAATCATATTTACATAAGCCAAGGCTAAAGGTTTTATTGGCGGACCTGATGTCCATACATAACCTGAATCAATACCTATTACCGGTTTTCTATTTTCAATATCTATTACCATATTAGGTCCTAATGATGTGATAGCTACTATCCCATTTGCACCACTATCATTACACGCTTTAGCAAATCCTACAGGGTCTGATATATTAGCATTCATCTTTACCCATATAGGTTTCTCAGTTAATTTTCTTGCTGTTGCTACTACTTTTTGCACTTCATCAAAGTTTTTACCTATGTATCTAGGTATGTATTCATAACCTGCTGCAAAAGGTTCTAATCGAGGAATTAGATTCTTCATATCAGCTTCATCATACCCTATGCTAACTATAATTGGCGTATCTACATTTTTTTTTGTATTTGGTAAAAATTTATCAACCCACTCATCTGAACCATATTCAGACCAAGCTTCTGAGTTAGCAATCATATTTTTTGTTCCAATAATACAAGGTCTACCTACAACCGCCCCTTCAGGTGCAACTGTTTTTGTTACTAACGCTCCTAAACCTAATTTAGCTAGATATGTCATTCTTTCATCATCGCCAGTCAACGGACCTGAACCAGGTAACAAAGGATTTGACAAAGTTAAACTAGCTACTTTTGTTGTAATATCCATTAGTATTCCTCCTATTTATTTATTATTTACCTAAAATTTTATCTACCCATTCTTTTATTACCACGATAGCCTCATCATGAACGCTTTCGAATGGTCCCGATATTTTAATTTCTTTACCACTACTTTCTATCACTTGTCTACTAGGTATATCCAATCCCCCTGGTAGAAGTTTTCCAAGTTCTCTTTCAGATACAGCATATTTTATATTACCAACATTTGCCCAAAAAGCTGCTCCTGTACACATACAACACGGTTCCATTGTTGCATATACAGTACAACCCCATAAATATTCAGGAGAGTACTTTTTAACTGCTTCCCTCAGCATAGTATTTACATCGTGTGCAGTTGGATTATTTTCATCTGCAACAGCATTTCTTTGTTTCATGATTATTTCACCCTCAGGAGAAACTAAGATACAACCAAATCCATCATTACCTGTATCAAGAGCTTCCCTAGATACTTCAATAGCCTTTTTAAAGTAACACTCATCAGTTTTCCAAGCCATAATCATAACCTCCTTCCTCACCTTTTTGACTGATTAAACAATTTTACTGACTAGTCAGTCTAATTAATTATTATAATACACCCTTGTTTCAATTTTGTCAATACTTATAATTTTCTAAAAAATCGCAAAATGCGACAAATTCCACTCCATTGGTTTTTATTTAAATAAACCCTATTTACAAAATATATTTAATATAAATAGAAAAAGCGCCAATCCAGATTTTATTAATCTAAATCAACGCATTATTTCTACTCTAAATTTTCGATTATCTTAGTTACCCATTTACAAAAATCAACAGATGCCTTTTTAGCTGTTTCTACTACTCTTTCGTGTGAGTGATTGACCTTTTGTATTCCTGTAGCCATATTGGTAATGCAAGATATTCCAAGTACATCAATTCCTATTATATCAACTTATTCTCATAATCTTAATTCTATTCCTGAAAAAAATTTCTGTAGCAGCACAATAAGTATCAACTAAACATACAATAATAGATTCCGGATATTTTGGGGGCATCAAAGTTACAGGCCACATATGTCTCATTATGCAGTCTTTTTCAATTTTATTAACTGTGAAATATTTATTAGCATTTTTAAAAGCTATAGATGGATGTGAAAATGCATGTAACCCTTCAGGCGGTCTAGTTTTTTTCCAATCATATAGGAAAAAATCATGTAAAAGTCCCCCTCTTGCAGCTGATTTACTATCTAATCCTAAAAGTCTACAAATTTTATAACTATTGTACGCAACATGCAAAGAGTGATCATAACAACTCACATTACGATGATGACAAAAATTTTTCATTTCTTTTACCGCATCATGGCCCACTATATCTTCAATATACTCTTTGAATTTTTCTTCACTAGAAGGATTTTCGGTATTCTTAACAGTAATTTCTTCTTTGTTATTAATTAAAGAATAAATAATATCAATTAAAAATACTATAAACCCAATATATGTAAGTGTTTTGTTAGTACTTGTAGGAACTAATTTTATTAGTCCAATTATCTTTGGATGAACAAACCTAATTAACAAAAATGCTAATCCTCCCCATAGAATCGAAAAATGTATACAAACATGTCCTTGAATGTTTAAAATATTATCACTATAGTCCCATAATCGCCTACTCAAAACCTTTTCTGATAAAACTCCTGTGATATATTCTAGAAGGGTCACTGCGATAATTGCAATAAAAAGCTTTATAGATAATGAGTGTACAAATTTAGAATCTAATTGCATTATCATTACAATTGTTAAGGAGCCAAATCCATAAATCGGACATAAAGGGCCTTTCAAAAATCCTCTATTGACTAGTTTTTTTGTTAAATATGATGCATAAAAAATTTCTAAGCCCCAACCTAAAAAGGAATAAACAAAGAATAATATTATTAGTTCTAAAACTGAATGCAATGTTTCCACCGTCCTATTCCTATAGAATTTATAATATTAGTTATTCCCAAAAAAATAATATAAAACTCAGCTATCTAATAATTTTAACCAAGATTTTTTATAAAAAAAAGATAATCTCTAAATACCAAAGATTATCTTTTTACTATAGATTTTTCTCTATTATGTTGTAATTATGAAAAGATTTGTTTAAATAACAATATAATTCTTCTAAAGAAACCTTCTGCTACAGTATTATCATCTATAATTTCATTAGCTTCTTCATCATAGTGCATAACTTCTTCATTAATTAATTCAGGCTTGATACGTTTTTCTTTTATTTGAGAAGGATTAGCAGAAATTAAATTTATCTCCGGACTCTCTGCTATTGTTACCTCTTGGTCTTCTTCTACCGCACGAACCACTTTAGCTATTATTTCATGTCCATTTGATGCTTGCTTTATCTCATCGTAATTGATAGTTATTAAATATCCTTCTGGATATTCATTTACTTCGCCATTAGGAAATTCTGCATTATCGACATTAATATAAATAGTATCTTCTGATTCCAAACCACTATCCACATCAAATAAAGCCTTTACTCTTACCTTACCATTTTCATAGCCTTTGATTAATCCTATAAAAAGTTTATTTTCTTCTTGTTTCTCTTCTACCCTATTATTGCTAACAGTTCTTTTAGTTTTTACTTCATCAGCTTTTACTGAAAAAGACATTGTTGATGATATTGAAATTGCCAATGCCATAATTAATAGTTTTTTCATTGTTTTCCTCCTAAATTTTAACCAATAATTTGTTTTTCATATATACATACAAATGATTAATTGGTTTTCACTCATCTTTTTTGAAAAAATTTAGTATGGCCTAATACTGTCGATTATTTTTATAATTTCATCATCAGAAATAACACCGTTTATATCCATAGAATAACTTCGGCCTTCTTTCTTAAATCCAAACATCCTTTTACCTTTATTTTCTTTGATAGTAATTAGTATTTCATTATGTGTAATTGTTTTTGTATTATCATCTACTACACCACTTCCAGTAATTATGTTTCCTTTTCCAGTTCTATAAGTAATAAAAGAATTATTATATTCATAATTAATTTCTAATATTTCATTATCAATTACTTTAATATCCCCTCTACTTAGCTCATCTAAATTACCAATTGGAATCATAACTGTATATCCTAAAATTTCTTTCACTTGATTAAAATTATTCCATGTTACACTTACTGTATTATTGTGACTATCAAAGTTATCTATACTTGCAATTCCTATGTCATTATTTTTATCTGTTTTATTTTCTTTTGTTGTATCCGAATTATCCGATTGAACACTTGTAATATTTTGTTGATCATTTGAATCATCGATACTATCAATGCCTACATTATTATCATCTGATGTAAGAACATCGCCTTGATTAGTAGCATCCGGCTCAATATTTGTTGTTTTTTGTTCATTCTTAAAATTATCAATACTTGCGATTCCTATGTTATCCTTATTATTTTTTGAATCAATATCTTCTTTAGTGATTAAATTACTATCATTTGTTTCTTGAATTTTCCAACCACTACTTTGAATAAATATCAAAGCACCTCCTACTATGATTACACAAGCTGCTGCAATTCTAGAGAACTGTTTTATTTTCCATTTTGCTTTTTTAGATTTCGGTCTCTTTAGATTCATTTTTTGCTTTTGCAAAGCACTAATTCTTTTTAACTCATCTTCAGTTAATTTTTCCATATTCATCTCCATTTTATCTAATGCATCTAATAATTTTTCATCATATTTCATTAAAGAACAATCCCCCTTTCAATCATTTCTTTCCTCAGCCGTTTACGTCCTCTGTATATACGATTTTCGACCGTTTTTGGGGTAAGACATAAGTATGAAGCTATATCCTTCACTTTTTCAAAGAGAAAAAATCGCCTAGTAAATATCTCTTTATCCGGTTCTCCCATATCGTTAATAATATTTTGTAAAACCTCTACATCACTTTTTAGAGCTAAATACTCTTCAATATTTTCTTTTGCCTCCATATTTTCATCTTCAAAATAATCAATTTTTTCTCTCGCTAATTTGTTATAACGATTAATAGTAGTACTGCGCGCTACACAAGCAATATATCCTTTTAGTGATCCTCTGTCAAAATCAATTTTATTAATATTTTTCCACAAAACGATAAAAGTATCTGCAATACATTCCTCTATATCCTCTTGTCTATTATGCAAAATTTTTATTGCAATTCCTTTAACCAACCCTCCATATTTTACAGTTGCTTCATAAATTCCTCTTTCAGGACTATTTTTAAGAAGCAAAAGTATTCTACTATCCTCCATTTTTTACCCTCATTCTTGTTAGATTTCTAAAAATACTGTTTATCCAATTATACTCTGGTTAAACCACAAAAAGTAATTTAGTTGAACTTACTTTTTGTGGTTTAACCATACTTTAAGTGATATATATAAATACAATGGTTTTTGTAGTTTTCACTCGTAATTAATCAAAAATAATTAAATAAAAAAGGACTGTCTCAAAATTTATTATATTTGAGACAGTCCTTTTTTATTTCTTTTAAATTTTATACATGACCATAGTATTCTCTATGATTTACTACTGAATATGCATAATCTAATAAAGTTCCCCAACTGAATACTGGTAAATCTACTTCTCTTTGTATAGCTCTTGCAAATGGCTGCATACCTGTACATTCTAGCATTATAGCACCCATATTTGGATTCTTTTCAACAAGATCTTTACATAATCTTACCATATCTTCTTCTGATTTATCAAAATACGCTTCTGGCACTTCGGGTCTCTTTTCATGATCCCATAAGTTATCAAATTGAGTACATCCATATTCATCTTGAGCACCTACTATTACAAGATTACTTTTAGGATTAATACCTACATTCACTAAATGAGCTTCTTTTAAGAATTTCCCTTGAGCAGCTACGATACCTACTGATTGATCAGGTTTTATTAATTGCTGAATAAATGGTACTTGTAGTAAACTAGACATAAACACTGGAATATCTACATGTGCTGCCACTTCTTTTTGAAAATATGCAAAATATCCACACTCAGCCGCAATTGCTCTACATCCCATTTTTTCAAGTCTTTTAGCTGCGTCCAAAATAGGCTGCAAACATTGGCTTTTATCTTCTTCCCAAACTAATTTAAAAATATCTATATCCTTTACTATATCATATTGCACTGGGTAAGGAAATGCACTTGCATTTCTAACATCCCCTGGAAATCCTGGATATACCTCATCTAATATCATAATTCCTAATCCCATACCATAGCAACTATGTTGTTTTCTTGCTTTTATATGATTGATTCCCATATCTCTTCCGTTATAATACATATTATATCCTCCTCATAAATAATATTATAATTTTATTTATCTGTGAAGCTTTATCTCAAAATCATTCTAATCTAACACAAATGGTGCTATTAATTCTTCCTGTTCTTTAGTTATATTTGGCATTTTAAATTCATTTAACATCTCATCAATCTTATCATTTGCCTTGTCTAAAACGGTCTTGCAGCCGTTATTCTCCCAGTTTTCATAATACTCTCTGCAGAATAAATGTGGCATGAAATGCTCTTCTCTAAAATATTCGAAAGTATGCATTTCTTCCAAATATTGTCCTCCATGCCCAACATTTTTAATTGTATCAAATCCTATTGTATCATCATTTATTTCAAAACCATTTCTAAAACGTTTGGACATTTCAATTGTTTGTTGATCAATTATGAATTTTTCATAACATATAATATTAAAAGAATCCATAATACCACATGCATGAATAATATAATCAACACCTGCTATAACACCTGGTATCATAGTAAATGTAGACTCTATTCCAGCTTGCATATCTGCAGCCTTAGAATCACTTAGTGCACCGCCACCTCTACAAGGAATTCCATAAAAGTCTGTTAAAGCTTTTGAAAACATAGCTATAAGCCCAGCTTCTGGAGTTCCAATTGCTGGAGTAACAAAACGTAAATCAGTTGATGCTGCCATATTACCAAATACTGCTGGAACCCCTGGTCTAATTAATTGACTTAATACAAGTCCAGCCAAAAGTTCAGCACCAGCAACTGCCATAGTTCCTGCTATTGTAGTTGGCGAAGTAGCTCCTGGTAATGCACCACATCCAAGTATAATTGGTTGATTTTCTTCTGCATAAGCAAATATACCACCAATCATTGCATCATCATAAGACAATGGAGATATAGCACTCATTAACCCTATTGTAACATGATCATCTTTGTATTCTGGACCATAAAAATCTTTTATTAATTTGATACATTCCTTTGACTTTTCATAACCTGCTGTAATTCCCATCATAGGTTTTGTTCCATATTTCAAACATGTAGCTTGTTGGAACATTTGTATCTCCTTTTCAGGTATATCTGATGGAGTTACCACGTACGGATTCAACATATCTATAGTTTCACTATCTTGTGTAAGTTTAGTGAAATTAATAAAATCCTCTTTATTTGCTAAACGTTTTTCATCGCCTCTTTTTATAAAAACTGGTCCATAAGCTGGACAGAAAACACTTTCTTTCCCACCTACTTCTACATTATTTTTTTCGTCTCTTGCACGGATAACAAAAGATTTTGGTGCTGTCTTTAACGCCTTATTTAATAATTCTTCTTCTATATAAACTACTTCTCCCTCTACTCTAGCACCATGCTCTCTAAAAACATCTAACGCTTTTTCGTAATGGAATTTAACACCAATCTCAGATAATATTTTCAATATCGCTTCATGCATCTTTAATATGTCTTCTTTGTTAACAAAAGTACCTTTTGCTTGCATATCTTAACCCCCTCATATGTTTTTGGATTTGTTTTAATAAATCTTAAATCCAAACTTAGACTTATCTATTTTATATTACATAATTTTATTTTTCGCTATTTGATACCACTTTTAATAGTTCCCCAATTATTCATAGATTGGTATAATCTATGAATAATCAGGGATTTTATATTCAAATACTATTTTATCTTATCAGCAGCAATCTCTGAACTAACAGCTGCCTCCAAATTTGAACTTTCATCAAACATCGGATCATCTACAAAAGGATTTCTACCTTCATCAAATGTTCCTACTTTATCAAGTTCTTGAGCATTTTTCATCGCTTTAACATGAGCAACAGCCATAACAAGTTGAAGAACTATAATTGGTAAACCACATACAATAACCGATGTTTGAAGAGCCTTAGCTCCCCCAGTTAAAAGAAGAATCAAGGCAATTGCCCCCATTAATACTCCCCAGAAAATAGTCACCACTCTTGGTGGATTTTTTTCATTTCCAGCTGAATCAAATCCAACAGTAGTCATAGTTGATAAAGTTATACTTACAGCTTCTGCTTGAGTAATAAAAGATGCAGCAACAACTAACAAACCAATCGTACATGTTAACGGAGCTAATGGTAGCTTTTGAAAAAAAGCAAATAATGCAACATCCACTCCATGTTCTGTAATGATTGCCCCAATACCTGTATTTTGGAAATGATCCATAAATATACTTGCACTACCGAATGTACCGAACCACACTATAACGAATGTAGCAGGAGCAACTAAGTTCATTGTAACAAATTCTCTTATTGTTCTTCCCTTTGATAATTTAACCATAAATAATCCTGTAAGTGGGGCAAATGCCAGCCACCAAGCCCAATAGAACATCGTCCAATCTTTTGTCCAACCTGTTTGTTTAATAGGATCAAGATTAAATGACATCGGAATTAAATTACCTAAATAATCACCAACAGCAGTTATAGTATTCTCAAGAATAGCTATTTTAGGTCCAAATAAGAATGCTGCTCCTAAAAGTATAAAATACATATACATATTTGCTGTACTAACATATTTAATCCCTTTATGTATTCCTGTACAAGCAGATAAAGTATAAATAACCACCATAACAGCAATAATCACAGTCCAAGCACCCGCTCCAGATTTAACTCCCCATAGGAAGTCCATTCCACCTGCAATCTGCATAGTACCTAAACCAAAAGACGTTCCAATACCACCAACCATCGCAAATATTGCTAATGCATCTACTAAATTTCCCCATAAACCATCAGCTTTATCACCTATAAGTGGATACAAAGAAGAACTAACTTTAAATGCTCTTCTTGCATTATAGAAAACAAATGCGCATCCAACTCCTGCACTAGTATAAATAGCAAAAGGTATAAATGCCCAGTGTAAATAAGTATACCTTAATGCAACAGCTGCAGACTCAACTGATTTTCCAGCTATACCTAAAAATGTTGGAGGATTCATGTAATGCATCATAGGCTCCGCAACACAATAGAAACTAATCCCAATTGCAAGTGAAGAAGTAAAAGTAACTGCAAACCATGTAAAACGATTCATTGTTGGCTTTGCTTTAGGCCCTCCAAGTTTAATTTTCCCATATTTACTGAATCCAGCCCAAAAGCAAAATAATGTTAATATTATTGCCCCAAGAGCATAAGCCCAACTAAAATATTTTAATGTAAAATCTAATGCCGCCGAGGAGGCTTTTCCAAAACCTTCTGGATTAACAACTCCTAAAATAACTCCAACAGTTAATAAAATTGCAGGTGGAAAGAATACTTGCTTGTTGACTAAAGACCAAAAACCTTTTTTTTCTTTTGCCATATAACCATCCTCTCAAATAATTTTATAATAATAGTGGTTATTAAAATTAATAGTAGTTGTTGAATATTAGTTTTCTTCAAGACTATATTTGATATTCTATTTTTAATTTTTCTTGTAAATCTATTTTTTCTAAAAATATTTAATGGTATAATTACTGTTAGGTCACCTTTTAGAGTTATCCATTGATCTTCCCACAGAACATGAAACTCAAAAACGGTGACTGTTCCCATTTTTCACTTAAACTTTCTTTATTAAAAATTTATAACATCCGTATAAATTCAACAACTCATTATTTTTCACCACTATTTTAACAAATAATGTAAATCGTTTTCATTTCTACAAATAAATAACACCTGATAATACTCTTCCTTTTATAACCTTATTTTTTTACCAACCTACACTTAAAATTTCTTTTAATCTACTTATCCAATTTCATATTTATGTAATTTCATATCCATGAAATTATTATATAACTTTTGCTTCTACATGTCAATCATTGATTCTAATTTTTTATTAATTTCAATTGAACAACAGCAAATATCCGCACTACACCTACGTCAACCTCCCATTTTATAGATATGGCAATAAAATTTCAAATGGTTAATTCTCGTTGAACTCTTTCAAAATAGTGAAATTTCCTTTCTTACACCGCTTTGTATTGCTATCTATCAAATCTATTACGAATATCATATTTCATATTTTTGAATTTATCTTCTATTTATCTGTTATAATTACTACCCAAAAAAAATTAGAGAGTTGACAAAATCAAATTTTGCCAACCCTCTTGTTTAAACGAAAATATTAGACACTTAAATTACCACCAGAATTATTGCCAACTACTTTATTCTTTATCTATAGATACCCAATAACTTACACATTCACCATTTCCTATATTTCTATATGTATGCATACTATTTGCATAAAGGTAAAATGAGTCTCCTTCTTTTAAAACATATTTATTTTCTGCAGTTTCAATCTCCATTGTACCTTTAGTGATAACACCAAGCTCATCTGAATTATGCCCCCAAGATATGCTTTTATAATCTACCCCTTCTTCTATAGTCATACAAATACCTTTTATATCTTTTTCTCCTTCAGTAATCAATTCATATTTAACTTTTTCCTCTTTTTCATATATTACTCGTCGTTCATCTTTCTTTATATGCAGCTTATTTTCTGGCGATTTTTCTAAAATTTCAATAATATTGATATTAAGCACTTCACAAATTCTCTGTAAATAGTCAAGAGTGGGGCTATTCACATTTCTTTCTAAATTACTTAGATAACCAATTGATAATCCAGATTTTTCAGATAGTTGTTGTAATGTAAATCCTTTTTGCTTTCTAATATCTTTAATTCTATCTCCAATCTCAGAAATTCTATTATTTTGTTCCATCTTATTCCTCCTGTATATATCATTTCACTATAATTTAATAAGTACATTTTATTAGAGTATTTCAATACTATTTCTAAGTATCTTTGTATCTAGAGCTATGGTATATATATTCATTATAATTATACTATAAATACACTCTTTTATAAATAAAAATTTTATAATCATAAAATTTTTATTTATATATTAACTAGCACATATTGTGTTTTTTCAAATTCATGAAATTGCAGCTTGTAATTTTTATTTTTTTATTATATACTCTAAATAGATTATCAATACTACTCAGACCTATTTACAATAAATATTTTTAAAATATTTTATATCCATTTTTATTATTTTGAAATTTCCAATCCATAATTAATAAAAAACCTATTCCTTTATTTCATATATGTGAATTTCATATCCTATTAATAATTTCATATATTTGAATTTTATAGTTTTTTAACTAATAAGGAGGTTTTTTTATGACAAGACAGAATCCCAGTATTTTTAATGATATAATCGGTCCAATTATGGTAGGTCCATCAAGTTCTCACACTTGTGGATGCGCTAGAATTGGATACTTAAGTAGTCAACTTTTAGACAGGAAGTTAAAAAAGGCTGTTGTTGAATTTGCAAGAGAAGGTGCTTATACAAATATGTATAAAGGACAAAAATCTGATTTAGGATTTACTTCAGGTCTTTTAGGTAGACGCCCTGAAGATCCTAGACTTCGTACAGCAGGTTTAGATGCAAAAGAAATGGGAATAGATATTAGCTTTTTAATTAGTGATTTCCAAGCCATAGTTCCAAACATCTCAAAAATTACAATGGCAAGTGAAGATGGAGAAGTAGTTTGTGTACATGCAGATTCTACAGGCGGAGGAACTGTAAAACTTTTATCAATTAATGACCTACCTGTATCCATTGTAGGAGATGCTAATGAGCTTTTAATTTTCACAGAAAACTTAGAGCTAGAAGCATTAAAAGAATTAGGTAATGATATAAAAAATAAATTAGATAGAGTTGAAAAAATAGATTTTTCTACTGTTGATAGTAGAGGATTAATTAATATAAAAACCACTATAGAGGTTTCTGATAATTTAATCTCTCAAATAAAAGCTTTTAAAAATATTATTTCAGTAAAACAAATCAAACCAGTACTTACTGTTTTATCTAACTTACATGATAAAGTTCCTTTTAAATCAGCTGAAGAAATGCTTCAAATCGCTGAAAAAGAAAACAAAGAACTTTGGGAACTTGCTGTAATGTATGAATCAGCAAGAAGTGGATGGTCTAAGGAAGAAATCTTTGATTATATGAAAAAAATAATAATGATAATGGAAGACGGTATTGCTGAGGCTTTAAAAGGTAAAATAGATATGTATGGTATATTGAAACCTACATCTGGAAAAATTCAAAAAGCTTCTGAAAATGAAAAGAAGTGGTTAAGCACCGGGATTCTTGATTTAGTTACACCATGGTCTATCGCAACTATGGAGTATAGTAGTGCAATGGGAGTAGTTTTATGTGCCCCAACCGGTGGATCAGCCGGCGTAATTCCAGCAGCTATACTCGGAACTGCAAATAAATTAGGATTAAATGAAGATGATAAAATAAAAGCTATGCTTGCAACTGCAATTGTAGGTGTTTGTATGGCAAAAGATTGTAACTTCTCTGCTGAACTTTATGGATGTCAGGTAGAACCAGGCGCAGCATCAGCAATGGCTGCAGCAGGTTTAATGCATTACATAGGTGGAACTGCAAAGCAAGCACTTGATGCTGCATCAGTGGCAATACAAAATATACTCGGTACTATCTGTGACCCTGTGGCAGGTCTAGTTCAAGTTCCTTGTATTAGCAGAAATGCTATGTCCGCTGCAAATGCAGTAATTTGTGCAAATATTGTAATAGGCGGATTTGATCCTTGCATCCCACTTGACGAATCAACAGAAACTATGTTTAGAGTCGGTGCTCAATTACCAAGCGAATTAAGATGTACATGCAATGGTGGGCTGTGCACAACTCCAACTGGCCAGAGATTAGCTAGAGAACAAGCTGAAAGAGATGCCCACAGATAAGGAGAACTTACAATGAAAAAAATTATATCAACAAATGAGGCTCCTAAAGCTGTAGGTCCCTATTCTCAGGCCGTTGTACATAATGATATTATTTATTTATCAGGACAAATATGTATAAATCCTGAAACAAATGAAATGGAAAGAGATACTGTAGCTCAGCAAACAAGAAGATCTTTAATAAATATAAAAAATATATTAGAAGCATCAGGGTCATCCCTTGAAAAAGTATTAAAATGTAATGTATATATTTCTTCAATGGATAAATTCGAAGAAATGAATGAAGTGTACACGGAATTCTTTCCAAATAACCCACCAGCTCGCGTAACTGTTGCAGTGAAGGAATTATACGAAAATTTAGATATAGAAGTAGATGTAGTGGCATTCATTTAGTTGTTTGTGCTATATAAAAAGAGGTGATTTCACACCTCTTTTTATATTATAAAATTAATCACCAAAAGAGAATATTTACAGGAGGATTATTTATGTCAGAGAAAAATAATACATCAGCAAAACTACAAAGAGGTATAGATTGGAAACAAGGATTAGCCATAGCTATTGGTGTTCCATTATTAATATTACCTTCAATAGGCTATTTCACAAACTATGTGTGGGGATTTTCTATTATCGTTTGGATGTTATCTGTATTCCAAGGCTTTATGCAAAATCTAGCTTATGGAGAAATGGCAACAATGTTTCCCAATGCCTCTGGATTACCAGGCTTTGCTCAAAGTATTTTTAAGAATAATAATAGTAAAAATAAATACAGCATAGGTAAATTTATTGGTGGTTTCAGCGCTTGGAGCTATTGGTTTGCATGGAATCCTATTTTAGCTATATTTTCAATATTAATTGGAACCTACTTACACGAGTTATTACCAATTTTTAATTCGGTTTCCGAACTAAAATTATGCTTATTGGTAGGAATAATTATAAATTCACTACTAATTATTGTTAACTATAAGGGGTTATCTAGCGGCGCAGTACTAGGATATATACTAGCAGGTATTTCATTAGCACCTGTTATTATAATTGCTTTATCTCCATTTATAACAAAACAATTTCATTTTAGTAATATTACTGAATTCTGGCTCCCAACTAGTTGGCAATGGGATTTATCTCATATTATGATGCTCTTTGGTGTCTTCGCAATGGCCCAATGGAGTGCCTGTGCATGGGAAACAGCTTCAATATATGGACCAGAGTATAAAAATCCAAAATCAGATTTACCTAAAGCTTTATTTTCCTGTGGAATAGCTTGTTTTCTAATCTTTGCACTAGTTCAAACTGCATGTATAGGAACTTTAGGAGTAAACGGTATATTAAGTGCACCTCTTTCTCCAATGCTTTCTCTTGCAAAAGTATCTCTTGGTTCAACAGGTGCGTATATATCTATCTTTATGTTAATTGCAGCCATGGTACTAATAATACAAACTGCACTTTTAGGTTCATCAAGAGCAATGTACTCAATGTCACTTGAAGGTAACCTACCAAAATTTTTCGGAAAAACAAATCAATATGGAACTCCAATAAATGCAATGATTTGTATTGCGTTGTTAAACCTAGTTCTAATAAGTCTTAGAACTCCTACTGCTATTATTGCTGCATCTTCTATTGGATACGTATTTGCAAATGGCATAAGTTTGTTTGCCTATGTAAAAGCAAAAAGAGATTCAAAACTATCAAAACTTGAAGCATCATTCAATGCTCCAAAAGGATGGAAAAATATCGCCCTCTTGTTTGGAATTATTAATATTCCTTTTTATTTAATTGGAGTAGTTTATCTAAATTCATTGGAAGTTGGTTGGAAATCAACCTGGGTAGGATTTATTGTGTTAGGCTGTTATATACCATTATGGCTTTATTCACAAAGTAAAAACTCATCTGAGGAAAATCTAGTAAATAGAGATTCAATCCTTACTGATAAATAATATTATTAGCTCTGTTTAAAAATAAGAAAACCCTATAGTGTAGACTTTTTTTCTTTGTCCACTCTATAGGGTACATTTTTATAAGTTACTGAATTAATCTTTTAATTTATTTCATAACCACCTAAGTATCTATTTAATACTTCTTCCTGTTCTGGTGTGTTTTCAACATATACATGTTCTTCTAATCTTCTCTTAACTTCTAAACTTGCTTTTTCTAACACTGATAGTCCGCCATGATTTTGCCAAACTTCATAACCCTCTTTATTAAACATTTTAGGAGTATAGTGTTCATTTCTAAAGTTTTCAAATGTATGCATTTCTTCTATATACGCTCCACCTGGTCCAACTTCTTTAACTAACTCAAATTCTTCTTCAGTATCTAGCACCTCAAATCCTTTTGTCATTCTCAAGAACATTTCAATATTTTGTTCATCCAATATAAACTTTTCATAACTTATTATATTAAATGAATCCATAACACCACAAGATTGTAATATAAAATTACTAGTAGACATTAATGCTGGTAACATTGTTATAGTAGACTCTACACCAGCTTGCCAATCTACCGCTTTTGCATCTGATAAAGAACCTCCAGTTCTGCATGGTATTCCGTAGTATTTGGCCATTGCCGCTGCTGCATAAATTATCAATCCAGTTTCCACAGAACCTATTGCGGGAGATACAAATCTCATATCACATGATCCTGTAGTATTTCCGTATAAAACCGGTAAGCCTGGACGTAATAATTGGGATATTACTATACCAGCCAATACCTCTGCATTATTTACTGCAACTGTACCTGATAAAGTTGTTGGACTTGTTGCCCCTGGTGATGAACAACACGCAAACATTAGAGGTTGATTTTTTTCTGCATATATTTTAGTTGCTTCCAACATTACTCCGTCATATTTTAAAGGCGAAATAACACTAATTATCCCCAACACAACATTTTCTTTGCAGCCATAAAACTCTTGTGCCATATTAATACTATCAATAGATGCTTTAGGACTCGTTGTAAATCCAATCATAGGTTTATCTGAATATTTTAGACAAACTGCCATTTGATAATTTCTAACATTTTCACGATCAATATCCTGTGGTTCTATAAGATTAGGATTCATTACATCCATTACTGTACTACTATGATGTAGTTTTTGGAATTTAACAAAATCTTCAGCTGTATTACTTCTAGTTTCGTTGCCCTCCATTACCATTAGAGGTCCTGATACTGGTGCAATTATTTTACTGTCCCCACCAACTGTAATAGATCCTCTTCTTCCATATAACTCAAACTCTTTAGGAATAGTACTCATGGCTTTATCAAATAATTCTTCATGGATAAAAACTTTATTTCCTTCAGTTTTTGCACCATGTTTCTTAAATAATTCCACTATATCATCACAATCAATTTCAACTCCCACCTCTGAAAGGATTCTCAAAGTCATGCTGTGGATTTTTTCTACTTCTACCTTGTCTAAAAAATTATTTATAAGTTTCATATATAATCCCCCTCAAATAAAATTACATATCTTCTACAATTCCTTCTCCTGGTACACTTTCTTGTATTACATTATTCTCTATTTCATCCACTTCAACATATTTACCTTTAGCAAACATTCTCAAGAAACCTATTCCCGCTACAACTTGCAATATTACTATTGGGAATCCTACTAACATCTTTACTGTTTTAGCTCCATCTAGACCTCCATTTATTAAGAATATTATAGCAATTGCTCCCATGAATATTCCCCAGAAAATTTGTACTGATGCTGGAGCGTCATCTTCTAAATAGTTTTCACCTGTAGTTACACTCATTTTTGATATTGTAGAAGTAACTGCATTTGCTAGGGTTATAAAAGATACAAGTACTACTATCATCATTATGACTTTTAATATCATTGGTAAAGGTAATTGTTCAAACAAACCTAACATTACAGCTTCATGCCCTCTAGTTTGAATTAATTGCCATAAATCTAAACCTCCAACAAACTGTGCATTCGCTGCAAGACCACCAAATATTGTTACCCATAACCATCCAAATAAACAAGGTGCGACCATATTAACAGTTACAAATTCACGCATTGTTCTTCCTTTACTAAGTCTAGCTAAGAACAATCCTGTCGTAGGTGCAAAGATAAAGAAATCTAAATACCATAACCAGTTCCACCATACTGACCATTTTGCTGCCGGTTCAAAAGGCTCTGTAAAAGTAAGATTCTTAAATAAATTAGTAAACATGTTTCCAGTACTTTGCACACCTAAATTCATTGAAAACTTTGTTGGCCCAAATATAATTACAAATAAGAGCATTCCAATAAAGAGTTTGGCATTATTATCTCCCAAAAATTGTATACCTTTCTTTAGTCCTGTTACAGCTGATAAAGTATATACTAATGTAACAACTATTGCAATTATAATCCACATAAATGCGCCTGTAGGTAACCCAAAGAGTTGGTTCAATCCATCAGATACTTGTAATATTCCATAACCAAATGATCCTGCAACTCCACCAATTATTGCAAATGTTACAAGTCCATCTATAAAGTTTCTATATTTGTATACCTTTTTACCAAACAAAGGATACAAACTAGATGTGATACTATATGGTTGCTTCAAATTATAATATATATAAGCCGCTACTAATCCAGCAGCAACATACACGCCATATAAAGTTATTGTCCAATGTAAATATGTAAATTCAAAGGCGTTTGATAAAGCTGCCATTCCTCCTGCTTCTAAGCCACTTCCTACAGCAGGATTAAATGTGTATTCTATTATTTCTGCTGGCGGGAAGAAAACTATCCCCATTCCCATACCTGCACAAAGCGATATTGCCCACCATGTAAACTTACTAAATTCTGGTTTTGCGTCTTTTCCACCAATTTTTATCTTTCCATATTTACTGAATAAGAAAAATAATGACATCCCAATACTGAATATAACCGCTAAATTCAAGAACCACCCCAATTGGTCACATAAGAAGTCAACTATTCCACCAAGCACACTGGAAAATAGTTCTGGGGATACAATACCTAAAATAAAAATCGCACCAAAAATTACTGCTGAAATACCTATAACTACTTTATTAATCCTAAAATCCTTCTTATCATGTTTTTTCATAGATTTTCCTCCTATAATTTGCTTGTTTAATTAATAATGTTTAGCATTTTCATAAAAGTTTTCTGGCTTAAATACATTAAACGTTACTTGTATATGTTTATATCCAATATTATACAATTGTTCAGTGATTTCCTTAGCTACAGTATCTTGCATCTTTTGATCTCTTGGAAACCAAAGCATTTGAGCTCTAGGAAAGGATTCAATAACTGTGCCATTATCTACATCAAGAGAATTAATAATGTCAAATTTAATATGTTTTCTTTCACACCCAATTATTTTTTCTAGATTATCTTTTAATTCTTTACTTATCGAGCATAATTCGTCCGTTTTTATTCCTTTAAAAGTTATTTGAGGCATTTTCAATACACTCCTTTAACTATTTTTTTGTGATTTCCACTTCTCCTGTATCACCATTTACCTTTACCCAGTCACCTGTTTCAATTATTTCACAAGGATCTACATCTTCAAAATCCGCAACCATTGGTACATCCAAGACAACTGCCGCTACACCTGATCTTGAATCCATTTTTGTAAATACCCACCCAGCAGGAATTTTCCCTTTTACTTGAGCTGAATGGAAATGACAAGACCATCCATTAGATCCTTTACTACATGGCAATACAAGTATTTTACCATGTATGTTTTGTCCTTCTTGTGAGTGTCCTTTTTCTATTATATTACCAGTATGATCATCTACTCCAGCCCAACCTTGTATACTCTCTGGGCAAACTAATGCTTCTCCTTCTGCAATTCCTTTAATAGCACCTCTAGCTTTAATTACTATTTTTTCCATAATTATGCCTCCCATCTTCCTGTAACTGCTGCATCGATACATTTATACATATCACCGTAATACACTGTTGCATCAGTCTCTGATCTAATATAATGGGCTTGTTTTGCTCCGTCCATAGCCATTCCTGTTACTCCTTCATGACATTTATGTCCAATAACCAACGGACAACCGCTTGTAAGAATATGTCCACCAGCTTCTTCAATAATCTTTGTAAATCCATTTACATTTGCCATTTCTTTTGTAGCATAATCTGTCCAAACCATAAATAATATATCATCTTTGATTTTTTTACCTTTAATATATAATGCTGCATCTCTAATCTCTTCTAAAGTATAGTGTGGACATCCCAAAGTAATAAATTGTATCTCTTCATCGCCTTTATCACATAACATATTTAAAGATTCTTCAAAATCTTCTTTAGTAATTGTTATAGTACCTTTAGGTTCATTTCCTCCTAAAGCCATTTCTAAATCAACCGCTTCTGGTGTGATACCTACTATATGACACATTTCAGCTCCACTAGTTGTAGCTAAAGAAGCAAAACATTGTTTTAATTTAATTACATCAGGTCTTTTAAAATCACCACTTATTATTGGCACTGCATGAGGTGGAAGCTTTCTTCCTACTGTATATCCTAAAACATCCCAATCCAATGCAGTTTCTGATGGACATTCAATATTAAATACATGCGTTCCTTTTCTATTATCCATAATATGATTTCCCCATTTAGGAGTTCTTCCACAAATAGCTGACCAAGCAGCTGCTTCTAATCCATCTGAATTTCCACAAGCACTTAACACTGAATTACAAAATAATACATTACTAGATTCGGTAGTAACAAAATGCTCTCCTCTTAACGGAAGCCACCCAACAAGATACGGTGTACAAGAACCTGTAATATTTACACCCGCTTCTTTTGTAATTTCTAAAAACCTATTATTCTTATCGAAAAATTCTTTTGTAAGATTTAATGGTTCATATACATATTGATCGCAAGGCGCAACACAAGTTTGACAGTTACATCCTTCAGCAAACTTGTCCATCTCTATTGTATCATCACTACACAAAAGCATCTTTGAAAAAATCTCATCATAGTTTTCAGAATCAACAACATCTAGATAAGGGTGTGCTCCTAAATATACAGTTGCTTTTGTAACTTCACATAACTCTTCTGCTCCTAAAGCTTCTGCATATTTAATTATATTTTGTAGAGCTACTTTTTTGAAGTCACCCTTCTCTCCTTCTAACATTCTTTTTTCATAATCTGTTAATTTAACCATAGTATATATCTCCTTTTAGTCTATTAATACTTCTGCACTAATCTCAACATCCAATCCTCCCCATATTTCAGCTCCAACTGTTTGCCTAGCAGGCGGGTTTTCTATTGAAAAATACTTTTGATACACTTCATTCATTTCATCAAAACACTTCATAGATGAAATAAATACATTGCACTTAATAATATCATCCATCGATAATCCCATATCAGTAACTATGCCCTTGATATTTTCTAGCACTCTTTTAGTCTGATGAGATACTGTACCTTTTTCAATTTCACCCGTCTCAGGATTGATCGAAATTTGACCAGAAACATGCGCAATGTTATTACCTATACTTACTTGTGCAATTGTTCCACTTGGAACAAAACCTTTATTAGAATCAAATTTTCTTTTTATGAATTCCACCTCCTTATTTTTAATAATCGTAAAAAACATAAACAAGCTTTAACTTTTCACGTACAACACCATTTTTAATTTTAATGAATATTTAATTCGTTTTTTCATTATTTTTTTTACGTTTATGAATAACATCGTTTACATTATATCACCACCCAAAATTTATGTCAATGTTATATTTTCATTTTGGTAAAAATATTTTTACACGCATGAACATTTACAGCAACTTATCTGCATGTAATCTTTACACACGTGAAATTATATGGTATTCTAGTTAAACAATTAGAGGTGATTTTTTGGTAAATGAAATAGGTTCGAATATAAAAAAAATGAGAAAACAAAAGGGTATAACTCTCCAAGAGCTGTCTGATAAAACAGAATTATCAACAGGTTTTTTAAGTAAACTTGAGAGGGATCTTAATAGTCCTACAATAGTAAATCTTCAAAAAATATGCAATGCACTAGATGTAAATATGACTGATTTATTAGCCACATTAGAAGAAGATAAAATATGCGTGAAAAAAAACGAGAGACGTGTAATTTTTGAAACGAAATCTCATATTAGATATGAATTAACTTCAGAAGGTAAGCGAAACCTTAAAGGAGTATGTATGGTAGTAGATGATAATTCTAAATTGAATCAATCCTATGAGCATAATACAGATGAATTCGGAATCATAATTAAAGGTTCTTTAGAAATGACTGTCAATGATAAAGCATATTTATTAGAAGAAGGAGATTCTATATATATAAAAGCTAATACTAAGCATAGTTTCAGAAAATTATGCGGCGGTGAATGTATAAGCTACTGGACTTATCATGAAGCTGCTAACAATATGAATATAAACTTAAATAACTATTAAACTTTAATATAAATAGAAAATATTTCTCAAAATAAATGTAATGAGCTACTAAGACATGAATATGAATAAAAGCATATATATCAAAAAAGTTTGTTGAAATAACTTTTTTCGTTATATATGCTTTTTTTCAAACCCTTTTTATCTATATAATCTTATCTAAATTTTTCATTGTACCTTTTCATAAGTTCACCTTTAAAATCTGGATGGGCTATATCTATCAACGCTTTTGCACACTCCAATAAATGCAATGATTTGTATTGCGTTATTAAATCTAGTTCTTATAAGTCTTAGAACTCCTACTGCTATTATCGCAGCATCTTCTATTGGATACGTATTTGCAAATGGCATAAGTTTGTTTTCCTATGTAAAAGCAAAAAGAGACTCAAAACTATCAAAACTTGAAGCATCATTTAAAGCTCCAAAAGGATGGAATAATATTGCCCTCTTGTTTGGAATTATTAATATTCCTTTTTATTTAATTGGAGTAGTTTATCTAAATTCATTGGAAGTTGATTGGAAATCAACCTGGGTAGGATTTATTGTGTTAGGCTATTATATACCATTATGGCTTTATTCACAAAGCAAAAACTCATCTGAAGAAAATATAGTAAATAGAGACTCAGTACTTACTGAATAATAATATTTTTTTGGAATTGTTAAGATATTTTTAATTAAAATAACGGATGAAGTTTATAGTTGTAAGTTAAGGACACCATTCTCAAGCAAAGGCTTCATTTTAGATTTTCTGAAAGAAAATCACCCTTAACTTACAACTTACAACTTACAACTTACAACTATTTCGTCCCTACTCTCTTAACTCCTTTAACAGGCACAAAATAATCTGAAGAAATTGTTTCTGTATTGATTTTAACACCATTTTCATAAGTTACTCTATATACTTTTACTTTATATCCAGTATGAGCTTTTTTATCGATCTTTTCTGTACCTTTGGGGAGGTTAGAATCTTCAATTATTTTATATGAAGCTGGGTATTTCTTATATATATCATTCCATATTTTTTTCTCAGTTTTGTTTAAATTACCATTTGAAAATATTGTAAAATATTCTTGTTTATTTTGTGTATATGCAGAAATATAAATTGGGTACTCTCCATTATTTTTAAATTTCACGTCTAGATTTCCATAATCAACTGTTGCATCTTGTCCAACAGGAACATAGCTTGAGGGATATGTATGATGATGTCTCTCAACAATTTCCAAACCAGCTAGTAAAGCTACATTATATAGGGTTGATGATGCCTGGCATATACCTCCACCTAGACCATCTACATATTCACCGTTTACTATAACATGAGCCTCTTTATATCCTTTTTCTCTGGTTCTCTGTCCAACTGTATCATTAAAACTAAATACTTCACCTGGCATTAATATTGTTTCATTTATAGCTTTAGTAGCAAGAGCAATATTGCTTGATCTATTAGCCCCTGAATTCGTATATCTTGTAGAAAATGAACCAATACTTGAATTTATTGTTCTCAAACTTTCACCAGTTATTTTTGCAGCTAATGTTTCAATAGGAGCTACAAATTTTAATTCCTTTGCTTTGCTCATTATTCCATTATTTATATCAATAATCAATTTTTCAGAATCTAATTTCGCCCCTTTAACATCGTCTGTAACTTCAAATTTACTTTTTCCAAGATATTTAATAGTTGCGTTTACAGGCTCTTTATTAACATCTTCTTCAATCTTCCCTACAACTTTATCAATTAGATTACTATCATAAGTAAATTTTAATTCAAATTCTTTATCTCGCGGATTTTTTATTAATTTATACTTATCTATAAAACCAAGTTTTTTTCCATATTCAAAAGCTTCATCTACAATATGAATAGTATTATATTTTGCTTTTAATTCCTCAAAACCAATAGAATATTCTTTTTCTCCTGCTTTAATTTCTACTGTTTTATCTAAAATTATGTCACCATAAGTCTTATTAATATCTGTTAAAACTTCATCCTTTGTCTTTCCTGTATAATTAATACCTTCAATAATAACATTGGGCATCATTACTAATTCCCACTCATTTATTTCTTGATACATATATCCTACTATCCCTGCACAAATAAATGTAATTATGCTAGCAGCTGTTAATAATTTTTTCTTTATATTTGTCTTTCCATTATTTCGAACATGGTTTTTGTCATTTGTTTTATTTTTTATTTTATTACTGACTTCATTATTAATCTCCACATTTCCAGCTCCCTTACCTTATAGTTACAAGTTGTTGTTTGTAAATTTATTCCATTATATTATATTATACATTATCTCCCTATTTCCTTTTAATTTTCATATTTTTTACATAAATTTGTAAATCAATTTTTATTTTTGTATAAATCCCTATTAAAAACAAATAATATCTATATTCAATAAAGGAGGGTTCTTATGAGAGTCATTATAGTAGGTGCTGGCTGGGCTGGTTGTGCTGCTGCTATTAGTGCCAGTAAAGCTGGAGGAAAAGTTACATTACTAGAGAGAACTGATATGCTTTTAGGTACAGGTCTTGTAGGCGGTATAATGAGAAATAACGGAAGATATACTGCTACAGAAGAAATGATTGCATTGGGCGGAGGAGATTTATTCACTATTACTGATGCCAACTCAAGACATAGTAACATTGAGTTTCCTGGCCACAAACATGCTAGTTTATACGATATAGACAAAACTCCCAGTGCTGTATTCAATTACCTTAAAGAACTTAAAGTAGACGTGAAATTTCAATCAAGAATAAGAAGAGTTAATATGGATGATAACATTATTTTAAGTGTTAAAGATGACAATAATAATTTATACCCTGGAGATGTTTTTATAGATACAACGGGTACAGCAGGTCCAATAAAGAATTGTATTAAATATGGAAATGGATGTGCTATGTGCATAATAAGATGTCCTAGTTTTGGAGGAAGAATAAGTCTCACTTCACTCGCTGGCATTAAGGAATATGTAGGTAAAAAGGCTGATGGATCAGTAGGAGCAATGAGCGGTTCTTGTAAATTATTCAAAGACTCTCTTTCAGTAAATATAATAAATGAACTGAACACAAAAGGAGTATGTATTATTCCACTACCACAATCAATGATTGAAGATCATCTTAATATAAAAGCATGTCAACAATATGCATTAAAAGAATACAATGAAAATATTATCCTTTTAGATACTGGCCACGCAAAATTAATGGCACCTTACTTTAATATAGATAAATTACATCAAATCCCTGGATTAGAGGATGCTAGGTACGCAGATCCGTATGCGGGAAGTAACGGGAATTCAATGAGATTCTTCTCTATGGCACCTAGAGATAATACTCTAAAAGTAAAAAATATTGAAAATCTATTTTGTGCAGGTGAAAAGGCAGGTCTTTTGGTTGGTCATACAGAAGCCATTGTTACAGGCACTTTAGCTGGATACAATAGTACAAAATTCTGTAAAAGAAAAAAGCTTCTAGAATTACCTAGAAAACTAGCCATTGGTGAATCTATAGCTTTTGTAAATGAACAAATGCAAACTCAATCAGGATTTAGAAAAAAATATACATATTCCGGGTCTATTTTTTTTGATAGAATGAAAGATCTAGGGTTGTACACTACTAACATAGAAGAAATTCAAAATAACGTCGCCAATTTAGGGTTATCAGGAATTTTTTCAAAATCTACAATATCTTAAAAGCACCTGATGTCGTATTTCACGACCTCAGGTGCTTTTTTTCTGCCCACAGCATTCCCATAATCTTCACATATATTTATACTAGATTAAATTTACATATGAAATTATAATATAACTAGATATAAATACTTTAGTAAAATATGAACTAATGAAAGGTCGTGTTATATATGAAAAATATACAAAAATATCGTCTTTATACACAAATTATATGTTTAATTTTAACTATATTTTCATTTTTCATTAACTTTAAAATAACTATGCTTGTGATTATGTGCTTAACACTTTTATCTGGTGTATTCTACTGTGGTTGGGTTTGTCCTTTTGGATTACTTCAAGACCTATCGAGTAAATTAGGAAAATTATTAGGTATAAAAAAAAGGAAAATGCCCTCTTCTATTCAAAAAATAATGATATTCAGCAGATATATACTACTCTTACTAGTACTATTAGTTGGAACAGATTTAGTTTTTAGTATTGTTTCATTCGATCCCAGAACTAACTTTGAAAAATTATTGCTAGGCAACATTGGATCTATCGGAACAATTATTGTCATCTGTTTCTTTTTATTAATTTCTTTATTCTTTCAAAGACCATTCTGCAATTATTTTTGTTATGAAGGAGCTAAATATGGATTAATAAGTTTTTTAAGGCCACTTACAATCAAAAGAAATATTAATACTTGTATAAATTGCAAAAAATGTGATAAAAGTTGTCCTATGGATATTGAAATATCAAAATGTAGCAACCTTAGATCTCCTCAGTGCATCAATTGTTTCCAATGTATTACTAGCTGCCCAATAGATGGCACGCTCCATTATGGAAAAATTAATATGACAAAGAGTGAAAAGAAAAAATATATTGGTGCTCTTACAACCCTGTCAATATTAATCGGAGTTTTTTTAGTGTATAATGTTTTTATTGGAAATACCCCTTTTAATTTAAAGACTAAACAACATACAGAATCTACAGCAACAGAAACCTTACCTTCAAATTCAGAGGCTAAATCCTCAAAAAATGAACTTTCAGAAAATGTCACTTCTGATATTAAAAATTTAGGAGAAGCTTCTGGTGTTGCAGATGGAATTTATAAAGGTGATGGTGAAGGTTTTAGAGGTATAATGACAGTGGCAGTAACAGTTCAAAATCAACAAATTATAACAGTAGAAGTTGTAGCACATAATGATGATAGAAAGTGGTTTAATAGAGCAAATGATATTATACCTGATAGAATAGTCGAAAATCAAAGTACCGATGTTGACTTAGTTAGTGGTGCAACATACTCATCACTAGGGATAAAAGATGCTGTTAACGATGCATTAAATAAAGCTAAGTAAAAAAATATCTACCGTCATGCTTCTCGACGGCAGATATTTTATCTTATTAATAATAAACCTTACTAAAATTACTTTCTAATTATCATTTTTGCATCTACTTGTGCAGGATAACTTTCTCTAATAGCCTCAGGATATACTATTATTATCATCTTCAGTTTCTATAGCCATCATACCATTACTTTCCGTTCTTTTTATACTTTTAACGATTAAATTTATTTTTGTGTTTTCATCATAACTATTAATTAGAATTTTGCCGTCTTCCTTATCTAAATACTCTACAATTACATCTGTTCCTCCTTCAAAAGTCATCCCCTCGTATAATTGAAATTCCAATTCTCCATCTTTTGTTTCAATTATTACCTTTTTATCATCAACCTTCTTTACTTTACCAGATGCTTTAATGATTATATCTCCCATATTAGTGTATCTTTGTTCAAATTCCTTAATTTCACATTTGACTAATTTAAATCCACCTTCACCTATCTTCTCGACAGCTACAGTTTCTCCTAAGTAAAAATCTTTTTGGTTTTCTAAATCCACTTTATATATTTCTGCTATATCTCTTGTTAATATATGCACACCTTCATTATCAAAATCTATTATTTTTCCAACTGTCTCGTAATTGTCTTCTGTTGAATTGGACTGTGAAGTAGTTAAAGCTTTATTGTTTGAACACCCTACAAAAGCAATTGCAACAGATAATACTGATATTAAAAGAATATTTTTTTTCATTTTCATTTCCTCCTGAATATAATTTTGAAATAATAAAATTTTGTTTTCACTTTATACACATAAGAGTTTATGAAAAGTTCTCCTTTTTTAATTTTTTATATATAATGAAAAATCCATAGCCACAAGTGGCTATAAATAAACAAATAGTAAATGCACTTTGTACTGATATATCAGCACTTTTACCTATAAATGGATTGATTATAGCTGCAACAATATTTCCTACCATAGCATAAATAGATAACATAGTTGCTCTATCTGCAGTAGCTATTGATTTATTCTGTATATCAGTAATAATTGGATTAATTAAAGACATTGATCCAGAAACAAAAATTATCATTATTACAGATATTATTGGATTTCTAGTAAGTATTAACAAAAAACAACAAATTGTAATAGTAAGTATCAAAATTTCAATGCTTTTATTCTTCCCAAATTTTTTACTTAAAATATAAGATTTATCAGAACTTAGATTTACAATTTGTATAACTACAGCTAATACTCCAAAATATCTTATATCTATTCCGCTTCTTATATACTGGAGTTGGTTTAAAAATACACTTACTGATTGAAATACCTCCCGTATTAATGCAATAGAAATTACTAAAACAATTATCTCTTTATTTCTCAGAGCATTTTTGAAACTATCTCTTATCCTTGGCTTTTTCTCTACATCTCTGTTTATATCATCTATAAACAAAGTTAATACTGTAGCAATTCCATAAGGTACAATGGTATATAATGCCGTTTTGTCAATTGAATACTTCACAATCATTGTAGACATTAAAGATGCAATTAAATACCCTAAAGTAGCTAAAGCATTATATCTCCCAAATACCTTTTGTGCTTCATCATCTTTTATAGAAGCATACAATAAAGCCATATCGCACCCCGATAAACCAGATATTGCTATTGCTAATAATATTCTTTCAAAAAGAAACATTTCAAAAGAAAATGCTTTGTAAAAAACAATCTTAGATATAAAAAATATCAAATTTGATATTAAAAGTGTTTTCTTATACCCAAATTTATCAGCAAATAATCCCCAAGGGATTTCAAAGGCTAACATTAGTATCCAAAAAACTGATTCAATGATAAATATTTGATACATAGAAATTCCTCTATCTTGCCTGTACAAAGTTGCAACAGGTCCGTAAAAAACAAAACCTTGAAAAAATACAATAGCATACATTATATATATATTTGATCTATTAGTTATTTTTTTATTATTCAATTTAAGCACCTCCAAAATTTGCATCACAAAAAGGCCTTATAAAAAAGGCCTAAAAATTTATTTTGGTATGTGACTTAAATTGGACTAACCATGCTTATATCTCCTTGTTAAGAAAAATTTTGTATTAGCAAATTTTCCTTTTATTATTTATTAAGCTTTGTTTCAAACTTTTACTTATTCTAGATATTGTAAATTTTAAAGTTTAAGTTATAATATACAACTATTTTATTATTGGTGAAGGCTGTATATTATAAACATTAGATTGTGGTGGTACAGAGTGTGTTAACCAAACATTACCACCAATAACTGAATCATGGCCAATTACAGTATCTCCACCTAAGATTGTAGCACCTGCATAAATCACTACATTATCGCCAATATCAGGATGTCTTTTTATCCCTTTTATTGGATTTCCATTTTCATCTAAAGGAAAACTTTTAGCCCCTAAAGTTACCCCTTGATATATCTTTACATTTTTACCTATGGTACATGTTTCACCAATAACTACTCCAGTTCCATGATCAATAAAAAAGCTTTCACCTAATTTTGCACCTGGATGAATATCAATTCCAGTTCTTTGGTGCGCCAACTCTGACATTATTCTAGGAATCAAAGGAATTTCTAATTCATATAGTAAATGAGCTACTCTATGTATACTAACAGCCTCTATTGAAGGATAACTTAAAAGTATTTCTTCTTTCGAAATAGCCGCAGGATCTCCATTAAAAGCAGCTTCAATATCAGTATTAAGCATTTCTCTAATGTTTGGTAAACTATTTAATAATTCTATTACAGCTTCATTTGCTTTATCTCTACATTTAGTGCAACCTTCATTGTGACCATCTTTGTTCTCACACCAATTCATCAAAGCACTTTCCATCAATTCACTTAATTCAAGAGCTGCCATTCTAATATTATTACCAATAATTATATTAGCTCGTGCTTCATTAATAGGATATGGCTCATATACGCCAGGAAATAGGGCAGAACGAAGATTAAAAATTATTCTTTTTGTTGTTTCTTTACCTGCAAATCCAATTGTCTTTTCTTTAAAAAAATGTTTTTCATTAATTTTTTCCAAAGTCATTGATATATTTGGTAATTCATTATTTAGCCAATCATTTATATTAATTGCAATTCCCTCCCATTTTTCAGTTCACAGTACACAGTTCACAATGCACTGTTAAGGTTCATTTTCTTACAGAAAATCTTAAACTAAGTTTTATGTATATATAGTATATTATCATTAAAGCTATTTGTTAAACAAGTTTTTTACTCCATAGGTATAATATTTATAAATTCTTTAGCACAATTTTTATATACGGTTTAATTTGAATTTCTATATATTTATCCCATAAACTTTCTAAAAAAATCATTATTGTTTCTTCTTTTATTTCTTTACTATTTTCATCATTATATACTTGTGTTCTATATTCAATATTATCTACTAAAGTATGATTAATCCTAATTATATCTATACCTTCTTTGAACCAAGTCAAAGAAAACATATTTTCCTCATCATAATCCAATATCAATTTATTATACAAATCACTTGTATCCCACTTAGTTATATGTGTTGTATCAACTACTAAATCATTTTCTTTTGTTTCTAATAAATAGTGATAAAAACCATCTTTATCTTTTTCGCAACTCTTCTCAAATAGCTTTATAAAAAACTCATTCAAACTACCCTGTACTCTTATTTCAAAATCTCTCATAGTTTCTAGTTTTCCTCTATATTCAACTATTCCACTTTCAATAAGTCTTCTAACCCTATAATCGATGTAAGAATCAGAAACTAGTTGCTGCGCTTTTCCCATTGTTGCTCCGATTATTCTAGGAGCTTTTTTGAAATTAAAACTACAGTTTGATAAGATTTCATTATCATAGTAATTTTCATCTACTCCAACTATTTTATTATCTTGTAAAATTCTCAAATTTTCTTTTGAATTTTTTATAATCTCCCATTGATTAATTAAATCTTTACATTTTTCCATTTCTATTTTTTTCATTGTTAAAATCAAATGATTTATTTCTTCTGGATCACACTCTCCAAAAGCTCTTGGTTTATAGCTATTTCCCCCATAACTCTTCACATATGATTCAGAAATATTTACCTGATATAATTCTCTATCTTCTAACAATGAACTTAAATATCTAATCCCTATTTCATCAGAAGCATTTTTACCATACCATATTACTATTTTTGAATCTGATTCAATATTTTTTACGCTTTCATAAGTATTTATGAATTCTTCCTCAAATTCCTCATAGTATTCATATGCCCAAACCTCTTTTAGCATTTTTTTGAACCATTCTTTCCGTTTTCTAAACCCTGCGTCAGTTTCGATTTCATGTATTGGACCAATAGAATAATCATTTCTTAAATTTATTATTTCACCCTTGAATTCATTCTTATTTTTATGAAAATAATATTTCAATAATCCTGCTGCCGAATCTCCAAAAACAATATGCATATATTTACTCAATCCGCTATTCTCCTTTAACATTCAAATGTATTTTTATTATACCAATAAAGTAATTGTAGTACCACTTTCACACTTTTTTACTCTCCCAAATTTAATTATGTTTAGTAAAATAGATTGATCTCAAATGTATCAAATGTGAATAAAAGACCTCAAACTTATTTCCCAACAAGTTTGAGGTCTTTTATTATTATCTTGTTATTCTTTTTAAGTAAATAAATCCCTACAATAAATGCCATACTCTCAGCAAAAGGCACAGTAAGCCATATACCATTATTTCCAACAAGCATAGGAAGTATATTTATACCTAAAACTATAAATATTATCCCTCTACTAGCTGATAGTATAATAGACGCTTTGGCATCCCCCATAGCGGTAAAATATCCTGAACGAATGATATTAAATCCACATAATAAAAAAGCAAATGAATATAATCTTGATCCACTTACTGCTAGATTTAAAACCTGTTTGTTACCGCTTGCAAATAATGCTATTAAGTGTTTTCCAAATATAAATAATGTTAAAAATAGTATCAATCCAATAGCTAAATTTACTTTAGATGCTAAGTTTAATGTATCATTTAATCTATCCTGCCTTTTATTACCATAATTATAGCTTAATATAGGTGTAATTCCATCTGATATACCAAACATAATAAGTATACCAAATTGAGAAATATAATTGATTATTGTAAATGCAGCAACACCTGCTTCTCCAGCAATCTTCATAAATGTAATGTTAAACAAATATGCAGTTGTAGCTGTTGAAAATGAAATAACTCCTTCTGATGAGCCATTGTATAACATAGGAAGAATTAATGATTTATCAAATTTTCCTTTAAAAATATTCACTACATTCTTCTTGTTTAACATAGGTATCACTACAATAAGAAGCGCTGATACATGTGCTATTCCTGTAGCAAAGGCCGCTCCTCTAATTCCAAAACCTAATTCTTTTATAAATACATAATCTAAACTTATATTAACAATTATACTTAAAATCATACCACCTAAATATGCTTCCGGCTTACCAACAACTCTATTTGTAAATCCAAATATAAACATTAAGCACATTAGCGGAGCAAATAGTGCTATAGTTCTTATATATATTGAAACTCCTTCTAATAATATTGGGCTTGCACCTAAGGTTACTGCAATTTCTTTACTAAATAAACAACCAACTAGTGTTATTATTAAAGCAATTATAGTAATAAATTGAAATGCTGTTTTAAAAGCATTTTGAGCTTCTTCCTTTTTATCTTCTCCTAATTTTCTACCTATAAAACTTAGAGAACCTACACCCATAATCATACTAACTCCAATTATAACTTGCATAAATGGTTGTACTATATTTACACTAGCAAGTGCATTTTGACCAACAAAATTACCTAAAAATATACCATCAATTATAATCTGAGCCCCTGATATAACCATAGAAATTATTGCTGGAATTGAATATTTAATAAACAATCTAGATATTTTATCTGTCCCTAATATGTTTTCACTCATTTACTCTACCTCCAAAAGAATATAAGAAAACATAGCGAATGTATAGTCACTATGTTTTGTTCTACGAAATATAGTATAAACCTTTGTGTAACACAAAGGTCAACATTTTTTTATAGGTATTTGTATTTCGTTTAATACTTCTTCACTTTTATCTGTAACAGTAATATCTATTTGAACAATTTGAAGGACATCCCCACATAATCTATATCCCTTTTTTTCAATATGGTCAATCATTTTTTTTAGATTAACTTCCAAGTTCAGGATACTTCCTTTATAATACATGCAAGCGTAAGTACCTTTATGAATCTTTTTTACATGACTTACATTAATACTCTCTTTGTTTTTAGCAAAATAAAATAAAATAGCTGATTCTGAGTACTTATTTAATTCTATTTCCTCCTGGCTAATAATTGTTCCAATACGATTACCTGCAAGTATAGGTGCTATTCCTTCTAAAACATTCTCTAATTCTACAAATGCATAACTTAACCCTATTCTATCTTTTATTGGTTTATCAAAAGTAACTATTTCTCTTTCATCAATTTCTTTAATAATAATATCTTCAAAGTCTAATACTCCAGATATATTATCTAAGTGTTTTATTTTTTCACTAATGCTTTCTTCTAATTGTTGTAACTCTTGTATTCTTTTTTTTAAATCATCGTGTTTATCTTTTAATATATTAATTGACTGTTTCAAATTTCTATTATTAAAATACTTCTTAATTTCATCAATACTCATTCCTAGTTGACGAAGGTCTTTAATAGTTCCTAATTCTTCTTCCTGAAAAATTGAATAGTATCTATATCCCGTTTTAGGATCTATTTCAATAGGTTTAAGTAATCCTATTCTATCATAGTGTCTCAATGTTTCAGTTGTAACATTTTTTAGTTTTGCGAACTCTCCTATTGTTAACTTTTGTTTCACTTTACTCACCTTATTCACTTTACAGTTTTTACTATCCTCATATTTTCATCATACTCTATGCCTAATTCTTTAGATAGTTTTTCATTTAACATTAAAAGACTTTTATGATATTCCTTATATTCATTACTTAAAACTTTCATATTAGGTAAAAAGATATTATAATATCCACTGTTATTGAAAAACTCATTCATTTGTTTTTTAAATTTAAATACTGGCTTCATAGCCTCAGCTATCTCTTTATCATTTTGATTTTCAATTGTATCTAATATTTTTTTCTTATACTTTTCTAGTTCTTCTCCTTCAGCATTTACCATCTTCAAAATTTCTTCCCTTGTGCCTTCTACTATTTTCTTATGCATTTCCTCTGATATGTTTTCATAATAGGATTGAACAGCTTCTGGCATTTTAATATTTAACTGTGGAAGATTATCTAAAAATTCTACTATATTAATCCATGCATTATATTTTTCTTCTGAATTAATAGGTTCATTTAAATAGGGTGAAAAATGATATGATAAATATAAACCTAACCCACTAGGGAAAGCTCTCTTTAGCTCATTTTTTATAAACTCACCAGATTTTTTTTCATTATTTATAATTTTTTCATTTAATAGCTTTATATCTTCTTCTTCAAAGTTTCCTTTAATAATCTTATCTAAGAATACCTTCTGTACTTTAATTTGAAATTCTTTCTTTTGCTTATCAATTATTATATTCTTTAAGATGGATTTTTTATCATCACTAGCTAGTAATAATTTAATTTCTTTAATTGATATGTCAAGTTTTCTATATAAAGATATCTCATTTAATAGCTTAATATCTTTATTAGCATAATCCCGATATCCATTTTTATCTTTCATTGGCATTATTAATTCTTGCTTTTCATAATAGCTTATAGCTTTTTTAGTTAATCCTGTTAAATTGCATACCTCATTTATTTTCATGAAAATCACCTCAAAACTAATGATAATCTATGCCCTTGGGTGTTAGTCAATACTATTTTGAAACTTATAATTTATACTTTAAATCTCAATACTGTTTTCAATTTTTCTGGCTTAGTCTTTCTTGCATCCGTAAGATAAATTTCACGATGTTTCATAGAACTCCTTTGTATGTTGTTATTTATACAAAACTCTTTCATAAATTTGAAACTTTTCTGTTCATCATTATTTCAATCTCTCATTTCTTCTATTATCTTCCGAAATTTTTTCTCAGCTGTAAGTTCTTGAGTTATAAATTTACCCTTATAAAATAATGAATATATAGTAAAAGGTGATGGATTTTTAATTGCTTTTTGTTTACTATCTATAAGCACTTTTTCATAAATATATCCTTCTTCTTCAGCGATTTTCGATTGTAAATCAATATAATAGTTCATATACGGACATTGATTAGAATAATACACTGTAAAGCCACCGTTATTTTCACAGGTTACATTTCTTGTAGTTTCTAAAAATTGAGGTGCTTTATTCTTTTCTGTTAATTTTAAATATAAGAGCTGAAAATAAGGTTCTGCCGTATCACATTTTTCAAAACCATGTTTTAAAAAGAATTTTTTATCAGACATAAAAGGTCTTTTTTTATCACTACATAAAACCGTAATCCCATCTTTTCCACTCTTTTTACTATCTTTAATGCATTTTTCTAATAGTTTTTTTCCGTATCCATTACCTTTATATTTACCAGATACCCAAAAACAATTTATTACCATATAGTTAGGAGCATTGATAGGTAGATAAGCTATTTCAGATGGAGCATATTCAATAAATACTTTAGCTCTCTCATTTAATTTGATAAATTTATAACCATTTTCAAATTGCTTTTCAAGCCATTTTTTCTTTGCTTTATACCCTTCTTTACTCTTTTTATCAGAAAAAGCACAACAGATGTGCTCCTCTTCTATATTATCTTTTGTTACTGTTATAAAGTCCATTTTCATTATTAACACCATCTCTTTTCTTTTATAATCTAATAATATCAAACCTAACTTGACAACAGTCTGTCATATTATAGACATACCTTACGAAAAGTTAATCTATGTAAGTCCAAAATCTCAGGCTTCAGTGAGTTTTGGACCTGCATAGATTTATAGTTGAAGTGGTATGTCTCTATATAGATAAACTACTTCGTATCTTTATCTATTATTATATATTCTAAGATTTTTTTCCAATCTATTTATCAGCTCATTTCTTATATATTGTGGTTTAATAACTTCAACATTTCCTCCAAAAGATTGCAGAAACGAATAAATCCATTCATCCTCTGGAAAAGCAATATTTAGTAAATATGATCCGTCATCATTCATAACTAAATCTTTATCATCAAAATAATCATACAAACGATATAAAACAGCACAATTAAATTTTAATTCTAATTCCACCATTTTATTATAAGGATTAAAGCTCTCTTTATATTCATAGTTCTTTAGCTTAACCAATTCTTCTCTTTCAAAATTCTCTTCTAAAATATCTAATTCTTTTATTCTATCTATTTTAAATATCCTAAAATCATTTTTTAATTTGCAAAAAGCCCAAAGATACCACGCTCGTCCTTTATAGATAAGGTTAACAGGATTAACTTCACGCACTGCTCTTTCACCATATGAATTAAAGTATATAAATCTTATAGTTTGACTACCTAATATAGCTTGTTTTATAGTATTAAACTTATCCATGCTATCAGTGTTACCTTCCCAGTCTGAAAAATCCACTTTAACCCAATCCTCTATACCTACATTTTTAAATACCGAAGATAATTTACTAATGATTGTATCTATATTAGGATACTTTGTTGTTTGCAATGTTTTTAAAGCCAGTATTATACCTTCACTTTCTTTTTCTGAGATCATAGTTTTACTAATTGTATAATTTTCTAATAACGATATACCGCCACCAGTACCTTTATTTGTATAAATAGGAATACCTGCGGATGATAACACATCAATATCTCTATATATCGTTCTTGTAGATACCTCAAACTTTTCAGCAAGTTCCTTTGCAGTCACATTATTTTTGTTCAACAATATTACTACAATTGAAAACAATCTATCTATTTTCATAATCATTCTCCAATTTCTTATTTGTAGCTTTTATCCTAATTATAAATCTAAAATATTTTTTTTACCAGTTGTATGACTCAATGGATAAAAATTCTATTGCATTGATTCACATACATATCGAATTGACAAGTCCCAATAACTTTATTATAATTTTACTTATGACAAGTGTTAACGAAAGTAGGTGTATTAATGAAAATAATTACCACTAACTCAATGAAACTAAAGCAAATTAATGTTGAAATAGTAAAATCAACTCTCAAGCTAGAAAAATATAATACTAAAGCTAGTATTGCAAGTGCAACTGGTCTTAGTATTGCAACTTGCGGTAATATTCTAAAAGAGTTACTTTTGACTGGTGAAGTTTTAGAGGTAGACTTAAAGCCTTCAACAGGAGGCCGACCTTCTAGACGATTTGTATATAATGAAAACTATGCTTATGTAGCTGTGATTTACGCTCGTAAGGAAGGAAATTATAATAGTTTATCTTGTGTTGTCTCAAATATAATTGGTGTCAATGTATATGAAACATATATTGAGCATAATGATATAACAATTAAAGAATTGGAACATGCAGTAGAAATGTTACTTAATATCTATCCTAATATCAAAGTATTAGGACTAGGAATACCTGGTGTAGTTAGTAAAGGTATTGTAGGTATTTGTGACTTCAAAAATCTAAGTCATATACCTATTGAAAATCACTTTTCAAACAAATATAAATTACTTGTTGTAGCTGAAAATGATCTAAATTGTACAGCAATAGGATTTTATAGTAAATCACAGTATAAAATTAATGAAAACTTAGCCTATATCTATTATCCAGTAGATGGAAACCCTGGTTCCGGTATAATTATCAATGGTGAAATCTTATGGGGACAGACAAACTTTGCTGGTGAAGTATCGTTCCTTCCACTTAATATAAGTTCTAAAGACAAAGGCAATATTCAGAAAAATTCACCTCTTTTTTCTGAACTAGTGGCTAAGACTATAGTGACCATTAATTGCATTATAAATCCAAAAAGTGTTGTTTTATCAGGATACTGTTTTAGTGAACAGATTATAGAATCAATTAAGTCGTTTCTATGCAGCTTAATACCAGATGCCCATATCCCAGAAATGATTTTTGAAGAAGATATTCATGATAGTTATATTAATGGATTGACATCTATGGCTCTTGAAAAATTATCTTGCAGCATTAAAATAGTTGAAAAAAACTAAAATAATAAGGAGAACTATCATGATTACAATAGTATTATTAATTATTATTTATTTAGCATTTATCAGTTTAGGACTACCTGATTCTTTACTTGGTGTTACTTGGCCTATAATGCAGGCTGAATGGGGTATGGCACTTGATGCTGTTGGTCTTGTTGCTATATTAATTACAGGTAGTACTATTGTATCAAGCTTTCTAAGTGGTCATATTATTAAGAAATTTGGAACTGGAAAAGTAACTTTTCTTAGTTGTGCTATGACGGGTGGAGCTTTACTTGGCTTCTCATTTGCTCCATCTTATGTATGGCTACTTATATTAGCTTTCCCCTTAGGATTTGGAGCTGGATCAGTGGATACAGCACTTAACAATTATGTAGCCCTACACTTTAAAGCTCATCATATGAACTGGCTTCATTCATTTTGGGGTATTGGTGCTACTCTAGGTCCACTTATTATGGCACAAGCCTTACTACTAACATCTTCATGGAGGCTAGGGTATCGAACTATTGCTTTTATTCAACTAGTCATAGCAATAATATTGTTCATCAGCCTACCTCTATGGAAAAAACATGCGAATTCAGTAAAACAAAGGGACAAAGAAGAAATAAATGAAGTAAAAGAAACCCCTAAAGGAAAAAATGTTTTTAAAATAAATGGAGTCAAATATGCTCTTTTAACATTTTTATTCTATTGTGCAACAGAGCTTTCAGTCGGTTTGTGGGGTAGTAGTTTTCTTGTGAAGATTAAAAACTTACCAGTCGAGACTGCCGCTTCTTGGGTAGCAATGTATTATGGGGGAATTACTTTAGGAAGATTTATCTCCGGTTTTATATCATTTAAATTAAATAACACTCAAATGATTCGTCTTGGTATAAAAATCGCATTAACTGGTACTATTTTACTCTTATTACCTTTACCCAATTTTGCACTTGCTAGTTCTTTTGTTCTGATAGGACTTGGACTTTCACCAATATTCCCTGCAATGATTCATGCAACACCTTCTCGTTTTGGAAAGAGTCAATCTCAAGTTATTATTGGATATCAAATGGGTTTTGCTTATATTGGAAATGCTTTTTTGCCACCATTATTTGGCGTAGTAGCAAAAAATACTAGTATGTCAATATTTCCATTTTACTTAGTTTCTTGTATATTAATTATGTTCTTCTGCTCCGAAAGGCTAGCCAAAATAACTCAAAACAAGGAGGCAATTTAAATGACTGTTATAGATTTGCATATGCACAGTAAGTGGAGTTTAGATGGGGAATATTCATCTAAAGAAATAATAAATCTATGTGAAAGAGCAGGACTTAAAACTATATCAATTACCGATCATAACAGTGTAGAAGCAATTGATGAATGCCTCTATTATGCAAAAAAAATAGGTATTAAACTCATTCCTGGCATTGAGATAGACTGTTTTTACAAAGAGACCAACCTACATTTATTAGGGTATAACATTGATTATAAATCAAGATTATTTCATGACTTATACAGATCTCTTTTTGAGCAAGAGGCTCTTGTTTCTCTTGAAAGAATAAAAAAAATAAATGAACTTGGTTTCTATTTAACTATTGAAGATTTTCCAAGATTAAAAAATAATTTTATTGTTACCCCAGAAGAAATTGCAGAAGTTTTATTAAATAAAAATTATGCTGCTAAACATGAATTACTAACACCATATCTACCTGGTGGACATAGAAGTGATAATCCTTACGTGAATTTTTATTGGGATTACTTTTCTAAAGGTAAAACATGTTATGTTGATATGGAATTTCCTTCAATAGAAGAAGCATTAGCTTTAGTTATAAATAATGGTGGTATTCCAATTATTGCACATCCAGGAGTAACTTTTAGAGATAATTATGAACAAATAGATGAAATAATTGCTCTTGGTGTACAAGGTATTGAAGCATTTTCATCTTATCATAATAGAAAAGAATGTAAATTGTTTTATAACATGGCAAAAGAAAATAGATTGATTATTACGGCAGGTAGTGACTTTCATGGGAAAAACAAACCTAGTGTTAAACTTGGTAATACCAATTATACTTTTAGCGACGAAGAACTTTTGAAAGAAATGAATTCCTTATTAAACTATTAAAACTAAGGATTTTTTTACACCTCTTTAGAACTAAGAAAGATTATCAGAGAACAAATGCATATATAGCTAGAAAGTCACTCCACTTCACTAAGAAATTCTAAAGTTTGTTACGATGACTTTTACGCTATATATGCTTCTTCTCACCACTGAAGGATGGAATTTATAAATCAGTGTAAATATTTTACACAATGTTACAATGTATTGTTATAACTGCATTTGACAAGTATGAAATTCCTATACAATGAATAAAAACTCCTACATATAAAAATTTTATATATAGGAGTCATTAGCTTTTGCTTCTCTTAATGAAGAACATAAAAATTATAACTTCACACTAATTTTCTTCTTAGCTTCAACTAATCTTCGAATGCCTCACTTACCTTCCATTCCTTCCATACATTACCTACCATTTTTGGCCCTGGTTTAAGTGTCTTCTTACCAGGCTTCCAGCCAGAAGGTGTTGCCTCAGTACCACCAGCTTTTCTTACGAGTTGGAATGCTTTAATTTGTCTAATTGTTTCACTTACATTTCTTCCAACTGGAGGTGTTAAAACTTCAAACCCTTGTACATTTCCATCTGGGTCTATAAGAAATCTCCCTCGTGCTTCTATACCACTATCTTCATCATAAATTCCATACATTTTCCCTATACTTCCGCCTTGGTCTGACACCATTACAAATGGAATATCTTTACCAATCATCTTAGATAATTCATTATCGTTCCACATCTTATGCACAAAAACACTATCAACACTAACAGAAATAACTTCTACTCCTAAATCTTGTAATTCTTTGTACTTTTCAGCAACTGCTGAAACTTCAGTAGCTCAGACAAAAGTAAAATCTCCAGGATAGAAGCATAGTAAGACCCATTTACCTTTGTATTCATTCAAATTCACACTCATAAACTTTCCCTGAAAATATGATGGTGCAGTAAAATCAGGAGCTGTCTTCCCTACTTTCAACATATCCACATCCTCCTTTTTAGGAAAAATATCACTATTCGTATGTTCAATACTTTTTTGTTTTTTGATGTCTGGTCTTTTACAGCCTATCTTAAATTCTTCTGGCATATCTTCACCTCCTTTAAAAATAAATATCAATATCTATATATATGAGGTGTCCAGTAAAATATTAACATTATTTCAAATTAGGTTTTAATCCACAAATAATCCAATTAACATTCCTACATATCGATACAGACGAGAGCCTATTAAAACAGAGCATATAATCCTTAATTAATGGTAAATTCTTTCTTAACGAAATAAGTATATACTTATTAAAAACCCTCCAGTTGCTGGAGGGTCAATGTTTTTTAACCGGAATTTGTATTTCTGTAAGATAATCATCTGTATTATTAGATATATATTCATTAATAATAACTCTTTCTATTGCATCTCCAATAATTTTGTAATTATTCTTTTCTATATATCCCAATAGTATTTTATAATATTTCTCAGATTCCTTATGATTACAACCTCTATAGTAAATACATGCATATTCCCCTTTTTTTAATGCTTTTGCAAGTTTGTTATCAATAACATCTTCCAATAAAATTTCTTTCATCGATTCTTTTTATTTTTTTTCTCCAACAGATCCAAAAAATAATTAATATTCCTAATCTCCAAATAACTTTTAATTTCTTTCAAGGGTATTCCTAAAAATTTCAGATAGTTTATTGTGTTTAGTTGTTGGAATTGTTCTGTTGAATAATATCTGTATCCATTATCTTTGTTTACTTCAATTGGTTTAAATAATCCAATTTCATCATAATATCTTAATGTTTTAATTGGAACATTATGAAGTTTTGACATTTCGCCAATTGAAAATTTATTATTCATAGAAATCTCACCCTTTATACTAAAACTTTAACTCTTCTTCTATTCCCTTTTTTTCTAATTTGTTATTAGTAATTTCTCTCGTTAATGTATAAATAGTAGAAAATATTGGTATACCAATAATAATACCTAACATACCAAATAAATTATTTCCAATAATAACTGCCACTAGTACCCAAAATCCAGAAAGACCCATAGAAGAGCCAACCACTCTAGGATAAATAATATTACCTTCTATCTGCTGTAGTACTATTACGAAAAGTATAAACCAAAGTGCTTGGCTTGAACTTACCATAAACAGGATAAGAAAAGATGGAATACCTCCAATATATGGACCAAACATAGGAATCATATTAGTTATTCCAACTATTACACTAATCAAAAGAGCATACTCAAATCTAAAAATTGTCATACCAACAAAACTTAAGACTCCAATAATAAGTGCTTCTAAAATTTGTCCTCTTAAAAAGTTTTCAAAAGATTTATTCATAATTTGCAAAACTTTAATTATCCCATTAGTTACTTTAGTTGGAGTAAAAGCAAACAAAACCTTTTTTAGCACTAAAGATATCTTTTCTTTGCTAAGTAACATATATATAGCTAAAATTGAACTAAGTAAAGTACTTACAATGCCAGAAAACAATCCATAAACAAATCCATATAAAGACTCAACAAGTCCCAACACAATATTGGTTAAATTTTGAAGCAATCCATTCCATGACTTGACTATTCTATCTGTAATTTCTTCGTTAATATTATATTGAGATAAAGAAGTATCTACAAATTTTTGAACTATCCCTACATAAGATGGAATATTTTTGCCTAACACATCTATACTATCAGCAAGCTGCGGAATTGCAAAAGAGAATATCCCAATGAAAAGTGAAATTAAAACAAAAATTGTTATAATTAATGCAATAGGTCTCCTTAGCTTATTTGATAATTTGGTTTTACTCAATATTCTTTCTTCAATGGCCTTCATTGGTATATTAAAAATATAGGCAATAACAAAACCTATAATAATTGGAGACATAATTCCAATGAACTTTGCTAATACTCCAATTACCGTACTTAAATTACTCAACAACAAATATATTATTATTGTTAATGTAATAATACTTACATATGTAATGATATTCTTTTTATCTACTCCCTTAAACATAGCTCCTCCTTAGTTATAGACAAATCATACGTATAATCAATGCTCGTCTACTTAATTATATATAATATACCTTCAAGTAACTTGAAGGTCAATGAAAGAATTAACTTTTGTTCTTTACTTTAACAGATATCTTGGTAAAATAATTTTCTTCATCCTTTTCACCTAAGAAGTCCACTAATCCTTCTTCATAAGAATCCCCATCAAATTCATATCCTTCTTTTTCAATAAAAGCAAATAACTTTTCATAACCTCTCCAAGTTTCTTCGTAACTTCCTTTATGAATCACTGATAAATAACATCCTGCCGGAAAATAATATTCTCTAGAATCTCCTATTGATTTATTAATCCTTACAGTAAAATAATTCAGTTGTTTAAAATCTTTTTTTAATAGGTTCTCCTTTGATAGAATTGCACCAACGGGATATCCTTCATCAATGTCATGCACATAAGATTCTAACTCATGAAAGTATTTGAAATGCTCATCCATACTATTATCTTCTGGTAAAACTGGCTTGCTAAGAATTAATACCACTTCTTCCTTTGTCTCAAAAAAAACTTCTTGCCCTTTGTTTATAACTTTAATACCTTTTGTAAGGTCTGTACATTTGTTTTGAATTATATTAGATAATCTAGTCAATCTTTTTATTTTCTTTTTCATTTCCTCATTTTTCTTTTCTAATAAGGCTAAATATTGCTCTCTATCTCTGTTATTCAAATACTCTTTTATTTCTTTTAGCGGTGTGTGAAATTCTTTTAGTATACAAATAATCTGAAACGTCTCATGTTGCCTCAAAGAATAATAACGATAACCACTTTCATCTATAAAATACGGTGAAAAGAGTCCAATTTTATGATAATAAATAAGTGTTTGTTTGGAAACATTGCAAAGTTCAGCAAATTGCCCAGTGGTCAATAAACTTTGTTTTTTAATCATTTTTTTCTATCTTCTCCTTGACTATATAGTTGCTATATACCTTATATTAGTATAGAAGTAACCACTATGCAATAAAATTTATTATTTAATTTGGAGGCTTTTATAATGATTTTCAAAGAAAAAATTACCCCTATGAGTTTTACAAAGTTTATTCTGCCATCTATTTTAGTGATGCTATGTATATCAATTTATACCGTAGTAGATGGTATTTTCGTAGCACGCTTTGTAGGATCAAACGCCTTAGCTGCTATTAATATTGTTTTGCCCTTATATACAATTGCATTTGCTGTAGGTATTATGTTTTCCACAGGAGGCGGGGCACTTGTGTCTATTAAACTTGGACAAAAGCATATCAAAGAAGCAAGTGAAAACTTCACTCAATTACTGGTTGTTGGTATAAGCTTTGGTATCCTTGCAACAGTAATCTGTTTATTATTCCACAATCATCTTTTACAGTTTTTAGGTGCCACAACAGCCTTAAAACCTTATGCAAAAGATTATAGTTTTTTTATGATTATATCTTTCCCTGTACTAATTTGCAAAGTTCTCTTTGAGGGATTTTTGCGAGCAGATGGTAATCCTGGTCTTTCATTGAAAATGTCTATTCTAGGTGGTGTAACTAACATTGTCTTAGATTATATTTTTATCGTTCCTATGGGTATGGGAATATCCGGAGCTGGATTAGGCACTTTTTTAGGAGCATTTATATCCTTATTTATAGGATTTGCACATTTTCAATCTGGCAAATCTGTTCTTTCATTCAGCTTGTCGCCAATAGATTATTCATTTCTATTAAAGACTGTAACCAATGGTTCTTCTGAAATGGTTAATGAGATTGCTATTGCTTTTACTACATTGGTCTTCAATACATTAACACTAAAATATGCTGGAAATAGTGGTGTTGCAGCTATATCCATTATACTCTATATTAACTTTATCTTTTCTTCAATATATATTGGATTTTCTACAGGTGTAGCTCCATTAATTAGCTACCAATATGGTGCCCGTAATGAAAAAGAACTAAATACAGTTCTTTTATATTGCCGACGATTTTTAATGATTTGCAGCCCTTTCTTATTTGTAATAACATTAATAACAACTCCATTATTAGTATCGATTTTTGTAAATCAATCAGATCCAGTTTATTCTATTGCTGTACAAGGCTTATACCTATTCTCTATAAGTTTTATATTTAATGGGCTCAATATGTATGGTTCTGGACTATTTACTGCTCTCTCCAACGGAAAGATTTCTGCTTTAATATCTTTTTCTAAAACTTTTATTTTCTTCTTAACAGGGTCATTAACTTTACCTGTCCTATTTAAGTTGACCGGTGTATGGCTAATTCAGCCTTTAGCTGAGGGTATATGTGCTATAATGGTTGTTTATTTTATGAAATCTAAAAGCAATAAAAAATATTGTATGTCTAGTTAAGAACAAATTATATAGTTACCTCCATATAAGTCCCGAAATTAGTTCCAATAAATCTAAAAATTTTTTAGGTTATTTTCATGTGATTTTTAAAAAATGATTTAATACTTAATAAGTATTAAATCATTTTTTATAGACAATATTAAAGGTTTATTCACTTATATAATATATGGTTAAGCTTTTAATGAAGTATATTTAAGAAATCCATCCTCTACAGTTAGCTCAATCATTCCTATTTCATTTAAATATTCAACATTTGCCCTTAGCATTCTTTCTACTACGGCATATTTATAAATGTTTTTCACACTAATATTCCACTTTATAATTACAGCCTTCATAATATCTTCCATTGTCATAGCACCCTCTATAACATCATATACTTTTGCTGCTCTATTCTTATAGAAATCTATATTGTCAGTTATAAGTTCTGTAATATCATTATATATGCCTTTATGTGCCACTATATACTTACTACACTTTAAGTCATAAAGCTTTTTTTTACTTTTTAAATCTTCTTTTATTATATAAGCATAGGGCATTTTAGCTCCTTCCATGACTTCATAACTTATAAGCGCATCCGCTACATATGCAACATCATCAGGCGTTGTGATACATATATGCGCAGGGCTATGTCCCGGTGTATGAAGAATTTTAAATTTAATTCCACACACATATATGCTATCTTGGTTATTAAGAATCATTATTTCTGTTTCGCAAACCAAATGTCCTAAGTTCTTTTCTACATCAGATAAATTCTGGTTACTATAATAAACCTTTAGATTCACCGTTGAACTACAAAATAAAGCCTCATATGCTGGCATAGCAATAATACAATTATATTTTTCTTTAAAATATGAGATATTTCCAATATGATCTCTATGTGCATGACTACAAACTATAGCAACTACTTTGAATTGGTTCTTTTCCAAAAGCGCATCTATTCCTTCTCTTTCTCCTTTTGCCCACCCTGAATCCAACATAATAATTTCTTTATCATTAATCTTATAAAAAGGTACATATGTCATTCCAGTATCAATACAAAATGTATTTCCCTTTACTTTCTTTATTTCCATAATTCCACCTTCATTTTTTATTTCTATCTTAGTCTTCTCAATGCACATAACAATTTTTCATTTAATACCTTTATGTGAGTACCCTGCGCTCCTAAAGATTTTGCCTTTATTACTCCTGCACTTTCACATTTTCTCAAAGCATTACCAATTATAGACCTTGTTACTCCTTCTTTACGAGCAATTTTTGAAGTTACTAATCGCCCTTCAGGACCTTTTAATTCATTAAATATGTGTTCAATTGCTTCAACCTCAGAATATGACAGTGTACTAAGTACTAGCTCAGCCTCTGCTTTCTTTCTTGATTTTTCTTCTAATTTTTCATTTCTAAATCTCATCATTTCAAGTCCAACTATTGTTGCGGTATACTCAGCTAATATTTGGTCTATGTCATCAAATTTCTTTTTAAATCTTGTTAGGTAAATAGTTCCTAAACTTTCTCCATTCCCTATTATCGGTGTAATAATGAAATATTCGCCTTCTATTTCACTAGACTTAGTTTCATCAAAGGTTAATCTGCTATTATTTTCAATATTATGCAATATCTTTTTTATTGACATAAACTTGCTATTATAATATTGCGATAAATCTTTTCTCTTTTGATCAATATGGTCTGCCCTTTCATATTCTGAATTATTGAAACTATACCCAAGTATTTTTTCCTTTTTGTTTATAATATAAACATTACTACCTAATAAATAACTTAAAGTATCACATATGTCTTGAAATCCTACATGTTCAACTCCTGATTTTTGTAGTATTTTATTATTTAATAACCTCATTTTCTCCAACAGTTCTGAAGTCATATTATCACTCCCTTTTTACATTTTTTCTTATAGTTGATGCTGTAATTTAATAAATAAAGATTTATAAAATTTCAAAACAATGTTACCTTTACCATATCTTATGTTTATGATATAATTTAGAGTAAACTATAAAGTTTTTTTAATCAAAATAATCATTCAAACAAAGAATTTAAATTTACTTAGACATTGATTTGTATTAATTTAGAACTATATTAATACTCTACTATACAAGTTGGTAAATATTAGAAGGAGATATAACACAATGATACAAAGCATATTACGTGCATCAGCACTTCTGGAAGCTCTTAAGGTTCCTGATAAAGAATTTTCTATAGCTACTCTATCCGAAGAACTACAATTGTCTCCAAGTACTGTACATCGTCTCTTACAAACATTATGTGAAATAAAATATGTTATAAAGGATGAACGAGCACATACTTATAAGTTAGGCCCTGCATTAATTTCATTAGGTCTAATATCCCAGCATAATTTACATTTACTAGATTTTTCAAAACCAATTTTAAATAAGCTTTCATGCGAAACAGAAGAAGATTCATTTTTAATAATTAGGTCAGATTTTAAAGGGTTAGTTTTAGAAATGTCACAATCTCATAATCCATTAAAAATTGTTGATCGATATGGCTATGAAAGAAACTTACACTGTGGTGCTATTAGAAAAACTTTACTAGCCTATCAGTCAGATGATTTCATTAAAGAATATATACACAAAGTTTTAACTAAAGAGGGTTCTTTTCCAAAAATGTCACCTCAAACCCTTTTAACTAACATAGAAAAAATTAGAGAAACTGGCATAGGAGTTTCATATGGAGAATACATTAAAAACGCCATTGGAATTGGTACTCCTATTTTTGATTATAAAAATAATGTTGTAGCTTCTATTGGAATCGTTTTTTCCGCTTCACGATTAAAAGACGATGATCATATGGAAAAACTTAAGAACATAGTTAAAAATTATGGTACTCAACTATCAATTTCTATTGGTAATTCACCTAAATAAAAATTATGTATGTAAAAAAACCTCCTAATAAGGATAACTTTATCCACTTAAGGAGGTTTATTTATTAGGCTTAAAAATCTAACCTATTTGATTCACTTACTTCTATACTGATAACATGTCTGAAAATGCTTGAAGAGATGTTTTTGCTTGTCCAAAATTAGTCATCTGCTGATCCATACCAATCTTAACAAAAGGAATACCTGCTTCATCCAAACCTTTTTTCAGAGAAGGGAACTCAATTTCTTCTGGATCACAGAATTGCATCATCATTATAACAACACCTTGAGCGCCACTTTCTTTTACTTTATCAATCATATATCCAGGACGTTTATTAATCTCTGGATCATATAATAAAGTATCATTATCCTGTGCAGCAAATTGAAGAGCAAGAGCTTTCATTGGATTTGCTTCATTTTCAGGAACATCTACAGCAATTGCACGTGATTCATGTGCCATATCATCTGCAACTATAGCAATATTATTGTTATCGAAAATCTCAAGAAGTGATGGACTATCAAGAACTATACCAGAAGTAACAACTTTAGTACCTTTCCATTCAACTATAGGTGCAGCTTCTAGTAAATCATTTAATTCATTTAATAAAACTGTATGCTCTGACTTTAAAATAAAGTATGCACTTTTTAGTACAGCATTACGTTGTTTAGCAGAAATAAGTTCTGGATGTTGACCTGCAAGCTTAACGAAGCGACGACGTGTAGAACGGCTTACGTTATAAACATTAATAGCATTCTTAAGGCTCTCATCTGAAATTTCTTTTCCACCAATTTCTTCTAATTTATCCTTAACATTTTTGTATTGAGCCATAGTAAAATCAACACCATAAGATTTTCTACGATTCTGTGGATGTGCTAAGAACATAAAAGGAAATTGTGGACAAGCTACTCTAAAGTTCTGTGTAAAAGGACGTAAAGTATCACACATTGAAGTTGCAATAACACCTGATAAACCGTCTAATGTTCCTTTTAATCCCATTTCAAGATTTAATTGAGCGATTGTACAGTAGAAAGCTGCAAAATATTCTTTAGCCGCATTAATTGTTCCACCTGTTTGTCCCCATATACCAAATGGTACCATGTCTGCAGCATAAACTATTTCTTCAGGCACATAGTAAGGAAAACATCCAATAGCTTTTTTCCCTTGTGCTAAATATTTGTCTAATTGTTTTCTTGGACTAGCCGCTATTTCACTAAACTGACTTAAAAGTTCATCTATTCTACTCATTATGCCTCTCCTCCTTTTTCTCTATCATTTTCTTCCATAACTTCAAAAAGTCCTTGCACACGTGTATTATATTGTGCTTCTGAGAAGTTTCTTGGATCAGCTTGGTCGCCATCAAAGCCAACTACAGGTACGCCAAGATCCTTACGGAATCTTCTTTGCATTTCTGGCATATAACCACTCCAAGGTTTACAACTACGGTTATAATGTACCAATATACCATCAACTTTATTATCACGACAAATTTCTTCACGCCACTGAACACCAGTCTCAAGACATACTGAATTAGGTGCTTTACAATAAGCTCTCATCATTTCATCCATATCGTTATATACAAATCCAAATGCTGGTGCATATACTACAGCTGTTGTATTAATACCATTACCTTTTAAAGGCTTAAACAATGCTTGTAGTTGTGGCCAACAAGGAATTCCTTCAAACATAATTCTATGTTTCTCTTCATAACGCCATGTTGATTTTCCTTCTTTAACATTTTGCTCTAATTCTTCAGCTAATTGTTCAAATCCTTCTGCAGCTTCCACTTTACCACGTGCAGTAACAACTACTGCCATATGGTTAAATAAATCAAAACCACTTAATGGTGATGGTTTATACTGACAATAATTACATACTTTTAACCATGCCTTTGCAGTACGGTTAGAATTAGCACATGCTTCTTCAAATTTTTTCTCATCAAATTTACGTCCACTAATCTCTTCTAGTTGCTTTATAGCATCATCGAATTGGCCACGAATATAAGCAACATAATCGTCGTTAACCTCAACTGTGTTATTATATGGAACATCTATCATAACCAAAGGTATATTATGAATTCTTGCAATATTTTCATACCATTTTGTCATACAGTTACAAATATTATTGCAACAAAGCACAAAATCAGGTTGTGGCATTGGTTTCTCATCTGCCTCATATCCTGCAGCATAAGCCAAGTTAATTCTTGCATAACCACAGATATCATTATCGAATCCCATAGCTTCAGCGTTTTCACACATTCTTTCTCCACCGTGTTTTGCTGAAATAGCAGCTGCTTGGTTCTCTGGATAACATACAGCAAGCCCTAAAGCTTCAGCGATTTCTGATGGGAATTTTGAAGATGACCACCCAATCGGTTCCCCTCTTTTTTTCGCGTCCCATGCATTTTGATAAACTTGATCAACAACTGCCCTAAGTTTTAGCTTAGCTGGTACTCTTTCATTTTCTGACATATTATTTACCTCCCTGTTTTAATTAGTCTGTTTTAATCACAAAGATTAAAGCATACAAAATCAATCTATTTAATATCATTCATTGATATTTCAGTATATAGCTAAAGTTAACCTTTATGTTTTTGGTATGCAAACAATGCTGCTCCCAAAGCACCATTATATTGAGCTAATGGTGATACGTATATTTTTTTACCTAACTCTTCTTCAAGGGCTATAACAACGCCATTATTTCTTGCAACTCCACCAGTCATCACAACATCATCCACAACTCCCACTCTCTTTGCAAGTCCAGCTACACGACCTGCTACAGATCTGTGAATTCCTCTAACTATATCACATACATCTGAATCTTGCGCTAATTGTGAAATAACTTCAGACTCAGCAAAAACTGTACAAGTAGAACTTATACTAACAACTTTAGTTGATTTAGCTGATAAATCTTCCAAGTCATCAACCCCTACTTCAATAATACGTGCCATAACATCAAGAAATCTTCCTGTACCAGCAGCACACTTATCATTCATAGCAAAATTCTCAAGCATTCCTCTATCACTGATACGTAATACTTTTGCATCTTGTCCCCCGATATCAATAACAGTACGTACATTAGGAAATAAGAAATATGCTGCTTTTGCATGACAGCTTAATTCGCTCATCTCCGAATCAATGCCTTCAATAGAATTACGTCCATAACCTGTTGCCAGAATATAGTTCATATCTTCTTTTTTAAGATTGCACTGTTCTAAAACTGCTTGAATTGCACGGGCTGGACCAGTTGTACCAGTACCTACTGGTATCAAAGATTTACTGATTATTTCTTCTCCATCCTTTAAAATAATACACTTAGATGCTGTAGACCCAACATCTATTCCCATTGTATATATATTCCCCATTTCTAACCTCCGTAGCTATAGGATAGTTTAATCAAAAGATTAAACTATCCTAAAAATTTATAAGTGGTATTATATCTTATTAACAACAAATTTACCACTAAATATTTAAAGTTAATATTGATGAACACACCTTAGTGTATACAAGTTATATACACATAAAGTAATTAAATATCTATTAATAAAAATACCATTATTCTATGATTTAAACTATGGTTTTCTTGAATTCAATTTTTATTGTAGAACATTTATTTTCTATCGTATGTTTTTATAGGTCTAGATGGAACCCACCATTTAAACATGTATGCGCAAATCCACATAACTGCTACTACAGCAACGATACCCCAAGTTACGAAATGTGCTCCTAAAGCTGGTACCAAACTCATAACTATTGGAGGAATAACCTGTAATCCAATAACAATCGGACGATTCAATAAATCAGCAAAACCAGTATCTTCAATAGCACGAGACTTTAAGTCTGGGTCAACTGTACGTGATAATAAAACACCAGTTGCAACAACACCAGTTGCATGTCCCCAACTCATCATATTACGTTCAAACCAATCATGTTTTGATGATTTTGTACCTACAACCATAAACCAGAACCATACAGTCAAGAATCCAATAGCAGAAAGAATTAATATTGGAGCTCCATACTCTAAAACAACTGATAAGTTTAATGATCCAATACCTGCAACCATAAGGAAATCTGTAGCAGTTCCTTGAACTCTTCCTATTGTATAACGATCAACATATTTAATTCCACCAGTTTTATTCAAGATCATATTTAATATGAATCCACCAAATAAAGCAGTACAGAATACAGGAATAGAAACTTTATAACCTAAATTACCTGTGAAGACTTTGAAATATTTAGTCATATAATAACCCATTAAAGATGCCAATAATACAAGACTTACATGAAATGCCATAGGATCAATACAAATTGAAGAAATAGTAACTTTACCAACTGCCTTTTGTTTTTCAACTGGAATTAGACCTGTACGTAATTCTGTTGGTAAATCTTGTGGATCTGCAACGTAGTGAGTATATCCTTTACGAGCACCCCAGTTAATAATTATCATACCAAAAATAATACCGCCGACAATACCAATAGTAGCAAATGTGCTACCAATATCTGTCATGTTTTCAACACCTAAATTTTGTAACGCATTACCTACTGCAATTGCAGTACCATGTCCACCATAGAAACCTGTAGCCATCATTAAACCAAATTCTTTTGGAAGATCTGGGAAAAGATGAACTAATCCGTAAACAGCAACTAACATACCAACTGCATACTCTAAAACACAGATACCTGTGATATTGAAGAACATACCACCCATAACAGGACCAGAAATATCCTCTTTTTTAGGTTTATCGCCTATTGGAGTTGCTGCAAAAACTACAACGATCAATATCGATGCGTATGTACCTATACTATCAGATAAAGGAAGATACCCTAATCCTTTTGGTCCAAATGCTAACGCTAAAAATCCTGCAATTAATGCTGGTGGTATTAATAGTTTTTGTAAAACTTTAATTTGTGCCCTACATAATTGTGCTAATAGTAATAATCCACCCATAATAGATGCATCTAAAAACATATTCCAGATTGCTGTTTTCATAGTTAATTCCATAAATATTCCTCCTAAATAAATTTATCTATTAGTTCTTTCAGTTCTTATGATTAGTTTTTTGTCAAGTTTTCATTAAAAATCATCATAGAATATTATTACCAAACAGATACCCATTAAATTCATCAACATTAAATATTAAACAATCTACATTATTTAGGTTAAGTTATTCTTTATTAGAGAAGATAAGAAATTTATTATTTTGAAATCTTCTCACGCTACATAACTAAGTTATAAATTAAACTTAGCAAATATCATTTAGAATAATATCATTTTCCCATTTTCATCAAATTTAACTTCTTTATAATCACCTATTGTCTCTATAGGCAATACTGCAGCTTCTACTGCCGCTTTAGTCATATACACTTCGTCCAAATACTTAGTACTTTTAATGATAACCATACGGATATCATCATTGTTCACCTGTCCACATAGCTTTACACATGCCTGAAATACACGGCGATCATCATCTAAAACCATTGGCATACGTGAACTACTTGGTTCTGTTGAAGTAAGCGTATTCACATAAGTACTTGTAAAATCTACTTTGTCATACATATGTTTAGGAATAAAATCTGCTAATCCCATGCCATTAGCATTTCCTTCCGACTTATCAGTTACATCTAAAACTCCTAGCTTGACAGTAGTTGGTCCACCAGAAGCAGCTTGAGTATGAAAACGTCCAATAATATTCGTATCCATTCCTGTACCACTGATTTCTTTTCCTATTTCACCTACCATCAAAATATCAATTTTATCTAAAGCAATACGTGGCATTTTTGACCAAGCATCTTCCAAATGTTCTGGTTCATTAGCTAAAATCTCATCTTTGCGTGAAACATTTATTTTAGCGACTTTGTTATAGCCATTTTCAATAGTAGAAACACCACATACAACATTTAAATTCTCTAGTGCAATTTTACCAACAGATACAATGTTTTCAGCCATGTTTTCATACTTTAAAAAGTGAGTAGCTTCAGCACCCTTTTGCTTTGCAAGTCCAATAGCCATCATTTTAATTAATCCACTCTCAATTTTTCCTCTGAAGGAAGTGTGAGGTTTTACACGATTATACAAAATAATTCCATCTGCTTCACAAGCGTTTTTGTCAATATAAACACCGAGACCTTTATCAGTCTCTCCAAGTTTTACTACTTCCATAGAAGAAATAACTGGAGCTCCAACTGTTTCCTCAGTGATACCATAATGAGCTAAAACCTCCTTTTGACCTTCAGCAGTAGCACCACCGTGACTACCCATAGCAGGTACAAGGAATGGAATTCCACCTTTGGATTTAACAAACTCTACTATAGTTTTTACAACTGGAATATACTTATCAAGACCACGGCTACCACAAGTAATAGCAATTCGATTACCAGATGCAATTGGAATTTCCTTTGCATTTAACTCAGCCATAAGTACTTCTTCAACATTTTCCACAACATCATTATTGAAGAATTGTTTAACTTTCACAACTTTAGGTATCTCATATCCGTCAAGTAGTTTGTTAATTACGTTCATGCAACACTTCTCCTTTCTTTAGACTTATAAGTATTCGCTTGTGGAATTCCACAAGCGAATACTTATGAAAATCTATTAAATATTTATTATTCTATTTTTTATTAAATGTATTAAATTCTCTTATAGCTCTTGGCAATAACATATGATGGAATGCACAAATAGCTTTCGGATTTTGATAAGCAGCACTTGTAAATGCTCTTACATAACCACGTATAGCTGTCATATCTATGATTTCATCAACCATACCTGTTTCTGCACAGAACTTTGGACGAGATTTAGCAACATATTCTTCGATAAGTTTATTCATTTTATCAATTGTTGGTTGTAAATCTTTTCCAGCTTTCTTGTCTTTTGCTAATCTTCTAGAATACATAGCACTAGCTGCTGTTTCACCATTCATAACATAAGTTTCAGTTGCAGCAGTTCCTAAAGAAAATACATTGGTATTGTTTCCTTGTGGACCACCCAATACATAATGTGCTGCAGCACTACCTTTACGTAATGTAACCTCAAGTTGTGGTACACCTGAATTTTCTATTGAATAGATAAGAGACTGTCCAAGACCAAGTAATTCAGCTTTTTCAGCTGGATCTCCAACATCAATACCTGATGTATCTTGAAGCCATACTATTGGTAATTTGTCACGTGAACATAGTGTTACAAATTCATTCATCTTAACAAGACCTTGACGATATAACTTACCACCAACACCTATTCCTTTTTCTACATATTCAGGATATTGCATTAATAAACCTTGAACGTTGGCAACAACACCAACTAATAAACCATCTATTTTAGCTAATCCAGTTACTACTTCTGGACCATATCCTTTTTTATATTCTGAGAATTCACTGTTATCAAACACACGACCAATAACATCATAAATATCATATGGACGTTTTTGATTCATAGGTATTACAGAATATAATTCTTCCTCACTAAGTTTAGGAAGACATGGGTCAGCAACTCTAAAGAAATCTAAATTATACGCCGGTAAAGAATCTACATATTTTTTAATTCCTTCTAATACACCCTGTTCTTCAGCATATACTTCTCTGAAGAAACCTGTTTCATTAAAGTGTACAGAAACTGATCCTGGAGGAGTCTGTTTTCCTGCATTTGCTACAGCATCTGCAATTTGTTCAGCACCTTCCATATCTATGTATCCTTTTGGATTCATACCACCAAGTATACCAGCACCTCCGACAGCCATATTAGCTTGCTGATGTGCAATTAGAATTGTTGGACTAATACTGTGGTATCCGCCACCTGCTGGGTTTGTTCCATATATGCCAACGATTACAGGTATACCTAGTTTCTGTAACTCAGCATTTCTATAGAACGGTGCACCTCCACCACGACGGTTTGGATAAACTTTTTCTTGTTCATCAAATTTTACACCACTACAATTTAATACATAAACTAAAGGAATGCGCAATAACTTAGCAGTATCAGAGGCACGTATTAAGTTTTCTGATTGTCCTGGTACCCAAGCACCTGCTAATTTTTTGTTATCAGAAGCTACAATTACTGCCCACTTTCCATTAATACGTCCTAGACCTTTAATAATTCCTGTTGATCCGTTAGCGTTATCTTCTGGATTAAATAGGCTGTTTAATGGATTCCATGTTCCGTTATCTACTAACTCATGAATACGTTGTAATGCAGTCATTTGACCTTTTTTGTTTATTTTTTCATCTGGAGTTCCTGCTGCATGAACTTTTTTAATACTTTCATGGATCTCTTGTTCAACCTTTTTAATGCTTTCTTCATTTTCTGCATTTGGAGTTCCAATTGCTTTACCTACAACAGGCATGTTTTGAAAGTATCCTGGCATTGAATATTGGCTCACTTTTAACTCTCCTCTTTTCTATTTTTCAAATAGTCGATTACAGAATACTGTAATCTTTCATTCTACTATCTTTTAATCTCTATGCTTTACATTATCCTCCAACGTGACATTACACAATAACTACATTAAAGTTAATAACCACAAAGGAGGATAATAATATATTTTTCTTTATATTATGTTTACTTTAGATGAAAGCATGTCCTGGATCAATTTCTTCACGTAAAATACGAAGAACTTCTTCAGATGGTGCTTCATAAGCAACAGCTCTTGATGTATCTATCTCAAATCCTGTATTCTCTACAATATCCTCTATTGAAGAATTTGGGAAATATGCTGCAAGATACATACGTTTTGTCTCTTCATCAAACTTCATAATTCCTTTATCTGTTACAACCATTACTGGTCCTCTATTTTCTGGAATTCCATTTTTAGCACGTCCACCAGGACCATCCATCCAACCTGGACTTGTTAAATAATCAATCTTTTCAATGAAACGACGCTTTTGATGTTGCATCATGATGATTGTATTTGAATATGTTGCAATACCATTGGCACCACCACTTCCAGTAAAACGTGTTTTTGGATTGTGATAGTCTCCTATACAAGTTGAGTTTACGTTTCCGTAAGGGTCAATCTGTGCACCACCAATGAAAGCAATCAAACGCTCACTGTCATGTAACCATTCGTTAGTTTCAAAACCAACAAATCTTACATTTGGCCATTGTGTACCACAATGAGCCATAAAACGATTATCTCCTACACTTCTTGGAACTTCTATTGGAGCACAATCCATAAGACCACTTTCTACAATTAAATTACACTCAGGTGCAAAAACTCTTTTTGCTAATGAAGCACCTATTAAAGGTAATCCTGTACCAACAATAACAACTTGCCCATTTTCGATTTGTTGAGCAATAGCAACCGCCTGCATCTCTTTATATGTAAAATCAGCCATTACTTATCGTCCTCCTTACTTTTACTTTTTGCATATCCTAAACCTGGAACATTTTTTAAGTCAACTAAACGCATTGCACCTAATTTATTAACATAAGCTTCGTGATTCTCACAGTCATATACCCATTCATTTACAAACTCTTTGAACGCTTCATCAGTCTTACTAGCAACATCATATAGTTTTAAGAATGGATTATCATAATCATAATAGTTATAACATTGTGAAGGATGCGCACCGTATGGAGCATGTACAACAGCATCAACACAGAATCCTGGAATTGAATTTGTACTAGGATCTTTACGGATTTCTTCATTACTAACTAATTCTTCACAAGTAACAATTACTTTTTTTGCAGCTATAGCTATATCAACATCATGGAACTCATCACCTTCAATAGAAGTAGTTCCGTCTGGAGAAGCTTTTTGTGCATGAATAATTGCTAAATCAAGTTTTGGTACTGGTAATGCAACAATCTTTTCACCTGGATTAAATGGATTGTCTACATATATAAACTTATCGTCTGGTAATTTTTCAATTGTTTTACGTACTTCTTTGCTAATACCCCATTTATCTGTTAAATCTGTTCCCATCATTAAACGAACAGGCAAGTAAGGTAAACCTAATGAAGCTGCATGTAACATAAGCATCTCTGCATCTTGTGAATAGTCTTCAAAAATAAGAGTACCTTTTTCTATACCACTTCTGAAACGACGTGATACATTTGTAACACCTGAATTGGCTGTGTAACAGTTAACGTATGCTTTAATACGTCCTTCACCAATAAGCATATCCCAATCTCCACCAGCTGGTCCACCTTGACCAATAAAATCAGTTTGACCTTGGCGTAAAATTTCAGCAACTGCTGCATACGGTTTTCTGTTTGTAGTAAAACCACTTAAACAAAGATGATCTCCGCTTTCAACAAATTTAGCTATTGCATCTGATAATTTATAAACTTTATTACTCACAATAACTCCTCCTATTCATTTTTTATATTAACCTTTTTTAAGCTTTTTAAACCATTTATTTCTAACCAAATAATATCATAAAGAATCCAGCTGCTACTGCCGAACCTATAACACCTGCAACATTAGGCCCCATAGCATGCATTAACAAGAAGTTAGTTGGATTCGCTTTAGCTCCTTCAACCTGCGCTACACGTGCTGCCATAGGTACTGCTGAAACTCCTGCTGCACCTATTAACGGGTTTATTTTGCCTTTTGTTAGGTGACATAAAAGCTTTCCTATTAAAAGACCACCCATAGTTGAGAAAGAAAACGCTAGTAAACCCATAGCAATAATTGCTATTGTTTGAGTTCTTAAGAAAATTTCACCGTTTGCTGTAGCACCAACTGTTAATCCTAATAAAATAGTAATAACATTACATAATCCATTTTGTGCTGTATTAGATAAACGCTCTGTTACCCCAGATTCACGAAGCAAATTACCAAACATTAACATTCCTAACAACGGCGCTACTGCTGGTAATATCAACGAACAGAATAACGCAACAAATATAGGGAATACAATTTTTTCTACTTTACTTACTTTTCTCAATTGAGCCATCTTAATTTTACGCTCTTTTTCAGTTGTTAGCATTCTCATAAGTGGTGGCTGAATCATTGGAATCAAAGCCATATATGAGTACGCAGCTACTGCAATAGGAGCAACTAACTCAGGTGCTAGATTGTTTGCAATATAAATTGCTGTTGGACCATCAGCTCCTCCGATAATACCAATCGCCGCAGCTTGACCGACTGAGAAAAGGCCAGTAGCATTAGCTAGCGTGAATGCTACATAAATACCAAATTGTGCCGCAGCACCTAATAACAAACTAATTGGATTTGCAATCAAAGGACCAAAATCTGTCATAGTCCCTACACATAAAAACATTAAACAAGGGAATACACTACTCTTAACCCCATAATATATAATTCTAAGAACACCTGAGCTATACCAATGTTCTGCTGATTCTGCCATTAATCCCGCCACTGGTAGGTTTGCAAGGAATATACCAAAAGCAATCGGTAATAGTAACAATGGTTCAAACTTTTTACCTATAGCCAAGTAAATCAAAACAAAGGAAATAATGATCATGACTGCATTTTGCCATGTCATTGCTGCAAAGCCAGATTCAGCTAACAGTCCTCCCATAATAGTAAAAAAATCCACTTGATGACCCCTCCTTAATTTATAGAAAGTATAAAGTTCTTATACTTATTTTTTCATACTTTGTTTACGCTATTACTTTATAACAGCAAGAACAGCATCTGTATCTACTGCATCACCTTTTTTAACTGATAAAGATACAGTTCCATCAGCAGTAGCAACAATTTCGTTCTCCATCTTCATAGCTTCTAGTACAAGTATAACCTGTCCAGTCTTTACAGTTTGACCTTCTGCAACCTTGATATCGAAAATTGAACCAGGCATTGGACTAGTTACTGTAGTTTCTCCTGCTGCCGCTGGTGCTGCTACTGGAGCCGCCGCCGGAGCCGCTACTGGCGCTGGAGTTGGTGCTACCACTGGAGCTGGAGTAGCTACTGGCGCTACCGCCTCTTGACGTGATAATGGTTGGTAGTCAGCCACTTTCTCAATTTCAATCTCATATTTTTTACCATTTAATGTAGCAATATATTTCATTTTCATAACCTTCCTTTACATTTTTAATTTTTTTTAATTTTAATGTATTTCTTTTATTCCAACAATCCTGAACTTATCTGGTGTTTCTTTCATTTCTTCACAAGCTGCAGCCATCAACACTGCATAACTCTCTTCATCTAGATTATCCCTCTGACTTACACTCTGAACAGCAGAAGCCACTTTTTTTTCGACCCCTAGTCCAAGCATCATTAAAAATTTAGATACAGTAATAATACCCAAAGCTAATACTATCAACACCAATATTACGGTTGATATCCCAAGACCGGAAACTACTAAAGATTGACCGAAGTCCATGGAGTCTAATCCCTTCATTAATTTCTACCCCCCCTCTGCATAAAGCTTGATGTTTATCAAAAACTTCATATTCCACATTATGAAATTCATTTCATTAAATTGATAACAATAAAAATGATATTTTAAATAAAATAGATTTTTAATCCTTAATTTAAAAATATCTTTGTTTCTTAATAAAATTCTATACTTTTCTTTATAACGAACTATATATCTTTCTATCAAAATATAATCTTCATTTCTTAACATTCCACATTGTGAAATGCATTTCATTGTTTTGATAGAAAAATAATAAAATGATTCCCCCCAATAGATCTATCATTTTGCAATTAAATATATGTTCATTTTATGATAAGTAGAACAACTAGGTTACAAATTAGCATGTTGCTATTTAAAAATTCAACTAATTAGAACCACTCATAATGCTTTTTTAAAACAATTTAATTATCTATAAACGTAATCAAGTTAAATTATATCTTGATATTAACATACAAAATTATATTTGTCAATAAATTATCAATATTTTCGACAATAAAATTATGGATCTTTTCGACAACAAAAAATCTCCAATAATACAACACGATAATCACAAGAAATATCATAGTCGTAAATTTAAACTTTAAATTTACGACTATGATATTTCTTTCCATGTATAGTAGATAAAATATTTTTAATTTGGAAACACTGTACCTTTCAACATTTTTCAAGTTATATCCTTCACTATTATAACGATACTAAATTTTGGAATATTTCCAATCATAAATTTTAATCATTATAAATAATAGAATTAAATTCATTAAAAACCACACAAAATAGCATTAAAATTAAATCTAATACTATTACCAATAGCTTTATATTTTAAATTTAAAGGGGTAACGTAGTTGTTACACTACGCAGGATAACTTTCTCAAATCCTTATACCTTGTAATATTTGGACTACCCTAGCTATTTTTTCATCTGCACGTCATGGGTGTGCGCTAAGGAGGGTGGATTTGCACCACAGTAAAATAGCAAAACTTACTAATATTTATGGATTAACTATTAAAGCTTTCTAATTATAGATAGCTTATTTTCATTGTTACCACTAAATATAACATCAAAAATAAACCATCTATCTAGAAAACAAAGTAGCGATAAACTATTCTAAATTAAAACCGAATAGTATTATTTATTGAAGATCAGGAAGATATTATGTATTTTATATCTTCCTAATACCAATTTATTTTTAATTTTTCTTTTGCTGTTGCTTTCTTTCAATAATTTAGTTATAATTTATCTGATTTAATTTTTTATGCTCCTATGTATGCATCTAGAATATCATGTTTTTGACCTTGGTAGAGGTCTTTATTATAATCTTGTATGTATTCTTTGGAGCCTTTTTTTGTCAAATTTCTTCACTTTTGTTATGTCCTTTCGTTTTTGAATTTTTATAAAAATACCCTTTAAATATGTTTAAATATAAGTCTTATATAGTAGATATACTGATTTTTAACTTGCAATTATTTCGCTTTCTCCTTTACGCAACTGATGCATTGGCATCTTATAGGATCCATATTTAACTTTACATAAGATAAGCATACACACCCCTATACTCGTCAATACAGCCCCAACAGGAATCGTTCCAATTTGTACAGCAAATACCGGCACCATCGTCACAATAAATAGTTCTACTATAGACTGCAAGGTATAAGATGTTCCAAAATCGTCTAATGTTCCGCTTTTCATTTCAGGATCTACTATACGAAGAAGTGTAACTCCCACAGCAACTACCCCAGTAATATATCCAAAAATGAAAATTGAACGTTCAAACCAAAAATTTCTAAACAACTTTCTTCCAACAAAGAATACCATTACGAATGGCCAAGCTATACCAACAGCGCATAATACCAATATCGGTCCTATGAATTGCATAACTACGGATATCTTTATTGTGGCAATTCCAAAAGCTACTAGGTAATCAGTAACACCACTACCTACACGATCTACAATTTTTTTATCTACATATCCACCATAACCAATTTTGTTGAGAACCGTTTGTATAAACACACCTGCCATCATAGTCAAGCACATCATAGGAACTTCGATGTTCGGAGCATAAGGTTTATATAACTTATATATTCCATACCCCATACCAGTTGCCATCAGTATCAATACTATATGCCATGCCAAAGGGTCCATAGACATAGGATGTATTGTTTCTTCTCCCATAGATGGTCTTTTTTCCGGAGGAATCATTCCAGTTTTACATTCTTGAGGAAGAGATCCTATACTAGAGATCAAACGTGTTGCACCTTTTCTAGTTGCAAAGTTGATACATAAAATTCCTCCAAAGATACCTGACAACAAACCAAAAGTGGCAAATGTTTGTCCAATAACTACACCATCAGTTCGTCCTAACAAGCCATTAAGCGTACCTCCAATTGCCGCTGCATAACCATGTCCTCCCATAAATCCAGCTGGTAGTAACACACAAATTTCATTGAAGACATTAGGAAATAATATAAACATTAATGATCCACCAAGGAGCAATGCTACACCAAAGCAAATAACCTCACTTGACATATTAATTAAAAATGTATCTCCAACTTTATTAACAATTTTTTTAAGATGAAGCTTCTCTGTTTTTCCTAGAAAAATACCTGCAAACAAAACACATACAAGAAGATAAGGATAAGACCCAGTTGATTGGCTAAAAGGTAGTACATTTAAGAATTGTGGTCCCATGAATAAAGCTAAGAATCCGGCAATTAATGATGCGGGAATGTAGTAATTCTGAAAGAACTTCACCTTACTTCTTAACATTTGTGCAATAAACAAGAAAACGGACATTATACAAAAATCGATTAACATGGAATATGGACCGAAAGACATAATAAAAAACCTCCTTTTTTTATGTATACAGAGTGTAGTAAGTATTTTGCTACACTCGTTACATTTCATCACCTTAAGTTTTAAAAGTTCTAATAATAAACACTTGAGCTATTTAAAAATCTTATTTTATTATTGGTAAAAAACTAAATCAGATGAATTTTGCGAAGAAACCTGACAGTGCATCCATAAGACCTACAAATTTTGGATCTTCATCAAACATCCACTCGTTATGTTTTCCTTCTACAAAATATAATTCTTTTGGCTCTTTTGCAAGTCTATAAGCTTCATCAGCTTCTTCTCTATCATGTAGTTCATTATATTTTCCGTGACCTACAAATACTCCACAGTTTAAGTGTTTAAATGTATCTTCTATATTAAAT
>NZ_BAABMF010000019.1:0-90773 GCF_050402865.1 Clostridium sediminicola
TATAAGATATTACAATAATTATAGATATCAATGGAACCTAAACAAGATGACTCCTGTACAATACAGAAATCATCTCTTAGCATCTTAACACCCTTTTTAAATTGTCCTTGACATAGGTACCATTTTATTTTGAGCAGACCCCCTAATGCTTTTTATCTAGGTATAAATCCTATTTTCTTTTTCATTTTTCTTAAAGTTTTATTAGCTATATAAGATGCTTTTTCTGCACCTGCTTGATATACACTTTCAAGATATTTTTTATCAGCTACTAATTCTTTTACTTTGTTTTGAACAGGTTGAAGTTCATCAACAATTACTTCAGCCACATCTTTCTTAAACTGAGCATATCCTAAACCTTCATAGTTTTTCACTATTTCTTCAGGTGTTATTCCTTTTATTGTACTCATAATATCAATTAGATTTTTAATTCCTGGTTGCTCATCAGTGTAATTTACAATACCGATACTATCTGTTACAGCTCTAGAAATTTTCTTTCTTATAACTTCTGGGGAATCCATAATTAATATATAGGAATTAGGATTTTCAGCTGACTTAGACATTTTTTTAGAAGGTTCTTGTAGATCCATTATTTTAGCACCAACCTTAGCAATATAAGGTTCTGGAACTTTAAATGTAGGACTATAAGTATTATTAAATCTAGCTGCTATATCTCTTGTCAATTCTAAATGTTGCTTTTGATCACTTCCCACTGGAACTAAATCAGTTTGATATATCAATATATCTGCAGCCATCAGTACTGGATAATCAAATAATCCAACTGCAATATTTTGTCCGTATCTCTGAGACTTATCTTTAAATTGAGTCATCCTACTTAATTCACCCATATAAGTAGAACAATTTAGCAACCATGAACCTTCAGCATGTTGTGGCACATGAGATTGAATAAATATAGTGTTCTTCTGTGGATCAATTCCTGCTGCTATATAAATTGCTAGAACTTCTAAAGTCCTTTGTCTTAAATCCTTTGGTTCTTGTTTTACAGTTATTGCATGCATATCTACTATACAATAAAAACAATCATACTCATCTTGAAGTTTAACCCAATTTTTTAAGGCTCCTAAATAATTTCCAATAGTCAATTGTCCTGAAGGCTGTATTCCACTAAATATTACCTTTCTTTGCTCTTTTTGTTCCATGTAAAAAACCCCTTTCTTTACGTGCTTAAGCGCGTGTATTATTACTTAGACCACTATAAAGTAAATTAAATTTAATTCTGCAGATAGCACCATAAAAACGTCCTAAATATTTTATACGTATCAGTATAGAATATTTAGGACGTTTTTCAAACGTGTTGCCACCTAATTTCGGAATTTATTCCCTCATTACAGACAGTTTTGCCAATGCACAATTGTGAATTGTTAATTGTATTTCTGTCCTATCCATTAACGTGGACATCCGTTTTAGTTTATTCACTAAAAATCTCCAAGATCCATTCAATCTAATCATAACTGCTACAATTCCAGCTACTGTAGCTCTCTAGAAGTCTGTTTTTAAATCTACTATTCTCTTCACTGATTATCATTTATTTATATATATTATTAGTTAAAGTAGTTTATCTCCACTATAAACATAATATTATATTTATTTAACATTATTGTCAACACCTTATATTAATATGCAGATAACTACCTCAATTTTCTTTTATTTTTTTAAATTTTCATATTAATAGCTTATTTTTTTTAGTGCATTTGGAATACTATATTTATACGTGGATATTTTAACTCAAGTATAAATTAAGTTTCTTTATAAATTCTCTACAATTAAAAGGAGTGACTTTATGACTAATAAAAATAAAACAGATAGAAAAATTTACGGACCTAAAGTAAGAGATTTTTTTGAGGATCAACCACAAATTATTAAATCACATTCTAAGAATGATTATGCTCTTCTACCCGATAATGTTACTGATCCTATAGTCACAAATAATATTTCTAATGTTGAATTTGATTATACTTACAACTGCGGAGACGATGTAGAAGACAAATTATTTTAATTAATCTTACATAATAAAAGAAAGCTTTTCTTTTCAATAAGCTTTCTTTTATTAGTTTGATTATACTGAATTTATTTTAAGAAATTATTAATTTACTACATTTTGGGGATTATCATTCAAATAAGCATTTAAATTATCAATAGCAATATTTATTAATCTATTTCTGGATTCTTTAGGTGCCCAAGCTATATGAGGAGTTATTATACAGTTCTTAGCACTAATCAAAGGATTATCCATTTCTGCTGGTTCTCTTGATAATACATCCAAAGCTGCACCTGCAACCTTACCTGTGTTTAGTGCCTCTGCTAAGTCCTCTTCAACAATTAAAGGTCCTCTTGATGTATTTATAATCATAACCTTATCTTTCATTTTAGAAATATTTTCTTTATTTATGATTCCTTTTGTATCTTCAAGCAATGGGCAATGCAAACTTATTACGTCAGAATTTACTAGTAATTCATCTAATTCAACATATTTAAACATATCATTCTCTAAATCTTTATTTTGAAATTTATCAAAGGCTAATACTTTCATTCCTAGAGCTTGAGCTATTTTAGCTGAATTTTGACCAATTCTTCCTGAACCTATAATTCCAAAAGTTTTTCCTGATAACTCTATCAGAGGGTAGTTCCAAAAACAGAAATCTATAGAATTACTCCATGCTCCCTTTTTTACAGCTTCACTATGCTCTTGCACATGATGGCACATTTCCAATAAAAGCGCAAAAGTCATTTGTGCTACCGCTGTTGTACCATAGGTAGGTATATTCGTAACTACTATACCCTTTTCCTTGGCAGCATTAATATCTACTACATTATACCCAGTTGCTAACACTCCAACGAATTTTATGTTTGGTATCTTATCAAATATTTCTTTAGTTAATGGAGTTTTATTTGTAAAAATTATTTCAGCATCACCTATTCTTTCAATAATTTTATTATTAGGTGTTCGGTCATAAACAACTAAATCTCCTAAATCTTTCAAACCTTCCCAGCTTAAATCTCCTGGGTTTAGAGTATATCCATCCAAAACTACTATTTTCATATTTTATATCCTCCCAATGGCAATAGATAAACTACTGCGTAGATTTATCTATTGTAGTTATAACTCACTTTCATTTTGCCACTTATTTTTAACATACAACTATTCTTTATAGCTATTATAACTAAAGACTAACCTGACGTAAACTTAAATCTTATACCTTACAACTATATAAATTGAGAAGCGTATTTCTTCGCAATTTATAAAAAAAGCCGACATTATGTCGACTTTTTTATTTACACATTTCTTCAATTCTAGCTTTTACATTTTTATAAACAACTTCAACATGATGTTCTCCACTTTCTCCGTACGGAATCAAAGAATCCTCAAGTTCCTTCCCATCAATTGAAATTTTACTCTGCTGACCTTTTTTCGCATCTATTATATAAGTAGCCCCTTTATGTTTATAAGTTATTTGGAATCCTTCCCAATCTTCCGGAACAACAGGATCTACAATAAAACCTTTATCACCCTGTAGTTTTAGTCCAAGAATTCCATCAATACCTACTCTATACATCCAACCTGCTGCCCCAGTGTACCAAGTCCATCCTCCTCGACCTGTATGAGGTTCTCTTTCATATACATCTGCTGCCATAACATATGGTTCAACTTTGTATCTCTCACATTCATAGTACGATCTTGTATGGTTGATTGGATTTATCATATTATAGATTTTCCATGCCTTATCTCCGTCTCTTAGTTTAGTTAATGCCATGACTACCCATGTAGCTGCATGAGTATATTGTCCTCCATTTTCTCTAACTCCAGGTACATATCCTTTTATATATCCTGGTTCTAATTTAGTTTTATCAAAAGCAGGTGTCAATAATAAAACCATTCCTTTATCATACTTAACAAGATATTTTTCTAAAGCATGCATTGCTTCTTTTGCTCTTTCTTCCTTGGCTGCATTAGATATAACAGACCATGATTGAGAAAGAGAGTCTATTTGACATTCTTCATTTTCTATAGAACCAAGAGGTGTACCATCATCAAAATATGCTCTTCTGTACCAGCTACCATCCCAAGCATACTTTTCAAGGTTTTCTTTAATAAACTCTTGCATTTCAGCATACCTTTGAGATCTTACATCATCATTCTTTTCTTTTGAGATGTCTTTAAAGTCATCTAAAATAGTGTAAAGGAACCATCCTACCCAAACACTTTCTCCCTTACCTTTGTTACCTATAGTATTCATTCCATCATTCCAGTCACCACAACCCATCAATGGAATGTTATGCTCCCCAAATTTCAAAGCTCTTTCGATAGCTTTAACACAGTGTTCATATATTGATCCTGTCTGATTTGATACTCTTGAAATTGTATATCTTTCATCTTCATCTTCTTTTAATGGCTCATCTTCCATGTATCCAGCCATTTCATCCAAAACAGAGTAATCACCTGTATTCTTGATATAATCAATAGTTACATAAGGTAGCCATAATAAATCATCAGAGAATCTTGTTCTTATTCCGCTTTCAACTACTGGATGCCACCAATGCTGAACATCTCCATCTGTATATTGTCTAGAAGCAGCATAAATAATCTGTGCTCTTGTAACTTCTGGTTTTATATAGCTAAGAGACATAACATCTTGAAGTTGATCTCTAAATCCAAATGCTCCTCCAGATTGATAGAATGCAGTTCTTGACCATAATCTACATGCTATTGTTTGATATAAGAACCAACCATTAAGCATAATATCCATTGTAGTATCAGGTGTTTTAACTTGAATTGTCTTTAATAATTCATCCCAATTTTGTTTTACATTTTCTATTTCAGCATTTATGTTATTAATACTGCTGTATTTTCCAATAGCTTTTTCAATATCTTCTACTTTTTCTTCTGCTCCTAACATAACGATTAATGTTTTTTCTTCATTAGGATTAAGAGAGAACTTTGTATTTTCAACCATACATGGATCTAATCCTCCACCTGAGTTATCAGATAATCTTGTGTATTTCATAAACTCTGGTGATTCTAAAGATTCATTTCTACCAATAAACTCTGTCCTATCACCTGTAAAACTCTCATTTTCTCCACCTTTGATAGTTAGATAGGCTAGTAAATTACCGAAATTAGCGCTATATGGATTTTGTGCATAAATATATTTTTTTTCTTTATTCAGCGTAGTTGCCACATGAATATTTGTATGTTGTGGAACAACACCCATAACAACTTGAGCATAGTAGCTTAACGATAATTTTCGTTTTTCAGAAGTATTATTCTTAAGTTTTACCAAACATATCTTCACCTTATCATCTCTTGGAACAAACATTTTCATTTCACCTATGATTCCATAAGCTTCATGTTTAAAGTTCGAATACCCATATCCATGTTCAACAATATATTCACCATTGTCTCTAACAGGTTTAGGAGTAATACTCCAATAAACGCCCATCTCTTCGTCTCTTATAAATGCTGCCTCTGATGGTATATCTTTAATCCAATCATTTGACCAAGCAGTAAGCTTATTTTCCCTACTATTTCTACACCATGTATAAGCTGAACCAGTTTCAGAAACATGGAACCCAAATTGCCCATTAGCTACTACATTTATCCATGGAGCTGGTGTATTAATACCATTCTTTAATCTAATAACATATTGATTATTTTGTAAATCAAATCCTCCAAATTGATTGAAATATTTTAGTTTATTTACTTCAAACTTATATCCACTTGTATGACAAGTAGCTTTCACAGGTTCCAGTTTTGCTCTCCTAAGTTTTTCTTTTTCATCATTTTTAATTTGGGTAAATACAAAACCTTTATCATTTTCTATTACTAACCTTGATATTGCCATTATTAAGTCTATATCTTCTTTATCCATGGTTGATTTACTTCTTAAGAAAACTCCACCTGACTTATTCAATTTATCTCTAGCATGACTTGTGCCTATTAAATCTCTCAAACTATCTTGAAGCGGTTGAAAATAAGCAGTGTTTTGTAGATTTAAAAACACTAAATCTACTTTTAATCCTTTAATACTCCAAAATTCATGAGCATTAAGCATCTGCCGTACTAAATCTTTATCTTTTTCTTCTTTAATTACCACTGTTACAATTGGAACATCACCAGAAATTCCATACTGCCACAGTGACGGTTGACTTCTCTTTACATTTTTAATTAGATCACTTCTCTTCTGAAGAGATTTATTCATAAATAAAATTCTAGAAGCCATTGCTTGATATAAATTCGCTTGAGGATACTTAATGCCTAAATAATTCATTTCAACTTGACTTTGAGTCCACGCAAGTTCAAATACCCTATCTATATTAGTAACCTCTCTATATTTTCTTGCTAAGTCTTTAATTCCATCTCTAGATTCTGCTACACCAGTAGAATAAGAAACTTTACAGGATTCTCCTGCAGCAATTTTAATTCGTCTTCTTATACTAATAATTGGATCCAATACAGCCCCAACGGTATTAGTAAGTGGTGTATCCCCTTCCATAGCTGTAGGACTATATAGATTTCTTCCTCTTCCAATAAAGTTCGCTCTACTCGTTTCGTATTGAATTTGACCAATAGAATTTCCGTCTACAACCACACTCTGCATAGCCCATGGTTTCTTAGACTTATGTTCTCTAGGCCTACGGTTAGCAATAATACAACTATTCTCTGCATCATACTCTGTTCTTATAAATAAGTTACTAAAAGCTGGATGCACTATATCTGAATTAAAAGGTGCTAAAGTCACTTCACAGTAACTGGTTATCTCAATGATTTTATCTTCATTTCCATGATTTGTAATTGTGATTTTTCTTACCTCAACATTGTCTTCATTAGAAACAGCAATTTCAGTTTTAGTATTTAACTCTCTATCAACTCTTCTGAATTCCGCTTTATCTAGAGAAAAAATAACATCATATTTTTCACCTATCTTTTTAGTAGGCTCATAAGTGGCTGAGAAAAATTCATTAGAATTAACATCTTTTATATAAAAATACATTCCTGTATTATCCATAGTGACATCTTCATGCCATCTATATACCGTCATATCATTTAATTTACTGTACCCACTCCCGCTATTAGTCATCATCAATGAATAAGAACCATTAGATAAAAGTTGAGTTTCTGGTATATCAGTTACTCCAGTAGAAAATCTTCTAACAATAACATTTTGCTTTTCTGCAATTGCATCAGATGCTTCAAATTTTTGTTCCCTTTCATAAACTATTCTCTTTGGCACTTTTTCTTGTAGTAATAATTCAGTAGCTTTAACTTCTGGTACAGAATGGAATCTTTTTTGCAAAATGTTTTGATTTAGTACATTATCCAACGAAAGTAAACTCATGCCCAAGTGGTGTACCATAAAGCATTTAACAACAGCTTTCTTTTTACCTTTAGGCATTCTATCCTTTGTGTAATCTATTGCTTCGTATAGCCCATATCTTCCTGACAATCCTTCGGATATCAATCTTTGAATATTACTCATTGCCGCCTGCTGATCAACCTGTAATGCCATCACAGTTGAATACGGTGAAATTACCAGTTCATTAACCAATCCTCTTTTTAACCCTATTCCCGGTATACCAAATGCTTTATACTGATAATTTAATCCTACATCAAAACTCCTGAAGGCAGATTCTGATATTCCCCAAGGAACTCTTCTATTTTTGCAATATCTCTTTTGACCATCAACAATAGATCTATATGTTTCATGAAGTAGGGTCTTTGGATAAGTTTTCATTATTAATAGTGGCATTAAATATTCAAACATTGTACCACTCCATGAAACTAGTCCTTTGCTTCTACCCATAACTGCCATTGCACGACCTAGTTTAAACCAATGTTTTTGATCTACATCTCCTTTAGCTATAGCTATAAAACTAGCTTGACGCGCTTCAGAAGCTAACAAATCATAATAACTTTTACCAATTGAATCTTTTTCAATATCATATCCTATAGAAAAAAGTTGCCTTTTTTCATCATATAAAATTCTAAAATCAGTGGCTGTAGCCATATTATTTATTCTACTTTTTAAATTCTCAATTTTAATAACTAATTTATTAATTTCTATCTTACTACTCTTTAATGAACTTAATAATTCTTTAGCCAAATATTTATCATCTTTATTTTTGAAATTAACCCTGTTTATATCTTTAGTTATTTTATCTAATTCCGCATTCAATTCAATTAAGCTCACTGAAGATGATACATCTTTTAATTTCTCAGAAACTTCTTTTAGCTTATTTGATCGTTCAATTAATAAATCTGCCCAAGGAAAAAGTTTTTGCATCTCAACCAAAAAGACTGTTAATGTATTTTTAACTTTTTCATTCCAATATAATTCATCTTTCTTTTTATTATCATTGGAAACTTTTATACATTTATCCCATAAATCAAGAAGTATTCTTTTATAATTTAAAATATCAGCATCTAAATTATCTACATCAACTAAAACACTCTGATAATAATTTTTTATTCCTAACTTATCTTCTAATTCTTTATTAGCAAGTAAAATTGTATCTTTTAGCCCACTGGCAAAATTTTTATCTATAATTGGTCTACTCAAATATTCATCCAATGCAGTTGAAGTCACCCACAAGTATCCTACTAAGTTACCACTATCAACTGTTGAAATATATTCTGGTCTTAGAATTTCTTTTGATTTTGTATTGTACCAATTATAAAAATGTCCTTTATATCTCTTTAAAGTTTCCATACTTATAATACATTTATCTATACGGTCAACACATTCTATTATACCTACATATCCCAAATCGTGGGCAACAACATTAGATATTATACCCATTCCCATATTTGTAGGCGATGTCCTATGAGCAACACCATTACTTGGGTCCTGTTGATAATTATCTGGAGCTAACCAATTATTGTCATCATCAACAAAATCTTCGAAATATGCCCAAGTTTCTCTTGCAAGTATTTTTAAAAGTTCCTTTTGATTCTCATTAAGTACATAATGAGTTTTTTCGATATCCTTACTAATATAGTAAGCAACATAAGGACTTACAAACCAAATAATACTTGAAGGCAACATAAATAATCCACTGTTAATAGATTGCATAAATGCCAACATCCCAATAATCAATGCTATTAAACTACCCGGCCACATTAATTTTACATAAAAACCAATATCATCCTTTGATTCAATATCAGCATCAGCAGCTGTTTGCCATTCTAAAAGATGTTTCTTGCTCACCTTAGTTCTATAGATTGTTCTTACAATAGCATCAATCATCAAGTAAGCTTTATGTGGCAAAAAACAGAATATCAGAAATATTTGTTCTATAACACTTTTCCAATTCTCTAATTTTCCGGTTAAATTCATTCCTCTCATAGGAGATACTATTACCTCTGTTACATCGAAAAGTAATGGTATCACTAATGCTACAACAGCAGCAATTATCCATTTATCAGTGCCATCAGGCAAAACATTGAAAGATAATGCAAACAATAGCATTATAGATGGTGCTAATAAACTACGTCTTAAGTTATCAAAAATTTTCCATATAGATAATCTATTTAATGACTGTTTATTTTTAAGCCATGGAATCAGCTGCCAATCCCCTCTAACCCACCTATGTAGCCTTTTTGCACTTGAATTATACGTAGCTGGATATCCATCAATTAATTCCAAATCAGTAACTAAAGCAGCTCTTACATAGGAGCCTTCTAATAAATCATGGCTTAATACTGAATTTTCCGGAATTTCTCTTTCCAACATATAATTAAAAGTATCCACCTCATATATCCCTTTACCCGTAAAGATACCTTCTTTAAATAAATCCTGATATGCATCTGAAACAGCTGTGGTATAAGTATCAATACCTGTTTCTCCTGAAAAAATAGTCGAAAACATAGTCTTATTTGCACTTACAGTACTTATACTTATTTTGGGTTGCATCAACCCATATCCTCTTGTCACTCTTTTTTGACCTTTGTCAATATGAGGAACATTCAAAATATGACTCATTGCACCAATCATTTTTTTAGCTGTATCTCTTGGTAACTGAGTATCCGAGTCAAGAGTTATAACATACTTTGCATTAATCAAATTATGAATATTTCCACTAACAATATCATAACTTGTATCTTTTGCTCCTCTTATTAGCCTATTAAATTCAATTAATTTACCTCTTTTTCTTTCCCAAGCTAACCATTTTTCTTCACTTTCATTATATTTTCTATATCTACTTAAAAAATAAAATATTTCATTTCCAGAATTACTATATTTTTTATTTAAATTTTTTACTGCCTCCAGTGCAGTTTTTATTAATTTACTATCATTTTTTTCTTCCTTTTTATTGCTATCTTTAAAATCTGCAAGTAAAGCAAAATATAAATTTTTTTCAGAATTAGCTAAATAATAAACCTCCATATCTGAGATCAATTCTTCAACTCTTTCTGGTGTATTAACAATAGTAGGAATAACAACTATTGTTTTATCTTTTTCCTCAATTCCGTCTTTTAATTCCATTTTGGGAATAAAATCTGGAACTGATAAATGATTTATACTCCAATTCAAAATTGATGTAACAATTTCACTGCATGGTATTAACAATGCTAATGCTGCAACAATATATCTCCATAGTGCTCTGTTAATATCATTTATGTAACTTATATAGAGGAAGAAACTCATTATTATTAAAGTTCCAACGATAATTATACCAACATATAATTGAACTTTATTTTTCTTATTAAAATCCTCATCTGCTTTTATTTTATTTGAATTTTTACCAATTTTTTCTTTTAATTTTCCAACACCATCATCTACCAGATAATATCCAACATGCTTTTTATAACTATATGCTTCATTAACATCACATTCTTCAGCACAATCAATAGCTTTTTTTGCAACAAAAGACTCTGGTTTATTTATTTTCTTTGACATTCTTTCAACATTATGTCGATAATAATCCCTTGATTCAAAATCCATTTTTGAATAAATATCACTTGGGTCTGTTCTCAGAATTTTTTCAACATAGCTTAATTCTTCAAAGCCATCTCTCCAATTTAATCCTTCTACCTGTCTTACTGAATGAACACAATTTCCCATTGATAGTTGATAATTTGCTTGTTTCTGGTGTTCTAAATTTATCATTTTTTCAGAATTTGTTTCTTGTAACTCAAGCTTTTCATCTATCCAAGTATATACTTCTTGATTATCTATTCCATTATCCCTAAGCACCTTCAATAATCTCTCACAAAAATGAGTCGAAAAAATTAACTCTTTTGAAGAAAGTTTATCAATTTCATCCTTTAAATTTCCTTCTTCAATTGAGTTTATTAAATTATCTGCAATAATATCTGCTTTTCTTTTTTCTTTTTGTGCTAGAATGATTTTTTCAGTAATCTTGCTAATATTTTGAATCAATGCAATTCTAAGCATTATAGGTAATGCCCACAGTTCTCCACTACTTAGTATAGTATTATTCTGATAAGCTTCTATAAATCTTAATATTGTATTTTCTTCAATTTTCCCATCAGTATGCGAAACCATTTCTACAGCTATGTGATAAATTCTTGGATATCCTTTCATTATTCCTTTATCTATTACCGGCAAATTATTATAGTAATCTTCAGGCATACTCTGTTTAATATGTTTATATTCTTTTTCAATTAAATATAAATTATCAAGTAACCATTCCCCTGCAGAAACAACTTCTCTTTTATTTCTAACATCTCTGTCGATGAATTCATATCCTTCGAGAATTTTTTTATAACTTCTATCAAGACTTTTAATAATTTTCCTTCTTGAATTTGTTATTTTAGTTTCTGAATACTCTTTTGAAATTTCTAGGGCATGCTTCTCTAAATCTTCATTTTTAACATCTATAGATGGTATATCATCTAATATATTCTCCTCGTTTTTATTCTTGCTGGAATAATACAAGTATGTAATGCCCGCTATTAGTGTAACTAAAATTGCTGCTAGTAAAAAATACATTTAATGTCACTCCTTTATTAATACATAGCTTGAGTTTACCTAAAGTATTATTCCCAAAAAATCGAGAAATTACTCAAATAGAATTTTGTTATAAAATAAAAGAGATGCGAAATTAATTTCGCATCTCTTTTATACTTCGTTTCTTATTAAATCTTCATAAGTTTCTCTTTTATAAGCGATTTTTACTTCTCCATCCTTAACCATAACAACTGATGGTCTAGGGATTTTATTATAATTATTAGCCATCGAGAAGCCATAAGCTCCAGTAGTAGACATTGCTAAAATATCTCCACTTTCAACATTCCCTATTTCTATATCATTTATTAATATATCACCAGACTCACAGCATTTTCCTGCTATTGTTACTTTTTGTCCTGAATCTTCATCCATTTTATTAGCAATTGTACATTCGTATTTTGCCTGATAAAGAGCTGGTCTAATATTATCTCCCATTCCTCCATCAACTGCAACATATCTCCTAATACCTGGAACATCTTTTATAGAACCTACTGTGTACAATGTTGTACCAGCATTTGCTACTATGCTTCTTCCCGGCTCTATAATTAATACTGGCATATCAAAACCAATTTCTTTACATACTTCTTCAGCAGTTTGAAGAATAGCTTCGCAGAATACTTCTGGTTCCTTCGGTTCATCTTCTTCAGTATAATAAATACCAAATCCTCCACCTAAATCTAATTCTTTTAATGTAATTCCATATTTATTTTGCACATCTTTCATAATATTTATCATTATTTTAACTTCATCAACAAATGGTTCAACATCAAAAATTTGAGAACCTATATGACAGTGAAATCCTGCTAATTCTACATTAGATAGAGAAATGCATTTTTCAACTGCTTTAAAAGCTTGATCTTCTAACAAAGTAAATCCAAATTTTGAATCTTCTTGTCCGGTTTTTATATATTCATGAGTATGTGCTTCTATACCTGGAGTAATTCTTAACATAATCTTTTGAATTTTACCCATTGTTTTTGCAATTTCATTGATTTTATCAATTTCATAAAAATTGTCTATAACAAATCTTCCAACTCCAAGTTCTATGCCCATACTTATTTCTTCCAAAGTCTTATTATTTCCATGGAAATAAATATTTTCTAATGGAAATTCGCTTTTATAAGCTGTAAATAGTTCGCCCCCTGATACTACATCTAAACAAAGCCCTTCTTCCTTAACTAATCTACACATAGATAATGTATTAAAAGCCTTACCAGCATACGCCACTTTATTTTTATCCTTAGCAAATGCATTTATATATCTCCTACAATTATCTCTTATCAATGCTTCATCCATTACATAGAGAGGTGATCCATATTTTTCTATAAGTTTTGTAGCATCAACCTCTCCAATATTGAGTTCATTATTTACTACTTTTGATGTACCAAATAATTTCATAAAAATTGCCCCCCTTTTTGAAAATATAATCATATATTATCACAATTATCAAAAAAAAAACACTTCTTATTTATAATTATTCATATAATTGCATAATTTATATTTTATTGTACTAAAACAATTTAAAAGTGCGGGGATTTATCCGCACTTCTATTTAGGAATCGTTTATGAACGACATCCACTAATTTCAAACAAAAATGCTTGAATATCACATATTTTTGATTGAAAAATAGAAGTAACTCATAAGCCGACCCTTAGCTACAATATTCTACAATTTGGTTTTCGCACATATCAAAAACATTTTTATTTAGATAATTTTTATACCATTCTACTATTTTTTCTACTGTTATATCTATATTCCAACGAGGATACCACTTCAAATAATACTTTGCTTTATTTATATCCAAACTTAATAATTTTGCTTCATGCAACTGTATTTTATTATTATTAATAACATAATTTCCTCCGCCCCACTTGTCAACCATCTTATTTGCCAAATCTAGAACAGTAACTATATTTCTATATTCTGGACCAAAATTCCATGCTCCAGAATACTTAATACCCTCTTTCATAAACTTAGCTCCAACTAGTAAATATCCACTTAAAGGTTCTAAGACATGCTGCCATGGTCTTACTGAATATGGGCTCCTAATAGAAATATTTTTCTTTTCTTGTAGCGCTTTTATGCAATCAGGAATTATTCGATTTTCTGACCAATCTCCCCCTCCTATAACATTTCCAGCTCTAACAGAAGCAATTAGCTTACCATGTTTCTCATATTTTTGTGGATTAAAAAACGAATTCTGATAAGAAGAAACTAACAGTTCTACGCAACTTTTACTACAACTATATGGATCATACCCGCCAAGTGCATCATTTTCTCTATATCCCCAAATCCATTCATCATTTCTATAACATTTATCACTAGTTATTACAATCCCTATCTTCGTTTCTTCACAATGTCTTATACATTCTAAAATATTAACTGCACCCATTACATTTACATCATAAGTGTATTTAGGCTTAGCATAAGAATGCATTACTAGCGGTTGTGCAGCTAAATGAAATACGATCTCTGGTTTATATCTATCAAATACTTTTTTTAACTTATCTAGATTTCTTATATCGCCTCTAATATCTACAATTTTATCCTTCAAATTAGATAAAACAAAATTATCATACTTTGTCTTGGGATCAAGTGAATACCCTATAACATTAGCACCTAGATTTAAAAGCCAAATACTTAACCATGATCCTTTAAATCCTGTATGCCCTGTAACTAATACATTTTTATTTTTATATAAATTTAGTAAATTAAAATCCAAATTTATCACCTCTGAAATAAACTTTAGTTCAATAGATCCATTAATAATACTCTAAATTTTTTTCAAACCAATTAATTGTTTTATTTAAACCTTTTTCAAAAGAAATTTTGATATCCCACTGAAGAAGAGTTTTTATCTTATCAACATTAGGACAAGGGCACCACATATCGCCCTCCCTCTGAGTATAATATCCGTATTTAGGTTTTAAATCACTTTTAGTTAATTCAAAAATTTTGTTTACATAATACTCTAATTTTTCTACCTTACCGCTACCTATATTAAAAATCTCATTTTTAATCCCACTCTTACAGGCTAATATCATCGCATCTACTAAATTTTCAACATATATATAATCTCTAAATTGTTGACATGAAGTTAATTTTACTTCTTGCCCTTTTAATATCGAAGTAATTATAAAAGAAAATATTTTGTGTTGTTCTTCCCGCTCACCAAATAACCCAAAAGGTCTAATAGTTACAATATTTTGATCATTAGTTCTTGCAATTTGATGCATAATTATAGTTGCTGCTGCTTTTGTGCTGCCATAAATATTCAATGGATTCAACACACCATCTTCAGTTTGAGGTCCATTTATTAATCCATATTCTGAACTACTTCCAATGTTTATAATTTTCTCACTACCTGTTTTACTCAACAACTCCATAATATTAACAGAGCCAACTATATTAGTTCTTATCGCCTTGTAATAATCTTTATTTTGTGAATTCACTCCATATGCCGCAAGATGAAACACATATTCAGGTTTATATGAAGAAATTATTTTTTCCAGACTATCTTTATCCTGTATATCCCCATAACAAATACTTATATGATTTTTTATATCATTCAGTTTCCATAGTTTTGTACTTTTTCTTACAATTACAGCTACCTGGGCCCCTTCTTCCAAAAGCCTTCGTACAAGATGAGACCCAATAAACCCAGCTGCTCCTGTTACAAGAGCTTTTTTACCAATTAGATTTATTTTTTTATTTTCCATTTTATTACCACCCAAAAGATAATTGATATAAATTTTGAGGATTCTTTTTATCTGATATTAGTTCATAAACATTTACTCCATTATTCACAAGATAATCCATTGTATTTATTAATTCTTTTAAATACGGTATATATATATTATTTACTACTTCTTCTTCGAAATCATTTGGGTATAATTTCCACAAATCAAATTCTTCATCCTCAAATATTAATAGACTTCCAAAATGATATACTATCAATTTATTATTATTAATATAAATGCCATCAGCTTTCTTATCTATTTTAAATTTATTATTCTCAACTATATTCCATGGCGCTGCATTGACTCCTAAATCTCTAACAACCTTTATAGATTTAAATTCAAATGGAATTTTATCTAGATATTTCTGATCTCCCCATCTTTCATTACCCTCATCAACATTATCGTAACACCATTCTAAACATCTATCCTTCCACCAATTCAAACATGGTATTCCATAATTGTCTCTTCTAAATCCAACAAGTCCTGCTTGGTAATATCCGTGTGTTCTTTGTAATTCACCCTTAGCTCTTTGATCACACATCAAGATTGAATAATCTTTCCATGATTCAAATATTTTACTAGGCTCATCAAAGAAATATAAATCTGAGTCTAAATATACAACTGATTGAATTCCATACTTGTCCATTACATATTTTATTAATGGAGCTTTTAATGTCCAGCAATATTCTTTAAGTGACCTGTGGCTTTTTATTTCATTCAATTCTTGGAATTCTTTTTCTACTGATAAATGCCTTATTAAAGTAACATTTACTAATTTTAGTTTTTTCAAAATATCATAAGCAGTATTATCCACACAAAGAATAAATAATTGGAAATTATTTATTTTATCTTTAATTGATCTATATAAAGTAATGGCTTTTATTAAATATTCTTTCGAAGTAATCGCACAAAAAGTATAAAACTCATCATATTTGTCAATTTTTTTTCTAAGATTATTGCACATATAAAAATTCTTTGCTTCATTTGAATTATCACTTGAATAGATATATTCCTCTACTCCACTTATATTAGAAGTTAATATATCAATTGATTGTCGTAAATCCCTAATATATTGTGAATATATATGGTTTTTAACTATTGAACTTATATTTATTGTCCATATATTCCATAAATCATATCGATCTTTATCAAAAATTGTAAATAAAGCAAAATGAAAAGCTACCAATTTATCATTATTAATATAAACTTGTTTACCTTTTACTGATATTCTAAAATTATTATTATAGATTATATTCCATGGTGCTGCATTCAATCCTAAATTATTTGATATTTTTACTCCTTTAAACATAGTAGGGATTTTATCTAAATATTTTTGATCTGCCCATCTTTCATTAGGCTCGTCTACTCTATAATAACACCACTCAATACATTTTCTTTTCCACCATTCCAATGCTTCCCTACCATTTGTATCATTCTTAAATCCTACTAAACCTGCTTGATAAGTTCCATAATCTTTTTCTACTGCTGGAACATCTCTTTGAGGACATAAAAAGATTGAATCTTCTCCCCACTCCTCAAAAATCACTGCTGGATTTGAATAAAAATACAAATCTGAATCACAATATAATATTGAATCTACGTGATATTCATTCATAATATACTCTATCAAAGAACCTTTTAATGTCCAACAATATTCACTCTCTGTTCTATCCATTCTAACATTTTTCAATTCCTCAGTTTCTAAACTTTCCAATTTAAATAAAAATAAGTTCTTTAGATTAAGCTTATTCAAAGCATTATATACCCTATCATCCATGCAACAAATCCAAAGCTTGAAATTATTAGAATTTTTTGATAACCCTCTATAAAAAGTTAAAACTTTTATCAAATACTTATAGCCTGCAAGTGTACAAAAATTATAGGTTTTTTTATCATTTTTATTTATAGGATAATATTCAGTAGCTCCATTATTATGCTTTCTTTCATACGGATATATATTTTTTTCTTTTACTTCTATTTCTTCTTCTTCCTCTATATAAAAATATTTATTATTATCTTCAAGTGTATATTGTGTATTATTATAAATTGTTTTTTGCTTTTCAATTTCTTTATATAATTCTGCCTTCAAAATTATATAAAGATTATTTAAAAAGAATAATTTAGCTTTAGTATTTAAATTTAATAAATAGATTAATTTAATACACTCTCTTAAATTTCCATTTTGAATGGATTTTAACAAATCATTTATATGATCGATTAATTCATTTTTATCCATTCATAATCTCCCCTTTCTAAAACTAAATTTATTTATTCCACTCCTGATTTGCTACTTGTAAATCTTTAGGTGTATCTATAGCATGCCAATATCCTTTATGTTTATATACAGCAAGCTCTTTTTCCTTTACTAAAGTTCTTAAAGGTTCTTCTTCAAATATGCACTTATCACCATCCAGATATCTAAAAATTTCTTTGTTTAGAATAAAAAATCCCCCATTAATATACCCATCTATTGAAGTCTTTTCACCAAAAGATGTTGCTAAACCTTTTTTGATATTTAAAATTCCATATTGACTTTTTCTTTCAACAGCCGTTAACGTAGCAATTTTTCCCTTTTTCTTATGATAATTATAAAGATTATCTATATTTATATCAGACAATCCGTCTCCATAAGTTAACATAAAAGTATCTTCATCAATAAACTCTTCAACTTTTTTGATTCTTCCACCTGTCATTGTGTCTAAACCTGTATCAATAAAAGTAATCTTCCATTTTTTAATATCTATATCTCCATAATAATCAATTTTGTCTTTTTCATAGTCTTTTATGAAATTGGAATTTTTCCATTTATAATCTATAAAATATTTTTTGATCTTATCTCCTCCATAACCTAAAGGGAGTATAAAATCATTATATCCAAATTTACTATAGCACTTCATAATATGCCATAATATTGGCTTGTCCTTAACTAATGCCATAGGTTTAGGAAGGTTGTTATTAGCCCCTCTCATTCGAAGACCTTTCCCTCCACATAAAATTACAACTTTCATATAATCACACTCACTTTTTAAAGTATAGTTTAATCAATGCACAGTTCACAATTATCAATTCACAAAATAGTTTATCTATACAATGCACCTACTGTTATTGTATGTAGTTTTATGTTCTCTTGTACCAACAAAATGCACTATAACCTATGAAATAAATCACTTATCGATTTATGTAAGTTAATATTTTACTACTTTCTCTTTTCTACAATCTTTCATAATATCCTAAAATCCTAAATAAAAAAACACTAAAAATCTATGGATATAGATTTCTAGTGTTTTTATTTAATTATTTATCATTTAATAATTTTAAATTTATGTTATATTCTTTCATCCCTCATCATTAAGTGTACTCCAGCAGTTCTAAAAGTTCTTGGCAATGCTAAAATATTAGGATTGTCTCCTACATATTTTCTTGCATCTTTCAATGCATCTTCAAAAGTTGCACGTGTTTTCATTCCCATTCCTCTAGCAAATCCTGGTTCGTACGCACCAACTATATATATTGCTGAACAATGCTTTTCTGCTATATGTCCACAAGATATCATTGAGAACCCATGGTATGGGTGATAACCATATCCATATCTATACTTATCTATATATTCTTTGTTCATTGATAATTGCTCACCGTATTTCTCTACATCTGGTAAAGTATAATTATAATCCTTTTGGAATAATTCATATATTTCTCTGTATGAAGGGAATTCTTCATCATGGAAATATCCATTACAAATTGATGAACAAATAACAACGCAATTATCATTCATAATTCTCTTATGTCTTATAATATTAGCTGAGATTGCTTGCAACATTAATAGTGGGTTTGTTCCATGACCATTTCCATAGTGGAAGTTTTGAGGCATTCCAAATACCATAACATCATATTTTTTCTCAGCCCAAGGAATAAAAGTTCTCTTATCTGCTACTTCCCAAGATATAGGTTGAATGACCTCTGCACATCCTGTAAAAACTGCAATTTGTCTCTGCTTCGTGTCTAATACTGCATCACATGTAAAGAATTTATTCCCCATTTTTTCTTCCATGTATTTACTAATTTGATCGAATTTTTGACGCATTAAACTTGTTTTCGTTACTGGAGTAAAGTCTTTTCTATGCATAACATGTGGAACGTGATGTGCTGCAATACATTTCCAATGTGTAATACCTGTAGCACTATGCTTATAGCCTCCTGAATATCCACCATAAGGGTTTCCAAGTGTATGTCCAATCAATACTGCCAAATCAGATTCATAAACATCTTTGTTCATAATAACATGGTCATAATTTTCATTATACCCTAAATCAACAAGGTTGTCCCAATCTTCACTATCATGATTAATTATTTGATTAGTATACCAGAACTCATTAAAAACTTTTTCTCCTAAAATACTTTTAATTTCTTCTTTTGTATTTTTTCTGTGTAATCCGTTACTACATATTAATTTTATATCCTTCTTTTCTACCCCAGCTTTCAAACATTCTTCAATTATTATAGGAATAGATATTTTTCTGTGAGAAGTTTCTTGGAAACCACCTTTAACTCTATCAGGGAATATAATAGTTACCTTTGATCCCTTTGATACCTGCTCTGATATTGGTTTAACTCCAATTGGATTTAAAATTGATTTTCTTGTTACTTCTACAAGTTTATCTTCTGGTATAATTTCTGGGTCAGCAACTGTTTCTCCTGGGATAAATACATCTGTATTATCCGGTAAAGTTGCCCCCATAAAGCCTTGACCATATTCAAATTGTAATTCCATAATTATTTCCTCCTCATTTTTTATTAAATATATGTATTAATTTTCATCTATACTTAAATATTCATTCCATATTATTTGATTTACCGCATCTTTCTGATTTACTGGTAATTCATTAAAATTAAATAATCCTGTTTTTTGAAATACTTTTGTCACAGTAGTCAAATCTATGTTAGCTTTTTTCACCAAATCCTTATCTAAAAGAATTCTTTTATTACCTTGTTTTAAAACTTCACCTTTATTCATTATGACTAACTCATCTGCCCATTCTACAGCGAAATCAATATTATGGGTGGTAATAATGATAGTATGACCTTTTGAATGTAATTCATCTAAAATTTCACATATTTTTTTCGTTGTGGCTGGATCAAGAAAAGCAATAGGTTCATCTAGGACAATTACATCAGGTTCCATAACTAACATACCTGCTATAGCTACTTTCTTTTTTTGTCCATAGCTTAAATGGAATGTATTTTTATTTAAAACTTCTTTTATTTGAAAAATATCAGCTATATAATTTATACGCCTTTCAATTTCTTCTTCTGGTAATCCCATATTATTAAGGCCAAATGCTAAATCCTCATATACAGTAGATGAAAATATCTGGTCATCTGGATCTTGAAACACTAATCCAACTTTTTGCCTTACATACCTCATAGTTTTTCTATTGATTTCCATATCCTCAATTAATACAAACCCCTTTTGGGGTAAATATACACCATTTAAATGTAGTAATAATGTTGATTTACCCGCTCCATTTGAGCCCAGTATTGCAATTTTTTTATTTTTATCAATAGCTAAAGAAACATCTTTTAAGGCTGGTGTTCCATCATCGTATTGAAATGCTAAATTCTTTATCTCCACTGCTCTGCTCAATTCGAATTTCTCCTTCAACTCTTGGCTTATCAAACTTCATTTCGTATCCTCTTGACTTCATAGCTGTATATATTCGATTGCTTCTTTCATATGATCTTACAAATAATATAGCTACCATTTGAGATATATCCTTTAAATCCTTAAAGTTTAAAAATCTCTTCTTTTTATATGCCCTAGATATTCTTGCCATATACATTCTACTTGCCTCTACTTTTAGCACTTTAATGTACCTAATATTGAATTCTATTACACTTAAGATTATGTTTGATACTTTTATTATTCTAAGAGCATTGAAAAATTTATTAATCTTTACACTATAAATCATTGTTATGCATGAAATTATTGAAATTAAAAATTTTATAGCTATTATTCCTGTATATAGCCATCCTTTAGTAAAAGGTAATGGTATTAATAGTACTCCTCCTCCAAAAACTAATGCATATTTTATTCTGCCAATAAAGTACTTTACTGGAACCTTTACTATTGCCATATTAATAAATAACAACACCAAAACAATCATCAATATTCTTGGATTACTAAGTGTAACTGAAAAAACTATACATAATAAATAAAAATAAACTTTTAATTCATCTCTATATTTCTTAATCATTTGCTGAACCATTCGATTTTTTTAGCAATGACGTAAACAATACAACAATTGAAGCAGTTATAATAACTCCTATAACACCTGCCAAAGCTGTTGATAAATATGGATTATCAAAACTTTTAATAGCATAATCTGGCATAATCTCAAACATATTATTTTTAACCAACTCAATAAACATGAGATCTTCTGCTACCCTTTCTAATCCATCTGGTTTTGCTGATGCAAAAGGAGATAAAATAGCTGCTATGAGCAGTGCAGCAACAAATATACTGACTACGTTTTTTTTAACTCTCAACACCATTTAAATTCCTTCTTTCTAATAGGTTATTGATAAAGCTATATGATAAACATGTAATAATACCTTCTCCAATGCCAATAATACAGTGCCAAAAAAACATCAAAGTTAAAACTTTTCCCAATTCATAAGTACCTGATATTTGCAATTCTAAAGAAATAATTACAGCTGATATAACTACCGATATCCAAGAAACAATAAATATTTTACTCTTTTCAAAACCATCAATTTTACTAAGGAATCTTTGAGCTAAATAAACTATTACCACAGGTAAAATAGCTATATTTAAAAGGTTTGCCCCAATAGCCATAATACCTCCATCTTGAAAAAAGAATGCTTGAACACCTACTACCCCTGTTAAGACAATAATTGCTTTTAAAGGTCCTAGTAGTATTGTTGCTAAAGCTGCACCCAGTAAATGCCCTGATGTTCCAAAGGCAATAGGGAAATTTATCATTTGAGCTGCAAAGATAAAAGCACTTACAACTCCCATTTGTGGAATATCTTTATCACTTATATTCTTTTTCAATTCTTTAACAACAAAACTTATAGATCCCACACTTAATATTCCAGCACCTACACATGATTTAATATCTAAAAAACCATCAGGAATATGCATAATCTCATCCTTTCAAATTAATATAGGTATAGATAAACTACTTAGTAGCTTTATTTATCAGTTTACGGTTGACAGTTAACAGTTCTCAGTAATGGATGATTTTCTTACAGAAAATCTTTTGATTTAATTAGAAGCTTTCACAAACATTGCCCCAATCGTTTGGATACAAGTTAAAACTTTAAGCAAAAATGAAATTTTTGCTTTTATGTTTATGAATTTTTATCTTAATAGATAAACTACTTCAACTATGATTTTATAAACTTACAGCTATCCCTTTCTATCAACTCAAAAGGTACATTTACTCGTACGGGAAAATCATGTCCATTTTCAATTTTATCAATTAATATTTTTACTGCAAACTTACCAAGTTCTTCTTTTGGAACCTTTATTGTTGTCAATGATGGTGTAACAAAAGCAGACATTTCTATGTCATCTAGTCCAATAACAGATATGTCATCTGGAATTTTGATGCCCTTTTCATTTAAAGCTTTCATAGCACCTATAGCAACAACATCATTCGCACAGTAGAAAGCTGTTGGTAATTTTTCTGATGCAGTATTTTCTAAATACCCTTTCATACCATTGTAGCCAGCTGTTGTTGAAAGTTCTACCCCAATAATATTTTTTTCATTAAATTCTAAGTTTCTTTTTTTCAAAGCAGTTTTATAACCCTCATACCTATGTTCATTAACAACATCTTCTTCTGAAGGAAGTGATCCTATGAATCCAATATTTTCATGACCTAAACTTACCAAATACTCTACAGCTTCTTGTGCACCTTTGTATCCATCACAAATAATTTCATCAAAACCTGCATCTACATAGTTAACTCCTGCGTACACAATATTTTTTATATTTTGCTTTAGAAATTTAAGTACATCTTCATTGAAACGACCTAAAATCACTGCTCCATCCACTGGATTTGAAGTTAAATTATTATAAAGAGCTGAGAATGACATATCACAAGATGAAAATGAATATCCTAGTACATATCCTCTCTTTGATACTTCCTCTTGAATACCTCTAGCTATTTGTGAGTAGAAAGGATCATTATAAGTATCTTGAGTAGAAGTAAAGATACATCCTATTGCTTTGGTAGGTAAACTAACCTCTTCTTCCTTACCTTTAATTAAATTTCTAGCATTTTGGTTAGGAACATATCCAAGCTCTCTAACTATTTTCCATATTTTATCTTGCGTTTCTTTGCTGGCAGGCTTCTTTGTATCATTATTAATAACTCTAGAAACAGTTGAAACTGATACATTAGCCTTTTGTGCTATTTCCTTTAAAGTAACTGTCATTAATATTTCTCCAATCTTCCAATTACATTTCCAATCGTTTGGATTTCTTTGTGCAATTATACCACAGCTAATTATGAGATGTCAATCTTCTAGTTTTAAGTGGTAAGTTATAAGTTATTGACACCTTTCGGTAAACCGAAAGCTAAATATTATTTATCATACTTGCCAAATATCCTGCGCCGAATCCATTATCAATATTTACAACACTAACACCACTTGCACAACTATTTAGCATAGCTAACAATGCGGACAATCCTCCAAAATTAGCTCCATATCCGATACTAGTTGGAATTGCTATAACAGGTTTATCAACCAAACCACCGAGCACACTGGCAAGAGCACCTTCCATACCAGCAGCCACAATTACAACTTTAGCGCCTCTTATTATTTCCAACTTATCAAATAATCTATGGATTCCAGCTACTCCAACATCTGAGATGGTTACAACCTTATTTCCTAGAATTTCAGCTGTTACGGCTGCTTCTTCAGCAACTGGCAAATCAGAAGTTCCAGCTGTTATAACTGCAATATATGTGTCCCTTTTCTCAATCTCTCTCTTCTTAACCACAATTGTTCTCGAAAACTTATTATAAATTGCCTCTGGACACACTTCCTTTACGGCATCGTACATCTCTTTACTTGCACGGGTTCCTAAAATATTTGTGTTTTTCGTCAGCATAAACTCTACTATTTTTTTGACTTGGTCAACAGTTTTACCTTCACAATAAATAACCTCAGGATAGCCTACTCTTATTTCTCTATGATTATCAATTTTTACAAATCCCAAATCTTTAAATGGGAGATCCTCAAGCTTGTTCATTGCCTCATCAATATTTACTTCTCCACCTTTAACTTTTTGCAGTAAATTTTTCAAATCATCTGAATTCATAATGTTAGCCTCCTCTATTTTTTATCTAAATCATTTATAGTTTCGTTTAGGCTGCCTACCCTATACCCTTGCAAATCCAAGGTGACATACTTAAAACCAAATTCCTTTAACTTACTAGATATTTTATCGAAAAGAACTTCATCAAAGAGACTCTTTCTCTTATTTCTATTTACTTCTATTCTTGCTAAATCACCATGGGATCGAACTCTTACCTCTCTAAATCCTAAAGTCATCATATATACTTCTGATTTTTCAATTCTTATTAGCTCTTCATCCTTTATTTCACTACCATAAGTAAGCCTAGATAAAAGGCATGCATATGCAGGTTTGTCCCAAGTTGGAAGATTTAATTCTTTTGATAATTCTCTTATTTCTGATTTAGTGAGTTCATTTTCTAACAATGGACTTTTTATTTGTAATTCTCTCAATGCTTTTATGCCAGGTCTGTAGTCTTTTGTATCATCTAAATTGGTTCCATCTAAAACATACTTTAATCCATTTTCTTTAGCATAATTCTTTATAGTTGAAAAGATACCTTTTTTGCATAAATAACATCTATCTTCTGGATTGAATTTTATAGCTTGATCTAATGAAACTTCTATAAATTCGTGCTTTGTATCCATATCCTCAATTAATTCTTTTGCTTCTGTAATTTCCCACTTTGGAATAAATGGTGATACTATTGTTACTGCAACTGCATTCCTGCCTAAAGCTTCTTCACATGCTTTTAATAAAAATGTACTATCTACTCCCCCTGAAAAGGCCACGACAACACTTTCTAATTCTTTTAAGTACTGTATCAAGTTATTATACTTAATGCTTTTCATTTGTTCCCTCCTAAGTTTATATTAGTGCACAGTCCATAATTCTCAATTATGAAGACCTTTCGATAAATTCAAAGCTTCTAATCAAAATTAAAGATAAAAAACTTAGAAAACAAAACCAATCCAATTCCATCATTATTTGTTCCAAACCTTTGGATTAATTTAATAATACCTTTTTTATTACTTAATGTCAATATCAATTGTCCTCTCTATGATATAATATAATAAATAAAAGCGTTACTTCTATAACAACAAAGCAAATTGATGAAAATTTCATACAATTAATTATGTCCCTTGAGTAAACGAAAGGAATGTTTGATAATATGGATAAACATATTCAAATAGATAAATTATTGTTATATGGACTATCACAATGTCAGCGTAACTGGTTTGTAGAAGAAGAATCCTGTACTTATCATAGAATATATTTTGTATATTCTGGTGATGCTGTATATGAAAGTGATATGGAGAAAATTACACTAAAAAAAGGATGTTTATATATATTCCCTATTTATAAAAAGTATAAGATTACTCATAACATAGAAAACCCTCTCAAGTGCCAGTGGTTTCATGTTACTTTAAGCGACTTATTATTTAATAACTTAATTGAAGATAAAATATATAAATATGAGATTAATGATAATTTACTTAAAGCTTTAGAAGGACTTGTAACTAAAAATAATGAAATTTATATAATTATCAATATATTAAATAGCTTGTTAGCATTAGTATTTAAAAATATAAATCTTCTGTTTATTGAAGATACGAGGATAAAAAAGATTATTGACTATATTTATTTAAACTACAATAAAAATCTAACCAACAGTGAACTTTCAAAAATTCTAAATATTGATACAAGATATTTTATTAGATTGTTTAGTAAATATGTAGGACAAACCCCACAAAAATATATATCCTATATTAGAGCTCTTGAGGCATCTAGATTATTAATTAATGGAGAACAAGTTAAGTTTGTTGCACGTAAAGTAGGCTTTACTGATACAAAGGCCTTTACAAGATTCTTTAAAAACCAAAAAAAAATAGCACCCTCACTATATAAAGAAAGTTACTTTAAGCAACCTTAAAGTAACTTTTAGTAGTTTATTAATATTTTTATACTCCTTATAATTAAAGTATCAAGAGGTACAAATAATACAGTTTTAAAACTGTATTAAATATATCTAAGGAGAAGATGAAGAATGAATAAAAAAGAAATGGAAATTCTGAGGAAATTAGGACGACAGTACGCTGAGATTATAGCCTCACCAGTCAATGATGCTAAAAAGAAGCTATGGCAATCTATAAATGATTTTAAAATGGAGAGACCAATGGTATTAATTGATCAAATACCTTGGCATGAGATGAATGTAAATGATGAACTCACACTAAAAACAGAAGATCCATTTTTACGTATTATTGAAAACAATATGCGCCAAACTATCTATAAGTGGAATCACATGAGAGCTGATATGGTAGTTGACCCATATATATCAATTCCAAGAGCAATTCAGAACACTGGCTTTGGTATTAAAGCAGATGAAGATATTTCAGTGAGTGATGAGGCAAATGATGTAGTTGGGCATAGCTATAATAATCAGTTGAAAACTGAAGAGGATATTCAAAAAATTAAAACTCCAATTATAAATGAAGATAAAAAATGTAGTAAAGAGCGTGAAGAAATGGCCAAGTTAATATTTGATGGTATCGTTCCAGTAAGAATGGAAGGGCATGTTCCTTCATTTGCTCTTTGGGATAAACTTGCTAAATGGATAGGACCTCAGAATGTATTATATGAAGTAATAGATAGACCAGAGTTTATTCATGCAATTATGGATCACTTTACAAAAGTTAATTTAGAAATGATAGACCAGTTAGAAGCAAAAGGATTATTGGATCCATTTATACCTTATACACATTGTTCTCATAACTATACAAAGGATCCGCTAACAAAAGATTTTAATCCAGATATGCCTAAAGCAAAGGATTGTTGGACAAGTGGTATGGCTCAAATATTTGTAAGTATTAGTCCTGCTTTACACCAAGAATTTGAGTTTAATTATGTAAAAAAGATATATGAGCGTTTTGGTGCTGTTTACTACGGATGTTGCGAGCCATTACACAATCGTCTTGATATGATTAAAGAAATACCTAATGTAAGAAAAATTTCTTGCAGTCCTTGGTGCGATATTGATATTGCAGCTGAAAAAATTGGTTCAGATTATGTAATATCCAATAAGCCAACACCAGCTAATCTTGCTACAGATAGAATGCAGTGGGATATTATTGAGGATGATATAAAGCATACTATGGATGCAGCACGCAGAAATAATTCACCATTAGAGTTTATATTAAAAGATATAAGTACTGTAAGGCATGAACCACAACGCTTATGGGAATGGGAAAAAAGGGTTATGAATTTAGTGAAGAGATGGTAAATTAGTTAAAGGGGTCTGAAGAATCTATTGATTGTTCAGACCCCTTTAATTAATTTTATGTTTTTTGTTCCAATCGTTTGGATTTTTATCAAATTTAATTGATTTTATTACATTTTGTCTATATAATATATACTATATGATATATTATACAATTATGTTTAAGCTTTCATTATGATAAAGAGGGTGTTGCCTTGATTAAAAAGCTCAGGAATTCTATACACTCATTAAAAATCAAAATACTTTTAATATTAATTCTTATAATAGTGATTCCATTTTTATTAGTTTCTTTTACTGTATATAAAAAATTAGAATCATTTTCCATTAACAAAGAAAGTCAATTGCTGCATAACAATTTAAAAATCACATCAAACCATATTGATGATATTCTTAATTCTGCAAAACACTCTTTTTATGCAGCATTATCGGATGAGGAATTCATTAATAAATTCCCTAAAATTGTTAATATTGATGAAGTAACTAGTTACTCAGACATATCAACAATTAATTATCTACATAGATATATTTATAATTATTCGCAAAATCAAAAATATGTTGAAAGTGTTTATTTATATAATATTAATAATAATGCCTTTTATACCTCCTCAGATATAAACTTCAATATATTCCGATATGATATACAAAATACAGATTGGTTTCAAAATTATAATCATGGAAGGAACGTAAATAAATGGACCATTTCAACCCCCGTAAACAACAATGACGATTCATATATAGTTTCATATTATAGTAAATTACGTTTATTCCAAAATAATTCCACTGGGATTATTTCAGTCAATATCTTAGAAAATATAATATATGATTTATTAAAAAATATAGATATGTCCGATAACACAAATATACATATAATTAGCAATGAAGGAAAAATAATTTCATCTACAAATCGAGAAATTATCAATAAGCATCAAAAAAACACTTACTTATCTAAACTAAATTTTAAGGAAGCTACTAAAAATAATTTTCATTTTGTAAATGTTTTAAATGGTGAAAATAAATTAATCACTTATTATAGCTCTCCTTATACTGGATGGACATATTTCTCCGAGACTCCATATAACACCATAGTTCAGGGAGCCTATACATCACGAATTTATATTTTATATTTATACTTATTTATAATATTCCTTTTATCAATTATAATTTTCATTATTGGTAAATTATTATATGCGCCAATAAACCAACTTTTTAATCATATGAAAAAAATTGAACAAGGTGATTTCACATTACAATTACCTATAAACAAACATGAAGAAATAAACTATATTTATGATAAGTTTAATGAAATGACCAAAAACATTAATACTCTTATTAACGATAATTATATACAACAAATTCAAAAACAAGAAACTGAAATAAAGTATGTTCAAACTCAAATAAACGAACACTTTTTATATAATACATTAGATTCTGTTTATTGGCTTGCACAACAAGAAGACAGCACAGACGCAAGTAATATGATATTATCTTTGTCTAGATTTTTTAGAATAAGCTTAAGTAATGGCAAAGATATTATAACTGTTGACGAGGTTGTTTCTATGTTGGATAATTATGTGAATATATTACTCTATCGTCACAAAGAAAAATATAAAATTATATTTGATATTGATGAAAACGTTAAACATCTTTATGTTCTGAAACATATTTTTCAACCTATAGTTGAAAATGCTATTATTCACGGAGTTGATAGAAGAAAATCTGGAGGATTGGTCTCCATTCAATTTATGAAAATTGCCAACTCTATTAGGTTTTGTGTTAAAGATAATGGTCCTGGAATGGATCAAAAGGATTTAGATAATATTAATTATTATTTTAAGAATGGGTTTCCAGATAATAATAAAAATTTCGCACTTAAAAATATATATACACAAGTCAAATTATTCTACAAAGAAAATTTTTATTTTAATATAGAAAGTAAAGAAGATGAAGAAACTATAGTAACTATCGAAATCCCTTTTATAAATAACGAAAATTAGTAGTAAAGGATGTGAAGATATGTATACAGCAATTATCATTGATGATGAAGAAATAATCAGAAATGGACTAATAAATAACTACAATTGGGACAAAGACAATATTGAAATAGTTGGGTCAGCTCCTGATGGAGATGAAGGATTTGAATTAATATGCGCTAAAGAGCCCGACATTGTATTGACTGACATAAAAATGCCAACTTTAAATGGCATTGAAATGATAAAACTTTTACACAACGCTAATTTATTCCCATATATTATTTTCATTTCTGGTTACAATGATTTTGAATATACTCGCCAAGCTATTAAACTGGGAGCATCTGATTATATTCTAAAACCATTTAATCCAGCAGATTTAGAAGAAACCTTAAAAGACTGTATAAAAAAGATTAAAAACGATAGAAAACAACTATTGCTAAAAGAACATACTGAAGCTGAAAAAATCATGACCCATATTTTCATAGATACTGAACCAGTCTTTCATAAAATACAATTGTCCAATTTATCAGATTGTAGAATTGTAGATAATAATGAATACTTTGTCCTTTCTATACTAGCAATTAACAATTTAGATAAATTTGATGAAATTATAAGTGAAGATATTAATTATTTTTCATATGTAGATAGTTACATAAAAGATAGTTTAATAAATAAGAAAATTGTAATCAATATTCCTGAAAAGAGGCAAATAGTATTTTTTCAAGTAGGTAATGACAAAGACTTCTTACTTAAACAAATAGCTGAAGAAGCTAAAACAATTACTACTAAGTTATATTCAAACTTAGGTCTTGACGCAGTAATAGGAATCAGTACTGCGCATAAAGAGATTTATGAATTAGAATTTTCATACCATGAAGCCATTAAATCATTAAGATATTATATATTTGACAACAATAGCTCTATAATTTCATATGAAAAACTCCCTAATATCTCATTACATTTTAACAAAGGTATTTTTGATAAGAAACTTATAAATCATATAAAATTAAAAGATACAGAAACATCACTTCATTTATTGGAAGAAGCTTTTAAATATTTTGTATATAACAAAGATGATATACCTCCATCTGAATTAAAACTTTATTGCATTAAAATATGCAATCGTTTAGAAACATTTTTTGAAAATACCGACATATCTTCAATAAATCAACCTAAAGAAGATTTTCCAAATAAAATAATCAATACAAAAAGCGTTAGAGATTTGTATAATATTATGAAACATCTCGTTATTAAAAATATCGAACATTTAAGTTTTCATAATAATATTAATGCTTCAATACAAAAGTCTTTAGAATATATACAAAAGAATTATTCTAAGCCTATAACATTACGTGAAGTCTCAAACAGTGTTTATTTAAGTGAATCAAGATTCAGTACTTTATTTTGCAAAACTACTGGACAACCTTTTTCCAAATACTTAGCACAATATAGAATTGACATGGCAAAAGATATCTTGAGAAAAAACAGATATATGAAGATTTATGAAGTTTGTGAAGCAGTTGGATATACTGATTCACGATATTTTAGTACTTTATTTAAAAAGCTAGAAGGTGTTACTCCATCACAATTTGTTAAAGCTTTATTTAAATGAAAAAAAAGAGAAAAGCAGTAGTTTAACTTAATCACTAAAGCTTTTCTCCTATTTAATTTATTATTATAATCTAGCCATATTACAAATTCAAAATCAAAAGTAATCCTAAAACTAACATCAATATGTTCACTGAAACATTCAAATTTTTATTATTTATTTTTCTGAAAATCTTCAATCCTATCATAGTACCTATTAAAGTTCCAATAATACCACTTAATGAAAGTTTCATAATACTTAAATCAATATTCCCATAAATAAAATGGGTAATAACTATCAGTAAGGAACGTAATAAAAAGCTAAATTCCAGAGTGGCTTTGTATGACATTTTGTCTTTAGCTCCATACAAATAATATACAACTAATGGTGGCCCTCCTACATTGAACATTCCACTCATTATACCGCTTAGCGAACCTGAAATTATTCCATTCTTTATATTAGTTTTTACTTTAATTTCTTTTTTACTATTTATAAATAAGAAAATCGAAATAATTATTATTGTAAATCCAAGCACTTTTTTTAAAATATTTTCATCACCAAAAACTAAAATATATACACCTATTGGTACAAAAACAAGTGAACATATCAGAGGAACTATTGCTAATTTATAATCAATGTGTTTTTTGAACTTAGTTAAAACATAAGCACCCATAAATAAAGTCTGCACCCCTGTAACAACTGCCGCAGCTTTTAGTGGCATAATAAATGGTAAAAAGAACATCACAAACATAGCAAACCCAAAACCTGAGAGTCCTTGAATCAATGAACCTCCCACACATATTAGCATTACATAAATGTATGTTATCACTATACCATCCCTTCTAATCCATTTTTGGTGGGAATCCTACTATAACTTCTAATTTTTCATCTTTTAAACTTTCAAAAGTAACTTTTTCTAATCCATTAGGTATGAATATACCTTGTCCTTGATTAACTTCTTTCTTCTTTCCATTTCCACATATATAACCATTACCCTTTACAACAATTGCGATACTGTGCTCAAAATTGTTATCAATTGTATATTCACCTTGAATATCAACTTTGTTCATAGCAAAACATCCGGTATAATCATGAGATAATAACTCATATTCTTTTGAACCATCAGCACTATTTATTTCTTTTTCATTAACAATTACTGTGTTTTTTATTTCTTCATCAGTATAAGTTGTGTAATCAAAACAATCAAATAATTTTTCATAACCCATTCCATAGTGTATTTCTTGCTCATTAAAAGTTCTTATTCCAAGGTAATCTCTCTCTAATCTTAGGGTATAATCACTTGGCTCATGTAATTCTAAGAATACAGCACCAGGACCCATAGCATGAGGCATTCCTGCTTTAACATAGATTACATCACCTTTATTTATATAAATTTTATGCATTGCATCAAGCATTCCTTGAATATCCTGCTTCTCAAATAAATCTTTCCATTGTTCTCTAGTTACCCCTTCTTTAAATCCTGCATAAGTATGAGGTTTTTCTCCATCTATTTCTCTCGTATCTACGATATACCAAACCTCTGACTTTCCGCTTGGGAAATTCAGATATTCTCTAGCACATTTTGCATCAGGGTGACACTGTATAACTAATCTTACATTAGAATCACCTACTCTTGCTAAAACTCCAATTTGATTCCCATTTTTGTGAAAGTATTTTTCACCTAAGAAAGCTCCAGGATTTGAATCTATTATTGCTTTTAATGAAGCTTGACTTCCATCATCAAGGTCAGTCATACTTAGACCTTCCCCATCATATTTATCAACATTTGTTACTTCTACTGTAGATATCAAAAATTCTTCTGACATATTTCCATCTTTTTCAGGCTTAATTCCTTGCCAACAATCAAGAAGTTTACCACCTGTATATGCTCTTTTTATACGATTATGTTTTAAAACCAATGGTTCATTATTTAAAGTATCAAACAAAGATAACACCTCTTTCTTTTTATAAAAATTAGCAAAAATCATATGATTTTCGCTAATTTTTCGTGATCTTAATTCTGATAAAAGTTTATTTATATAATTCTGCTTTACCTGAAGTTCCGAATAATTGAATCTTTTCTCTTGTTAATTGACATACTGCATCCTTAGCATTATTGAATACATCTGGTGGATTGTATGCTTCTAAGTCATTTGTAAGTGTATCTCTAAGTGTACGACTAAATACAATCTTAAGGTCAGTAGCAATATTAAACTTAGATATTCCTTCTGAGATAACTTCTTTAGTTAAGCTTTCCTCAAGGTCTGAACCACCATGGAAAACTATTGGAATGTCTACCTTCGCTTTAATAGCTTTTAATCTTTCTACATCAATTTTTTGAGGACCTGTGTATAATCCATGGCTGTTACCAATAGATATTGCTAATACATCAATTCCAGTTCTTTCTATAAAGTCAACGGCTTGATCTGGATCAGTCATATTCTCTGATCCGCTAACTCCATCTTCTACCCCTGATAAGCTACCTATTTCACCTTCAACAGATAAACCTTTAGCATGAGCTTTTTCAACTACTTCTCTAGTTAGACGAACATTTTCTTCATAAGGTAAATGAGATCCGTCAAACATAATAGATAATCCCATTTCTATTGCAGTATCAATATGTTCCATATCTCTTCCATGATCAAGTAAAACTGCAACTGGTGCTGTACTCTTTTTAGCAGCTTCTAAACATATTGTTGTTAACATTTCAAGCCCAAAATAATGTATCATACCTGATCCTATCATTAAAATTGCTGGTGCATTTTCTTCTTCTATTCCTCTAATAACTCCTTGTGTATATTCCATGTTGTGAACATTAAATGCTCCGACAGCGCACTTTGATTCTTTAGGTATTTTTGATAATAGTTCTTTTACTGTATATAAAGCCATTCTAAATCATCCTCTCTATTAATATATTTTTGATTTCATAAACTTTATTGCATCTTCAGAATTTTTAAGAATATCGTCACCTGAAAAAGCTTCAACATTTAAGTAATTTTTATAGTTTATTTCTTTTAACGCACCTAAGAATGAATCAAAATCAAAATGTCCTTTTCCAGGAACTAATCTATTACTGTCAGCAATATGTATATGTTCAATCATACTTCCAGCTTTTATTATTGAATCTTGAACAGACGCATCTTCTATATTCATATGGAAAGTATCAGCAAGAATTTTGATTTTTGGTAAATCATATTCGTTAATAAAATCCACACATTGTCCAACAGTATTTATATTATTTACTTCATATCTATTAATAGGCTCTAGACATATAGTAACTCCGTGATTAGCAGAGAAATCAGATAAATCTCTTAAACTATCTGCAAGCAATTCATAATGCTGTTGTAACGATACACCCTCATCCTTCATACCTCTTAAGAAGCCTACAGCCATTCTTTTAGCCCCAATTTTTTCTGCACATAAAATTTGTTTTTTATACTCTTCTATACCTTCAATTCTTTTTGCTTTATCTTTGTTAGAGAGATTAACTCCTATTTCAGCAAGAAAAATAGCTAACATCATAGGTATTTCAATGTTTTCTTCTTTAAATAGTTTACCTAGTTCCTCAAGTTCACTATTACTTTTTCTGTCAATAAATAAGTCAACACCTTCATAACCTAATTGTCTTATATTTTTTAAATCTTCTTTTATATTTCCACCTCTAAAAATAATAGGACCAAATTGAGTTTTAAAAGTAGAAACAGTAATTCCTAATTTCATATTTTTTCATTCCTTCCGATATAAGCTTAGTTAAGAAATATTATCTAATCTGTTATTAATACCTGAGACAGCAACACATGCATCCTTAAATATCTCATATAACTCATCATATTTCTCTTTTATCTCAGGATTTGGATAGTATCTTTTCTTTATCTTAGCTACTTTCATTGAAGCTTCATGCATATCTTTGTATACACCAATACCTACTCCTGCCAATAAAGCAGCTCCATGCGCAGTACCTTCTTCTACGGCTGGAATTTCTATTACTTTACCTGTGATATCTGATTTTATTTGTTGCCATAGTGTAAAGTTAGTTCCTCCACCCACTGTACAAATAGATTCTGCAATCACTCCAGCCGTTTTTTCCTGTAGTTCCAATATCATTCTAGCTTGAAAAGAAAGTCCTTCAAATACCGCTCTTATCATTTCATTACTTGTAGTTGTCGCATTTAAGCCAAGGAACGTACCTTTGTCAGCTGGGTTCCAAGTTGGAGCTCCACTTCCTCTAAGATGAGGTATATACATTACTCCATTTGCACCTACAGGAACATTTTCTACTTCTTTAACTAGTTCTGAAACCACATCATTATAAGAAACACCTTTTTCTTCTGCTATTTTCTTTGCAGAAAGAATATTATCCATAGCCCAAAGTACAGATACTCCTGAGGATATAATCCCACCCCATGATACATAATATCTCGGATCAAGATGCCTAGCAATTCTAAGACCATCAAATTTATCTGGAACTTTTGAATCTACTTTTGATACAAATAAAAAGCTTTCAGCTGTACCTGATGAATCCATTACTTTCATTCCTGGCTTTATTCCTGACGCTAAAGTAGCACATGGATGGTCATGCCCTCCAACAACTATAGGTGTATCACTAGATAATCCTGTTTTTTCACAAGCCTCTTCTGTTACATTCCCTAACACAGTTCCACTTTTGAATATTTCAGGAAATAAATCATTTCTAAGATCTAACTTATCAAATATTCCCTCTGACCAAGCATTTTTATTTAAATCCATAGCCAGTGTTCTTGATGCAATTGTAAAGTCAGTAGCAAATTTTCTACACAAACACCAATAAATATAATCGGCCATTTGCAAGAATTTCACTGATTTATCGTATACTTCTGGATAATGGTCTTTTATCCACATTATTTTGAAAATAGGAAAAATTGGATTTGGTTCTAAACCTGTTATGCTAAATAATTTTTCTTTTCCTATTATTTCAACAGCTTTTTCTGCCTGTTCTCTAGCTCTGGTATCAAACCAAGCCATTATGTTAAAGCAAGGCTCTCCATTTTCATCAATAGGAACAATTGCCTCTGTCATGCTTGTTACTGATAAAGCATCTATTTTTGCTCCATCTAATTCTTTTACTACTTCTCTTATTAAAGTAGCTGTTTCATTCCACAATTCAATAGGATCATAATATCCTCTTTTTTGATCATCGTACTTTGTTTTAGTCGGTGTTTTTTTTAGGGCTAGTATTTCACCATTCTCATCAAAAGCTACCGCTTTCCAATTCGTAGTCCCAATATCTATTCCTAGTAATATAGCCATTTATTTATCACCTTTTCTTATTTTTTTACTATTTCATTCATCATCTCAAGAGCAAAACCAAGAGTATCATCAGTATCATAGAATACCCACTCTTTTCCTGCGTTTTTCCCTACTGATGATCCCATTTGTGATATATTAAAACCATTATCAAGTAAGTATTCTCTACTCTCATCGTGGGTAGGAACAAGGAATTTTATGTGATGTAAACCAGGTCCTTTTTCATCTAAGAAGTCTCTCCAAATTGTTTTACCTGTTAATGGTTGAATTATTTCAAATTCAATATTTCCTAGATTATAAAAACAAAACTTAGCTGTAAATTTCTCATCCTCACCTTTATACTTCATTGTTATATTTTCTTCACCTTCTGGTGGAAAATCCACAACTCTAAAAGGTCCTATCCCAAATATCTTTTCAAATTTCTCCAATGTAGTATCCAAATCATCAACAATTAAACCTATTTGTATCGGATTACTAAAAGTCTCTTTTATATTCATAATACCCCTACCCTTCTCTTTTTTAATATTTTTTAATTTTCTCTAATTAAAAACTCCTCAATAGTACCTATAACATTAAATATTCCTGGACTATTGTTAAACCATCCATGTCCTTCACCTTCAAAAACCAGTAAATCACCTTGAGAACCTACTTTTGCTATTTCTTTGTACATATCTTCTGCAATCTTAATTGAAACTAATTCATCTTTATCACCGTTTAGTATTAAAGTATTTGCCATATTTTTACTAACATAATGAATTGATGAACCAATTTTATAAATTTCAGGATTATTAATGTATTCACTCCCAAAATAGATTACTAATCGTTGGTCTTTCCTTTCACAAAGTTCAACACTACTAGTAAAATCAAAAGGTGTTCCCATACATACAGCTTTATTTATTCCCCAAGGAAATTCTCTTTCATTATCAATAAAATCAATTTTTTCTCCATTTGAGGCTGCCAACATGGATGAAATGCTGCCCCCAATATATCCACCCACTAAAAATATTTGTTCTAGATCAATTGAATATTCTTTATTATTTAAATATATCCAATTAAGCAATCTAACCCCATCTTTGATACCTTCCGGGAATTTCCTGTTTTGAAAATCCCTTAAATCCAAAATAATACTTACTACATTATGCTTTTCTGAAAAATAAGCTGCTTGAGGATAGAATTGAGTTTTATGTTCCGAAAAACCTGGAACAAATATAATTACTGGTCTATTTGTTTTCGTTTTTTTTTCATTATAAAAGATATCAGAATATACATTTACCTCTCCTTGATAAACATTTACTTCTTCTTCAATGACAATCTTTTCAGGTATAAACCTACACTCTAATCCTTTTTTTCTAAATTCACCAGTTTTTAAGCTATCAAGAAATTTATCAAAATTAACTCTCACCATTATCTCTATCCACTCCATTCAATAAATTTAGTACTTTATAGTTCAAAACTAATATTAATTATCAATTGATTTCTGATGTTTACCATAGAAAACAGCGATTACACTAGTAAATAAAAGTATAATAACAGCTAAAGCTGATGCTTTACTATATTCATATTCATAAAAAGCCAATTTGTAAAGATATGTTGCCATTGTTTCTGTAGCACCAACAGGTCCACCACCTGTGGTTAACCAAATTAGTGGGAATAATCTTAAAGTAAATATTATATCAAGTAAGCCAACACTAATTAAGATAGGTTTTAATTGTGGAATTGTAATATGAATAAAACGTTGGAATGCATTTGCTCCATCAACATTTGCTGCTTCATTTAATGATGATGGTATACTTTGAAGTCCCGCTAGAAGTGAAATCATCATAAATGGATACCCTCTCCATATATTAACAATAATTAAAGAAACCATTGCGATTTTAGGATCTCCAAACCATTCAATATTCGCACTTATAATATGAATATTTTTCAATATATAGTTTACTATTCCAAGTGGCGATAATATAAGTTGCCAGTTTACAGCTACTACTGCAGCAGTAAATATCCAAGGTAATATAAATATTGTTCTAAAAAAAGATAAGGCAATTCTATTCATTTTTCTATTAAGTAATTGGGCAAATGTCAATCCCAATATAACATGGAAAATAACACTAAACAAAGTGAATACCAACGTATTCCATGAAGAGTTTATAAACTTCTCATCTTGAAAAAGTTCAACATATGTTTTTAACCCGACAAAAGTGGATTCTTTTACTACAAGTACATTATCAAAAAAACTATATCCTATAACTCGTATTATAGGGTAAAGCAATAACATTACTAATATCAATATTGCAGGAAGTACATAACCGTATGCAGCATACTTCTTTTTGAATTTATCCCTATTAGTTATCTGCCTTCCAAAAGTAACTCTATTTTGCATTATATAAACTCCTTCCATAATGATAATCAAAGTATACTAAACATTCTTATTTAATATACTTTGATTTTTCATCCTAATTGCTGTTAAAACCAGGGAGTGGCTTTTTAATTAAATCTTAATTAATTACCTGCAAAAATGTCATCCCAACCCTTTTGAATATTCTCAACTGCTTCTTCAGGAGAAATGTCATCAAGGAACATCTTTTGAACTTCTTCTGTAAATACTCTCCATGTGTCAGTTGATCTTGGAGTCAACATTAATTCTTCAACTACTTCTAGTTCACTCATCATTTCAAAAGTTTTCTTAATTAATGGATCGTCATTAATATAATCTGCACTTGCATTAAGATTAGCTGGTAATTGTCCAGCTTTTTCTGCTATCCATGCGTTAATTTCCTCACTTGTAAGCCAGCTAATAAATGTCCATGCTAACTCTTTATTTTCACTACCACTTCCAATACCTACTTCCCAACCATGTAATCTTGTTGCAGGTACTCCACCTTCTTCAGGTACTGGTACTGCTACTACACCAAAGTTCATATCAGTTCCACTATTTCTTACTGTATTTATGTGCGTTGAAGGTTGAATCATCATTGAAGCTGTTCCACTGATGAAATCATCTATACTTTGATTGGCAGCTTTTGTAAGAACTCCAGGTAAGAATACCTCATCTGCATATAAATCGTTGAATAAAGTAAGAGTTTTAAGCATTTCTGGTGTATTAATATTTGCTTTTCCATCTTTCATTGTTCTTCCACCAGCAGTATATAACATTGGGTATATTGAAAGGATAGGTCCATTAGCTGCTCCAGATGATGACATAGACAATGTCAATCCATATCTATTGTTATCAGAATCAGTTAATTTTTTAGCCGCAGCTTTCATTTCTTCCCATGTTGTTGGTGGCTCTAAACCAGCTTCTTTGAAATGATCTTCATTATAGAACAAAACAAAATGCATAGCTGTTAGAGGAAGCATATATGAATTTCCATCAATCTTTTGCATTGGCTCTTGTACCAATTTACTTGCATCAAAAGTTTCATCTGCTGACATTAATTCATCTAATGGTTCTAGTGCACCTAAATCAACTAATTCTTTACACCATGGCATATTAAGTTGATATACGTCTGCATCTTGTGCTGCCGCATATCTAGAAATAATTTGTTTTCTAACATCTGCAAATCCAACACTTACTGACTCAACTTCAATACCTGGATACTCTTCATTAAATTTTTCAATGATTAATTCTGCCCCACCTGGGAATTCACCCATCCAGTTTACCCACTCAATTTTTCCTTTAAGTTGCCCAGATTCAGTAGTTGATGTTTCAGTATCACTATTATCAGTTTTTCCAGCATTCACTGTGTTGTTTCCACCACAAGCCACTAAAGAAATACTAAGTAATCCAACCAGAAACAAAGACATAACTTTTTTCATCATAACAATAATACCTCCCTAAAATTTTTATAATAAATCTAATTATTAACCTTTTACAGACCCTGCTGATAACCCTGAAACAAAATATTTTTGTGCTACTAAATATAATATTAATATTGGTACACTACCAACAATAGCCATACTCATCATAACGCTCCAATTAGTTTGATTTTCTCCTTGAAGCAATGATATTCCTATAGGAACTGTTCTCATAACGTCTGACTTAGTTAATGTCAATGCAAATAAATACTCGTTCCAAGAGAGCATAAATGAATATATAGCTGTAGAAACTATTCCCGGTATAGCTATAGGTACTAATACTCTCCAAAGTGCATAAAATCTACTTCCCCCGTCTATAATTACAGCTTCATCTATTTGCTCTGATATAGTGTTGAAATATGATATCATCATAAGCATACAGTAAGGTAAACAAAATGAAGCATATGTAATAACTAATCCCGTATAAGTATTATATAATTTAAAAGAAACAATCATTATATAATATGGAATTAGAAGTGAGATTGGTGGTATAGTCTGTGACATTATTATAAACACATTCATAATCTTCTTACCCTTAAATCTAAATCTAGAAAATCCATATCCTGATAGTATACCTAAAAATAATGATACCAATGTTACCACAATACCTATAAAATAACTGTTAAAGAAAAATCTTAAAGTTTTAGAATCTGTGAAAATTGCTCTATACGCTTGCAAAGTGAATTTTTTAGGTATAATATGTGGCGGTACACTAAATATTTCTGCATTTGGACGTATGGACATTAAAATCATCCAAACAACAGGAAAAGCAATAAATACTGATAAAATCGACATAACAATATAGGCTCGTCTATTATTTTTTTTCTCCATTAAATTATCCCCTTCTCAAATCTAGTTAGTAAATGTAAACCTTTAAGTAAATTATACTTACTGTCCTTTGATTAGACAATGTGACAAATATCTTATTTTGTTTGATATTATTTTATATTGATTTATTCTTATATCTTTCCCAATATTTTTTACCTAATGGATGCTTTTCATCGTCCCAACTATCTTTAAATTTCAATAGTTCTGAAGTCAGATTATCAACAATTCCTAAAAACTCTTCTTTGCCAAATAAATCGTTAATCTCTGCGGGATCATCAATAATATCAAACAATTGACTTTTGCTTATATTCGAAGTTCTATACTCAATAAGTTTATACCTGTCATTTTTTATACTCCTTAACATATCAGTATAAGCAAAATATAAGTGTTCTCTCACCTTAACTTCTGAATTCATTATTGTCGGTAATACACTTTTACCCTCTACAGTTTCAGGTTTGTCCACATCTAATATTTCACATACAGTTGGAAAAATATCCAATAAGTAAACATAGGTATCTCTTTTCTCACCTTTTGGTATTCCTGGCCCTGAAAAAATCAATGGTACTCTAATACTGTGTTCATAGTGATTTTGTTTACCAAACAAGCCATGTTGACCTAACGCTAATCCATTATCTCCAGCAAAAATGAAGATAGTGTTTTCCAACTCACCTTTCTTTTCTATTGACTCTAAAACTCTCCCAATCTGATTATCTAAATGAGAAATCATTCCATAGTATTCAGCAATATGTCTTTTAACTTCTTCTTCTGTTCTAGGATAAGCTGCAAGCTTCTCGTCTCTACAATTCTTAATCCCAAAATCAAATAAATGCTCTTCTCTATAATTTTCAGGTAATTTTATATCATTTGAATTATACATATTTAAAAATTCTTCAGGCATAGTTCTAGGATCATGGGGAGCCATAAATGATATATACATAAAAAAAGGTTTCTCATCATTATATTTCTCAATAAACTCAACAGATATATCTCCAAATAAATCTGTTGAGTGTTTTCCCATAGTCATATGATCTGTATAATTTATTTCTACTTTATTAGATAAACTTGGATTCATTACTACTTTCCTTGATTTATCATACTTTCCAGTTGGATCATAATTATAAGCTGGTACATTCCAATGATCCCACATTCCTCCAAAGAAAATTTCTCCACCATCTGTAAAACTTCTTGCAAAAGACTCTCTACCATTATGCCATTTCCCAGTTCCAAATGTTCTATAACCCACCTTTTTTAATGTTTCTCCAATGGTAGCATGTTCCTTTGGTATACTTTGGCCTTCTTTTTCAATATGAAATAAAGTTCTTCCTGTATGAAGCATTGCTCTACTTGGCATACATACTGCTCCTGATGTACCACATGGTATATGTGCCTGAGTAAATGAAGTTCCTTCTCTAACTAGTTTGTCAATATTGGGAGTGCTGATTTCAGTGTTCCCTAGAGCATTGATGGTATCAAATCTTTGATCATCCGTAAAAAAGAATACAATATTAGGTTTTTTATTCATTATATTTTCCTCCTTGCAAAAAATTTAGCGCTGCAATATCTATATAGCCAAGGTTATAAATAAATTATATATTTATAATCCTCCTAAACTAACGTGGTAAATATCCTATTTTGTTTGAATTTATTTTATATTTAAAGTTTATTTAATAGAATGGTTGAATTTGAATTAGAGTATTATGAGAGAATTCTAATAGCTGGAGATGGTCAAATTGACATTATAAGACCTCATGATGATTATGGAACCCAGATAGGTTTACTCTTTAGTGTAGATATATGGAGAAAATATATGAAGGAGAATACAATAAAATTAGTTGATTTAGCACATAAATACGGGGCTTTCTATCAACAGCATTCATGTGGTGCTATTCGAGAAATAATACCTGAACTTATTGATTGCGGAGTTGATATTCTTGAGCCTATCCAAAAGGTAAAAGGTATGGAACCTGTAAAACTCAAAAAGGACTTTGGACATAAATTGACATTTCATGGAGGAATAGACACTCAGAAAATACTTCCTAAAGGGCCAGTAAAAGATGTAACAAATGAAACGAAACATTTTATAGATACATTTAATGTTGAAGGTGGATATATACTGATGGCTTCTCAATGTTTTGAAGGTGATGTACCTATAGAGAATATTGAAGCTATGTATGGTGTTTCAAGGAATTAATATAACCTTATCTACAGTTTTTTTGTATTCTCAAAACTGGTTTAAGATTAAAGATATTTATTTCTATAATAACTTATATGTAATATTATAATTTCTAGCATGCTTCCTGAATTCATTAGGTGTTAATCCTTCAATATTTTTAAAGTTTCTAATAAAATGGCTTGTATTGCAGAAACCTAAATCATTAGATATATTTTCAATTTTTTTATCTGTGGTGCAAAGAAACTCTTTAGCTTTATTGATTCTTCTATTCAGAATATACTTACCAGGTGTTGTACCTGTAATTTTTAAAAATAGCCTAGCAAAATAAGCAGGACTATAGTTTGATATTTTCGAAAGATTTTCAATACTGAGGTTATCTTCTAAATTATTTTCAATATAGTCTAATACTCTTTTCAATTTTGATTTACTTGAATTTAGGGATTCACTTTTATAACTATATTCACTTATTTCAATTATATATAAAAGTATTGAGTACAGAAATTTTGAAATTATATAAATATTTTTCTCATTATAGTTATTCAGAAAGAAAAAAATTCTTCTTAAATAGTTAAGAATTCTATTATTCTGTGGAGCTTCAATAATTGGGCTAATATTATTTAAAACTGAATTCATAATATTTGCAGAGTCTCCACCTGCAAATTCAATCCACTCTAAAGAAATGAAATCATTACAGTTGATCCCGTAATGATGACTATTATATGGATCTAATAGAAACATATCTCCCTTCTTAAGTAAAAACTTTTTAGATTTATAAAAGAGAAAAACAGAGCCCCTTGATACATAATGAATACTACAATAAGGATATGCACTATTTCTTTTTATATTTAATTCTGTATTCGCTTGATTTCTACCTGCTCGATTAATAAAATACACCAATGAATCTAAGTTGGTTATATATTTATTTATATAAGAAAAATTATTTATATCTATTCCTCCCAAAGTTTTTTTGTATATACTATGTCAAGAATATACTATTTCATGTCAAGTTTATATCTAATAACAACTCTAATGTATTGATATAATCATTATAACAATAAATTTATTTAAAAGTAAATAATTATAAACAAAATCAAAATTATACTATTAATTGGAGGGATATTTTATGTTGTCAAGAGAAAGAGTAAGAAAGGCTATTATGCATAAACAACCAGATAGAGTTCCAACAAATTTCGAGTGTGTAGATTCAGTAATGGAAAAATTATTAAAACATTATAGTTTCAATAATGCAGAGCAAGTTTATCAAAAATTTGAAATAGACATTAGAAGTATATCTCCCATATATTGTGGACCAGAATTGAAAAGCTACACTGATATTGATGGGAACAAAGTTCAGGAGAATTTTCTAGGCTTTAGTAGAACACATATTTGGACAGGAAAAGAATATAACCATATAACTACTTCTTTCCCAATGGATTCATTTCAAACGGTAGAAGATATTGATAATTATAAGTGGCCATCTCCAGACTGGTTTGATTATGAAAGCATAAAATATCAATGTGAACAGCATAAAGATAAAGCAATAATAGTAGGCCATGAAGGACCATTTCAAATAGTCACCAATCTAAGAAGAATGGAAAACTTATTTATGGATATGATTTTAAATCCTCAGTTTGCTAAGCGTTTATTTGATAGAATGGTTGAATTTGAATTAGAGTATTATGAGAGAATTCTAATAGCTGGAGATGGTAAAATTGACATTATAAGACCTCATGATGATTATGGAACCCAGATAGGTTTACTCTTTAGTGTAGATATATGGAGAAAATACATGAAGGAGAATACAAGAAAATTAGTTGATTTAGCACATAAATACGGGGCTTTCTATCAACAGCATTCATGTGGTGCTATTCGAGAAATAATACCTGAACTTGTTGATTGCGGAGTTGATATTCTTGAGCCTATACAAAAGGTAAAAGGTATGGAACCTGAAAAACTCAAAAAGGACTTTGGACATGAATTGGCATTTCAAGGAGGAATAGACACTCAGAAAATACTTCCTAAAGGTTCAGTAAAAGATGTAATAAATGAAACGAACCATTTTATAGATACATTTAATGTTGAAGGTGGATATATACTGATGGGTTCTCAATCTTTTGAAGGTGATATCCCTATAGAGAATATTGAAGCTATTTATAGTGTTTCAAGGATTTAATATAACCATATGTATGAGTTTTTATATCAAATATATAATATTAATTTAGATAATCCATTACAAATTAGAACACTAGATATCTATAAAAATAGATTTCTAGTGTTTTAAATCCACTAATTAAAAAAAGTTTTTAAACATTTATACATGTAAAAATGATCATCAACTCCAACCAACTCTCGAATAGAATGCATAGCTAGCATTGGTATGCCAATATCTACTGCATTTATATTTAAGTGAGTTGAACTTATCGGTCCTATAGTTGATCCCCCTCTTTCATCAGACCTATTTACAAACTTTTGTAACGGTACTTCAGCATTTTGGCATATTTGTGTAAATATTGCAGAAGAAAAACTATCTGAAGTATATTTCTGATTTGCGCTTATTTTAAGTGCAGGTCCATAATTTATAATCGGCTTGCTTGTAGGGTCACTTTTATCTGTTTTATTTGGATGTACTGCATGTGCCCCATCTGCTGAAACCATAAAAGAATTAGCTATCGCTCTAAAAAACTCTTCTCTACTTCCAGCTAAAGAGTATACTATCCTTTCCAAAATATTCGATAGTAACTCTGAATCCGCACCTTGCTTTGTAGAACTACCTATTTCTTCATTATCGAAAAGTGCTAGCACATTAATACCATTTTTCACTTTAGTATCTGTTATTGCTTTTAACCCTGCATGAACTGCTTCTAGATCATCTAATCTTGATGCTGATATAAATTCATCCTTTAGCCCAATAACTTTACCATCTTCAAACTCATATAAGAATAAATCAAAATCTAAAACCTCTTCTATATCTACATTTAACTCTTTAGATATTAATTTCATTAAAAAATTTTCTTTTTCAAATTCATCATTTATCATTCCTAGTAATGGCAATGTATCTTTTTGAGGATTCAATTCAATGCCTTTATTAACATCCCTATTCATATGAATGGCAAGATTAGGTATTATCATCATAGGCTTTTTAAAATTAACAAATTCTATTCTCGGCTTCATTATATTTTTACTTTTAAGAGTTACTCTTCCTGCTATTGATAAAGGTCTATCCATCCAAGTGTTTAAGATTGGTCCACCATACACCTCAGTATTCAATCGCAAATATTTTTTTTCTTCTATCATCTCAGGACATGGTTTTACTCTAAAACCAGGAGTATCAGTATGAGCTCCAACTATTTTAAAACCTTCTTCTTCAACTTTTCCTTCTCCTATAGCAAATGCTACTAAAGCCGAATCATTTTTCGTCGTAAAATACTTGCCATGAAACTTTAAATTCCACTTATCGCCTTCTTTTAGTTCATTAAATCCTTGAGATTTTAATAATGATTTTGCTTTAATTACAGCATGAAATGCTGTAGGACTTTCACTTATAAAACTAATAAGTTCCTTAGCTAAATCTAATTTTTCATTACTTTTTTTGCTCATATTTTCCCTCCAAATTTACTCTTGGTTAACTAGATTTTTAACCCATTTTTTTGATATAACTCTTGGTATACCTATTGCCAACTTTATTATTTCTTCTAAATTTGCTAAAAGTACAACAATATACACTGGCAATTTCCAATACCATGCTCCTAGAAAAACTAAAGGAACTCCAATAAGCCAAATAGAGCTCATTTCTAAAAACATTGCATATTTTGTATCTCCACCACTTCTTAAAACACCTACAATTATAATGATATTACAAGTTTTTACAACAATAAACATTGAAATTATTTTCAATATAATTACAGTGTTTTGAATTACTCCTTTACTAACATTGAAAAAGCTCACAATTAGAGGTGCTGAAACAAATAATATTACTCCTAGAACAAATGAAACAATTATTCCTACAAAGAAGAATTTTTTAGAATAATCTATAGCTTTTTTTTCATTGTTAGCCCCAATCTCATTACCCAATATTACTGTACAAGCATTCCCTAAACCAATTGAAAGAATAAAAAACAAATTCTGAATGGTGTTCCCTATCTGTACTGAAGCAATTGCCTCAGTGCTCATTCTTGCATAAGCTACTGTGTATGCAGTCATTCCTAAAGACCAGAAAAACTCATTAATTATAACAGGAGCCGCTGTTTTAAATATTTTTATTACAAATTCACGAGACAAATCTAAGAGTTCTGAAATCTTAGCAGCTATCGCAATATCGCTTCTATACACTATAACTAATATTAAAACAACATCTACTGTTCTAGCTAATAAAGTTGCATATGCAGCTCCTTTCACGCCTAGGGCAGGCGCTCCAAAATTACCAAAGATTAATACATAGTTAAAAAAAGTATTGCACCCAAGCGAAATTCCACTAACAAACATAGGAATTTTAGCTTGACCTATGCTTCGAGATGAAAAACCATAGGCAAAACTAACAGCCGTAAATACATAACTTAAAGCAACTATAACAATATACTCAGTTCCTAGCAATATAACATTTATATCCTTAGAAAAGATACTTAGTATACCTTTTGGAAAAATCATAACTAATATTGTGAAAATTATTGCAATAGATATCCCTGCAGTCAAACACACCCCAAGAACTCGTCTAATATTTTTCACGTCTCTTTTCCCCCAATATTGAGAGGTAAAAATCGAAGCTCCACTAAAAACTCCAAATAATATTACTACAAACAAGAAAAAAACTTGATTTGAAAGACCAACAGCTGCAATACTTTGATCTCCCAATTTTCCTATCATAACTGTATCTACCATATTAAGTGATGAAGATATAAAGTTTTGAATGACAATTGGCACTGCAACAGCAATTAACTTTTTATAAAAATCCCAATCTTTTATTCTACCATCCTTCATAAAAATCCCCCCATGATTCAGTGCACTGACCACTAATAAACTTATCTTGCACTCTCTTTTACTTTTTCATCCTTCTTTTCCCGTAAAGATTTTACCAATTTCTTAACAACATATACTCCTGCTCGAATTAATATATATATTGAGAACATATAGACAAATCCCCATAATCCAGCTATAATATCCTCAAATTCCATCATTCCACCACCGGTAATCTTTTGTTCAATTTCAATGGCAAATACTAAAACTATAAGCACAGTTATTGTATAGATAAATGAAACAACTTCAACACTTAATTTTACTAAAGCCTTAAAAGCTTGATTCACCACTAAGAACATTATAATGCCAATAATCCCAATAATAATAAAATGTAGTTCTTTATCCGTAAAATCGAACCCCATTTTTTGAAATATTCTAATGAGTAAATGGTGTATTTCATTTAATATAAAACTCAATAATTCTAATACTTTTACCACTTAACCACCCCTTTTTTCAATTCACAATTCACAGAAAAGAAACTTTCCCAAGTGAAAACAAAAAATTAATAACTACAACTATTTTAGCAATAGAACAAGATTAGTACTTCTCCCCACTTAAAGAGAGCAAAACCTGTGATGGTAAGTAAAATACCCAAATAAAATACCTACTTACATTATTAATATTATTTATTATTTCATTATTTAAATCCAAATAAGTAAAATAGTTAGTTAATCCTACACTTATATCACATAGCAAGAATAAGATCATTCCATAGCGTACAAGCTTTCTATTAAAGGCTAATCTATATCCATAATTTTTGCAAAAATAAGCAGCTATTGTACTCCCAATAATTAAAAAACCATATAAAACTACAGCTGTCCATATAACTTTATCTCTAAAAACATCTAATATGTACAAAATTTGAATACCTAAAACTAGGCCAATCAATAATTTTAGAAGAATATTTAATATTCCACCACTCTTTACTTTAGCATGTCTATAAATATATATAATTTGTACTATACTGAAAAGCAAAACACCATAATAAAATTTATCCGTAAGTAAAAGGAAATAATCTGTTATTATAGTCAATAGCCTAGCAACCCTTAATAACACTATATCTCTATTGCTAATTATTTCTCTATATGAAAATGTTAAGACAAAGCAAAGTACTATACTAATAAATTTTATTTTATCCGTATTAAATATATTTTTGTAGTCAACTATTAAAAATATGAAATATATTAATATCAATACAATAAGTATAGTTCTTTTACATGAAATTTGTTTCATTCAGCATCCTTCTTTTTTTAATACTTCTTCTTTTTTTTACAAAGGTATAATTTATAGCTATAATACCCATAGAAACAAAAATTAATGCAATTAAAGTATTTATTGTAAATACCTCCCCCTGAAGAAAGAGAATAGATAAAATCATTCCTGATATAGGAATCATAAATCTATAAATAGCAATCTCACCAGCTTTATTGTATTTTAATAATGAATACCAAATTGAAAAAGCAGTAGCTGATAAAAAAGCTGCATAACCCAAAAGAATGTATCCCTTCAATGTAAATGTTATAGCACCTTCAGATAATCTTGGAACTCCGAATATTAGAACAATAGAAGAACCTATAAACATTTGCCAAGCAGTAATAACAAATGGATTAATCTCTTTTGATAATTCTTTTGCTAATATTGCAGCAATGGCTCCAAATACACAGGATAGCATTATAAATCCTTCTCCAAATAAAGTAAAGTTCATATTAAAACCTTTGCCCCAATTAACAACTATTATACCCGTAAATCCAAATAACAGACCTAATATTTTGTTTATATTCATCTTATCATTATGGTAATAAAAATGTGCTATTAACATAACAGCAAATGCCTCAAAGGAAACAAGTATAGATGCTTTTGATCCCATTATGTTCGATAGTCCAATATAAAAAAAGGAATATTGTAAACTCGTTTGAATTATTCCTCCTAAAAATAAAAACTTGATATACTTTTTATTTATTTTTAAAGATTTCTTTAATATAAAACGTGTAAATAAAAATATCATTATTGAAGCTATAAAGAATCTTAGACCAGCAAAAACTATTTTTGCTACCAAATCTTCATTCCCTATGCCAACTTCTATATAACTTACTTTTATAGTTGGAAAAGCACTTCCCCATAAAACCGCACATATAATTGCAAGTATTATTACATTAATCTTCTTAGTTAAAATATTTTTGCTATCCATAGTACACCTCGTTTTTTCATCATCAATAGATTATAACATAAACAAAACAAATTGCGTCATCTTTCTGAAATTTATACTAGCTGTATGTTTTAAGTTATAACTTGGACTTAATTTAAAGATTCTCTAAAAGAAAATAATCCTTTACTTGCGATGTTTTCAGAATTTTTTTAATATAACAACATTTCAATATACCATTGACCCGATTACCCCCTATAGGTATAATGAAAAAGAATCAAATATACACCTAGGAGGTATTTATGATTAAAGGAAAATCACATCAAAAATGGTCTTGGATTATAATGGTTTCATTTATATTATTATCAATATTGGATATAAGATTTGGATTATTAGGCATTCTATGCATGACAATGCCAATGTACCATGCGTTAAAAGGTAGAGGTAAAATTCATTGTTCTCACTACTGCCCAAGAGGCTCTATACTACAAAAATTTTTGAAGGAACTAAGCTTTAATAATACACTTCCAATAAAAGTTAGAAAACATGGTAAAAAAGTATTGTTAACAATAATGGGTATTCTATTTTCTATTTCAATGTATCATGCAGGTCCAAATATTTATAAAATAGGTTTTGGATTATTTAGATTAATGACATCATCTCTAGCTTTAGGTGTGATTATGGGAATAATATTTAAACCAAGAAGTTGGTGCCAAGTATGTCCAATGGGATATGCTACTGAGTTAATCTCAAAATGTAAAAAAGCAGCTTAATATAAACGATAACTTAACATTTGTTAACTACTCAAAATGAGAACTCAATTTTGAGTTCTCATTTCAGTTAAGTATTTCCTTAATTAATTCAGCTTTCTATTTATCATATCCACTACCTTCTTCATTCAATGAATAACCTATCTCAAAGGTATTACCATCACTTATAAATGGTTTCTGAAACTGAACAGTCCCTACGCCTTCTTTAATTCTTCTAAATTCAAATAAACTATCATCACCATATTCATACTTTATATCATATACTCTTTTACCATTTTCTAATTCTATCTTTGTTATAGTTCCTTTAACTTCCAAGTGATTTCCTTCTTTATCAACTGCCCTTTGAATCCAAGTATTTCCTACTTTCAATGGTGCTTTTATTATAATTAAATTATCAAATATAGAATCCATCATTATTTCCTCTTCTTTAATTTGAACCAATTCACCATTTTTTAATAAGTATTGAAGCTTCACTGAAAAATCTAACTTAGATTCACCATCAGACATATCTTCTACTTCACCCTCTAAAATATATTGGTAATCTGGAGCCTCATAATTAATTCTTTTTAATTCTAATATATTCCCATACTCTGCAAAACCATTATATACCCATCTAAATCCAGTTTGGTTAGGTAATAAATCTTTTAAAATTTCATTATTTTCATTTTTAGGGTTACTAATCTCAATCTCATTGTTATCGCCATTACTTTTACTATTTTGATTGTTATCTAACTTATTAGAAATTTTATTTGATGACCCTATATTATCTTCAATCTTATTCTCTACTTCTTTCTCTGCACATGCAGTAAGTATAATTAGACCAGTGGTGATTAAAACAATTGAAAATATTTGTAACTTTTTATTCATTATAAAACCCCCTTTAGATAAATTGCGAAGAAAAGAGTTTCGCAATATATAGTTGACAGTCTACAGTAAAGGTTGATTTTCTTGCAGAAAATCTTTAATTAAACCTTTGTTAGCTTCGCTAACTGGAACAAGGAACTTTTGCTAAGGCAAAAGGAAAGAAATTTTAATTTAAAGCTTTCACTTTAGTGAAAGTTGTCCTTTACTGTAAACTGAAAACTGTCAACCGTCAACTAGTTCGTAATCTATTTCTACGAAGACACAAACTATATAACTATATTATACATCAATTACTAAAGTGTTATTTATACTTGTATAGAAAAAAACTGTAAACTAAAAAAGCTCTTCTCAAAGAGAAAAACTTTTTTATCTATTCACTAATTTTTAATATACTAATTAATCTCTTGTTTTTAAAAATGCCATACTTAAATAGTGGATATCCAGCACATGTAACCACTACAAACTCTCCAAAAGCAATCCATGCTGCTGTTTCCAAAAACGGAAGATTAAAGGCAATATATAATTCTGCTCCAATTAAAATAGCATTGAAAATTGATGGCCAAAGTGAAGCAACAAATAAATTTTTAGATTTATTTATCATATAAACACTAATAAGCGTTGCAAAACTACCAATAATTACATCAACCAAACCAAATGGGCTTGCTATATTAGCAATAACACATCCCATAAATAATCCTGGAATATAAAGTTTGTCCACAAACGCTAGTAAAACCAATACCTCTGAAATTCTGAATTGAACTGCTCCATAACTTATAGGTGCCACTGTCCAAGTCATAACTGCATAAATAGCTGCTATTATACCTATATAAGCTATCTTCTTAATTTTGAGGCTTGTATTCGTAGAATTTGTTTTTCTACCTACCCAAATTAATGAAACAATAAAAATTATTATTGCTGAAATTATACATGCTATTGCTGTTGTTGTATCAATATTGCTAAACATATTTTTCCTCCTAGACTTATAGGAACATTCCAGAACAATCTCCTGTTTCTTTAAAAACTAGGCTCAAAACTTTTTTTATTTATTCAATTTATCTACACAATTAAAAGTGGCTGAATTAAAAACAACCACTAAAACTCAAAATAGTTAAGTTTTGGTGCCTTAGTTTTGTTTAGCAGATAAATATGTTCAAGTAATAATTTACACAAATCCTCATTTAACTGAAATCTAATATTGGGGAAGTATATAATAAATTGAAGTAATATTTATCTTAAGACAGGAGGCTTTCGAACTGTCCTATTATGTTTTACTTAATTTTATGAAATTTGCTATTTAAAAATACCATAAAATAATTCATAAATCAATAACTAAAAATTTGAATATTTTTTAATTCTATCTAATATTCTATTCTTTTCATCACCAGTACTTATTGTTGGCTTATAATCATTTCTATTTTTAACTGAAGAGATACTACAAGGGATAATCTTATTTTCATTATCTACTAAGAGTTTTCCATCTTCAAAATTAAATGTTTGTTGAAATATAAAAGTGTCTTTATCAGAAGGATTTTTATTTCCTCCAAAGCAAAAATTTCCCAAACTATACAATATATTTTTGCCTTTATATTCTTCAATTCCTTGAATGACATGGGGATGATGCCCTATCACTAAATCAGCACCTGCATCAATAGAATAACGAGCTAAATTCTTTTGTGCTTCATTTGGGTAATTTTTTCGTTCAACTCCCCAATGAAAGCTAATAATCACAAGTTGTGCTCCATTATCCTTCAGTTCGTTAATGCTATTAAAAATTTTATCTTTCAAATTCTGCGTATAAGACCATCCTTCATAACCAATCATACCTACCATAACACCATTAACATCTTTTATACTTTTATTTTCATAACCAAAATAATCTATACCTGCATTTTTTAGATTTTTAATTGTATCATCATAGCCTTGCTGAAGGTAATCATGTGAATGATTATTAGCAATATTTACTGCTTCTATACTTCCTTCTTTTATTATATTTGTAAACTCTGGATTACCTTTGAATCTAAATTTTTTGTTTGCACGTGCTGTAGCCTCAGTAAAAGTCGTCTCTAAATTAACTATAGTTAAGTCATCGTTATCAAATACTTCTTTTACATTTTCAAAAAAGTATCCATAATCTTGCTGTTTTTTATATTCATTCATAAAACTTTGTCCACTTATGTAGTTTATATCTGATCCCAATGTACAATCACCTGCTGCTGATATTGTTATTGAAATTTTTTCTGGTTCTTTTTGTGGTTCTTTTTCTGCATCATCTATTTTTGAAGTCTCCCCATTATCTGAAGTTTCCTTTTCTACATTAGCTTCTTCATTATGACTTTCTGTCTTAGCAGTTACAGGAATTTCATTTTTACTTTTCAAGTATAATTTAGTAATCCAATAACAACTGAAAAATGTTAAAATAATTAATAATAATAAAATAAAAATCCTTCTTTTTTGCTTTTTTTTCTTTAGTCTTTCTTCTTTTCTCTTTTTAATTTTTTCCATTTATTTCACCTTTATCATAAATTTATATAAGTTCATATAATTAAGATTAATATAATTGCCAATACTTTTCAAGCTATTTTTCCTCATTTAAATAATTTCATACAAAAATAGTTTTCACTAAAAAATATTTATAAAATAAAAAAAGGTTACAATCAATAGTTTAGATAATAACCTTAATAATTTTCTATTCATTTTACCATGAGTTATAAAATTCACTTAAACACATTCATCTACCACTATTGCAATAGCTAATATCAATGCTTGATTTTCCACTTCTAGTATGTCAATTGCATACTCATCTATTTGAGCTAATGGTTTTCTAAATGATTTAGCTATTCTTAATCCATTTTTTCTTATTATATAATTGTTATGTTCAAGATTTCCTTTATGTTCAATAACATCATATTCGTCTCCATACATACTTCTAAAAAGAATCTGCTTATTAACATAATCCTTCATATTTACCTTAAGTATCATTCTACCATAAAGGCAAATCTTAAATTCTTTAGCCTTTTCTAATTCACTTGCAACTATTTTGATTATTTCTTCAAAGTGAATATTAGAAATATGCAATTCCTTTTGTCCATTACTACTTACTAATTTAGTATTATATTTAGAAATTCCATCACATTTTATTTTAAATTCACTTTCTAAATCAAATAATTTTTTTTTCATTAAATATTGCATGATACACCTCTCTTTTTTAATATCACCAAAGAAATGGAAATATTATATCAAGTTTTTAGTTCACGATTATTGTAACATTTAAATGAATTACTTTTCAATATTAATTCAAATAGAATATTTATAAATCTACCATTTCTAAAAAGGGTTCACATGAACCATACAATGTTTTACAGTATCTATATTATTTTCTATACCAACATGTACTGTTTCTGCAATATTATGAGCATCACAAAATGTTGTATTCTTATTTACTGAAATTTCTACATCTACATATAATTTATTTCCATGTTTCCTAGTCTTTAAATCATCAATTTTAATAACTCCTTCAACATTAGTTATATAATTTACAATTAAATCTATAGCTTCATCATCCGCTGAACAATCCATCAATTCATTTGCTGAATTTAAAAAAAGTTTAGATGCAATCTTAATAATAATTATAGAAATTATTATTGATACGATAGGATCAAAAATTGGATGACCATACCTTGCAATGAATGCCCCTAACAAAACTCCAATTGATGAAAATGCATCAGCTCTATGATGCCAAGCATCCGCTACTAAAGCTGAACTACCTATCAGTTTTCCACCTTTTTTTGTGTATCTATACATCCACTCTTTTATTATAACTGATAAAGCTGCAACAAATAATGTTATTGCTAGCGGGCGGGGATAATTTCCATTATTTATGTTTAAAATTGAATTATAAAAAATAAATATTGCTGTCACAAATAAAAAAATAGCAAGGATTTTTGTGATTAATGGTTCAATCTTTTCATGCCCATAAGGATGTTCTTTATCCTCAGGTTTCACAGCATACTTAATTCCTATAACTACTCCAATAGTAGTAAATATATCAGATAATGAATGAAATCCATCTGCTACAACTGCAGCACTTTTACCCAAATAACCAATGGTGATTTTTACAAAAGCTAATAATAGATTTAGAACAATTGTAGTTTTACCAATTTTATTACTTATACTAAGTTTATCAATTTCTGTCATTTAATCACCTCGAAACACTTCATTATTTTAGTATATGAAACATCAAGTAATATTGACCAAGTTTTTGTATGATAACCTCAGTGTTAATAAAAATTCAATAATATTTAATATAAAATTAATTTTTGTTAAAGAAATTCCGTCAAAAAAATGTTATAATTATAGTACGGGGATTGTTCAGCTTTCAATAAATTTAAAGGATGGGTGAATAAATGAATATTGCATTTTTTTTAACTCCAAAAAGCGAGGTAGTATATGAAAAGCATACAGCTACTATGAGACAAACATTAGAAAGAATGGAGTTCCACAGATACACAGCAATTCCTCTAATCGACTCAAAAGGCCATTATATTGGCACTTTAACTGAAGGTGACTTGCTATGGAAAATCAAAAATTCAGAGAACTTCAATTTTAAAAATGCTGAAAAAATTCTAGTTAAAGATATTCCTAGAAGAATGAAGGTTCAACCTGTAAAAATAAATTCAGATATAGAAAACTTAATAGAACTTGCTAAATCTCAAAATTTTGTTCCTGTTGTAGATGACAATAATATTTTTATAGGAATCATTAAACGAAGTGACATTATAAATCATTGTTACAATATGATTTATAATAAACAAAATTATAAAAATCTATTTGTAACAGCCAATTAGCAAAAAGAATCCTTACTGCTTTCAGTAGGGATTTTTTTTAGAATAAAATTTAATCCTCTGACAAAAACTAAACCTGATTTAAATAAATATATTATTTATGATAAAGAAAGGTGGAAAATTATGATTACAGCTGAAGTAGCAGTTTATCCTTTAAAAACATCAGAGGCATCAGAAGTTATTAGAGATTCTATCAAGACCTTAACAAACAAAAATATTGAATATTCAGTATCTCCTCTAAACACAGAAATATGTGGAACAGAAAAAGAAGTTTTTCAGTGTTTAGAACAAATGTATAATACTGCTGAAAAATCTGGTGGAGAAATTAATATGGTAGTAACAATTTCAAACTCTACTAAATAATTATTTTCGTTATATTTTTAACACTTTTAAAATATTTTTATTGAACTTTTTTCTAAAATTGCTTATAATATAATTGTTATTGAAGTAATTTACTATTATTTTATAATATATTGTGCGTTTCTTGTTATATTATTATCAAACAATATATCACCCCTTGGTATATTACGGTAACTATTTTTTATAGGAACAATTTATTATTTCAATAACTAAGCACCTATTAATGAACGTTAAAAAATAACAACATTTTAATTCCTACAACTTATTTTTGAAGGGTATATACCCTTCTCTTTTTTATTTATTAATATGTTCTTCTATTGTTTTAGTCCATTCTTTAACATAATTACCCGTTGCCCATTGATTCATAATTATTTTTTCTTTCAAATCAATAGTTATTTCATAATTAGGCGAATTCAAATCATAGTCTTCCCCGCTGAAAATCAACATTTTTTTATCTGTTAATATTACCAACATATTGCCTGAAGGAGATGATACAGCATCTCTAACGCTAGGATAATATGACTTTATGTTACCCCAAGATAGAGATAACTTTTCATGATTTTTTATACTTTCAGGTAAATTAACTTCTATGTTCAAATATTTTTTTTCTATTCTATGCATACTTCCATTTCCATAATGCTTACTCTCCGTAATCAATGGCATTTGAGTAACTAATGTACCGTTCTCCCTTCTAACAGCAATATATCTATCATCTACCAATTGCTTTTCTTCATAATATAATTCCCCATTTTCCACTTTTTCTTCTATTAAAACTTTTGATTTTTCTTCTTTTAATTTATTAATTTTATCTTGGGGTATTTCGTCAATAATATCTGTAAACTTAACTTCTTTTTTTGTATCATTTAATTCGAAAAAATTTATATAATAATCTTGATTTTTATAAGTTCCCCCACCAGTTATGAAATTATCACCTTTTATGCAAATATATTTATTACCTATATACAAAATTTCTTCATTCAATAAATTTATAGGCCATTCTTCTTTTTCAGCTTTATTCTTTAATTCTTCTTTACTTAATTCAGTATTAGTGTCTTGTCCCAATTTCCTTACCACAATTTTATTGAAATTAAAATAATATTCATAATCTAAGTAATCCAAAAAGTCTTTTTTTTCTCGAACCCATTCATTCAACTTTTCATACTTACATTTATGTTTAGAAACGCTATAAAATTCATCTCCACAAGGAGCTATAATTTCATCATTAATTAAGTTCACTTTAATCTCACCGTCTGATTGATAAATCCAAAGAGTTCTGTACTTATTTGAAGAAGAAAACATATCAGATTCTGATTCACGTGAAATTCCTAAAAGCAAGCCAGATTTTTGGCCATTATTCTTTACTATCTTTCCATCATCTTTGTTCTCATTGCTAAATGATTCAATATCTATAGGTTTCTCATTACTTATAACTTCTTTTGATGGAACTGTTTTATCTAAACACGAAGGTAGTAAAAAAATTAAGATTAATATACAAAAAACTCTTTTTAATAAATGCATTATATTTAACTCCTTTGCGCTTAATTTCTGATTATAAGTATACACCATAACCAAAAACTAAAAATTACTTTTTGGTTACAAAATATTAATATATTAAAAATAATTTAATTATTTTACTTTGAATCAATATTTTAAATTTTCTAAATTTTAAACGTTTTCTTTTAAAAAATCCTTTACAATTTTATTTTTTTCCATTATAATGTATTTATAGTTAAGTAAACGTAAACATTAATTAACTAAGCCCTTAGCATAATATTTATAAATCCACTTTAATGAGTTTCTATAACTCATGTTCCCCGAACTTTAATATTTTTTAAACTCCTTACTAGTTTTAAAATAATACCAGTTTCCCGGCTGGTATTATTTATTTTTTGCAAGAAAGTCATCATTAACAACCATCTTAAAACTGACGACTAATTTGCTTGAATTAAATCTTCTAAGTTTGGATAAAATAAAATTATAATTGTGAGGAGGTGTTGTTATGGAAAGAGAAGATTTGTTATTTAGATTCGAAAATTTAAAAGAAATTCATGTTGGAGATTTACCCTCAGCCAAAAAAGGAATAATTGATAGTCTACTTGGTGAAGATAAACATAAAGATACTGTCCCTGATAAACAACTAAACTCTTATATAAAAGGACATCAAATTGGAACCTACATTGAAAATGCATTAAAAGCTGATCAAAGTTACAACATTAATCAAAAAAGAACATAAAAGCAGCTAATAGCTGCTTTTATTAATGTTTTAAAACGCTTAGAACTTTATATCCTTCTTCGTTTAATTTGTTAACTAGTTCATCAATTTCATAACCTTTTATTCTAAAAATCACTTCATATAAATTATTTTCTAATTCATAAGTACTTATACTGTTTATATCCATTCCTAATTCTTTAATAATTCCTGTTATTGTATGTAAAGCTCCTGGATGGTCATCTGCCTCAACAGAAATTCTAGTACCTTCTTTATCGAATCCCATTAATCTAATAAATGCATTTGTAATATCTGTTCTAGTTATCATACCAACTAATTTTTTATCGTCATCTAGTATTGGTAAAGATCCAATATCATTGTCACGCAAAATTTTTGCTGCCTCTTCTAATAATATTTCTTGAGAAGCTGTTACAACTTCTTTTTGCATAACATCACCTGATAAAGTCTTCTGTAAAAGATAATTCATTTCTGATATACTCAAACTAGTAGCTTTAGAAGGTGTCACATCTCTAAGAATTCTCTCTGTTATTAATCCCACAACTTTACAATTTTCATCTATTACTGGTATTTGCGAATATCCAGACTCTGTAAAAATGTTTAAAGTCTTAAGTATCGGTGTATTAGTTGTTACAGTTAATACATTTTTGCTCATTTCATTTTTTACATACATAGTATCATCTCCAATTAATATAAAATTTTTATAGTACAATTTAATTTATTGATTTTTATCTGTATTAATTTTCTTGTAATACTAATTTTATGATTTGTACTTATATTATATCAAATAACAAATATAAATTTCAAACTTTTTATATACAAAAAAACTTTGTTACTACTCAATCTCTGTAGTAACAAAGTTAATAAATTTATTATAAATATTTTATAAACTCTAAATTATGAGCTTTAGCTACAGCCTCATAAGCAACCTTTCCATCAATTACATTTAGACCTTTAGCCAATGCTTCATCTTCCCTTAAAGCCTTTTCATATCCTTTATTAGCTATATCTAAAGCATATGGCAGCGTTACATTCGTTAAAGCAAATGTTGAAGTTCTAGCTACTGCCCCCGGCATATTAGCAACTGCATAATGTAGAACTCCATGGTTTACATAAGTCGGGTTATCATGTGTTGTAATCCTATCAATTGTTTCAATTGATCCACCTTGATCTATAGCCACATCAACTATAACTGCTCCTTCTTTCATAGTATTAACCATTTCTTCAGTAACAAGTCTTGGAGCTTTAGCTCCCGTAACTAAAACAGCCCCTATTAATAAATCAGCTTTTTGAACTAATTCAGCAATATTATAGCTATTTGACATGATAGTTGAAACTCTTCCGGAGAACAAATCATCTAAATAAGCAAGTCGTTTAGCGCTTTTATCTAACACAGTAACTTTAGCACCCATGCCAATGGCCATTTTTGCTGCATTTGTACCAACTATTCCTCCACCAATTATAACAACTTCAGCTGGTGAAACTCCTGGTACACCTCCTAATAGTATACCTCTTCCCCCTTCATGTTTTTCTAAAAAATGAGCACCTACTTGCACTGACATTCTACCCGCAACTTCACTCATTGGTATAAGCAATGGTAAAGATCTATCTTCTAACTCAATTGTTTCATAAGCAATACCAACTACCTTCTTATCTAGTAATGCTTTAGTCAATTCATATGCTGGTGCTAAATGCAAATAAGTAAATAAAATTTGTCCTTCTTTAAAATATTCATATTCTTCTTTCAATGGCTCTTTAACTTTCATAATCATATCAGATCTATCAAATACTTCCTTTGCAGTCGGAACTATTTCCGCTCCTGCTTGTACGAATTCTTGATCAAGTATCCCACTTCCAATACCAGCACTTTGTTGAATCAAAACTTTATGCCCTGCGGATACAAATCCTTCTACCCCTGCAGGAGTTATAGCTACTCTATTTTCGTTATTTTTGATTTCCTTTGGAATACCAACTATCATGATACATCCTCCTTAAATGAAATTTTCATTAATATTTACTTTTCTCTTATACTATTCTTGCATTTTGTATTTTTTTTGAATAATATCCTTCATGCTTTTGATTATATGATAAAGTTATTATCATGTCAACGAACAAATTATTGATTTTATATATGTAAAGGATATGATTTTTCAGTTTATTAAATATATCTTCAAATAAACATTATTTATTGTTTTATTTAGCTAATTTTTATAAATATACTAATAATACTCCAAATAAATTAGCAAGTACTCTTTTTATAATTAATCCTTTTTTCAACCAATAATGATTATATTTATTTCTTTTATCAAGTATTTTCGAAAAAAAATAAGAAATAATATCATAAAACAAAATTCTTGATTCAATTGTCAAAATATTCTATACCTTTTATAGTATATGTTTCATAAATATAACAATAGTATTCTAAATAGTAATAATACATAAATAATATAAAGTCCTTTTGAACTTCAAAAGGACTTTATATTATTCAATCTAGATTCTTGATAATTTGAAAAAAAGCTGCTACCACTAAATATGGTAACAGCACTAAATTTAATTTATTTCTTTTTAATTTTGAATGAGCTTCTTAATGAAACTATTCTATTAATCACTGGTTTCTCTTCAGTTGAGTCCTTGTCAACACAGAAGAATCCAGTTCTTAAGAATTGGTATTTTTCCCCTTCACAAACGCCTTTAATAGAAGGTTCAATTTTCGAATCCGTCAATACTTCCATAGAATTCGGATTCAATATCATTTCACTATCTTCACTTTCATTGTCTTCTTTTTCTATCATTAAATGCTCATAAAGTCTAACTTCAGCATCAACTGCATGAGATGCTGATACCCAATGAATTGTACCCTTTACTTTACGTCCTGTAAATCCTGTTCCACTCTTAGTTTCAGGGTCATATGTGCAATGTAGTTCTACTATATTTCCTTCTTCATCTTTTATTACATCGTTACATTTTACAAAGTAGGCACCTTTAAGCCTAACTTCATTTCCGGGAAACATTCTAAAATATTTCTTTGGTGGATTTTCCATAAAGTCATCTGCATCAATGTATAATTCTCGAGAAAATGGAACTTGTCTTGAGCCCATTTCAGGGTTTTCTGGATTATTTTCTATAGTAAGCATTTCTTCTTGCCCTTCTGGATAATTAGTAATGATTACTTTTATTGGACGAAGTACAGCCATTATTCTTGGAACTTTTGTTTTTAAATCTTCTCTTATACAATATTCAAGTAATGCAACATCAACTAAACTATTAGCCTTTGCAACACCTATTCTATCACAGAAATCTCTAATAGACTCTGGTGTATATCCTCTTCTTCTTAAACCCGAAATTGTTGGCATTCTAGGGTCATCCCACCCTGCTACTGTATTTTCATCAACTAATGTTTTTAATTTTCTCTTGCTCATAACTGTATTAGTTAAATTCAATCTAGCAAATTCATATTGATGAGGTGGAATATCAAATTCTAACTCTTCTATTACCCAATCATATAAAGGTCTATGGTCAGCAAATTCTAGTGTACAAACTGAATGTGTTATATTTTCAAAAGCATCTTCTAGAGGATGCGCAAAGTCATACATAGGATATATGCACCATTTGTCTCCTGTATTATGATGATGAGCATGAGCAATTCTATAAATAACTGGATCTCTCATATTCATATTTGGAGATGCCATATCTATTTTAGCTCTTAATACTTTTGTACCATCTTCAAATTCTCCAGCTCTCATTTTTTCGAACAGCTCTAAATTTTCATCAACGGAACGATTTCTATAAGGACTTTCTTTTCCAGGTTCAGTTAGCGTTCCTCTATACTCTCTAATTTCCTCTGCAGATAAATCACATACAAAAGCTTTGCCTGTTTTTATTAATTTTACTGCACATTCATATATTTTTTCAAAATAATTTGATGCAAAGTACATTCTCTCTTCCCAATCAAACCCTAACCATTTAACATCAGTTTTTATTGAATCAACATACTCAACATCTTCTTTCGTCGGATTAGTATCATCAAATCTTAAATTACATAACCCATTATATTTCTTAGCAATGCCAAAATTTAAACATATTGATTTAGCATGACCTATGTGTAAGTATCCATTTGGTTCAGGTGGGAACCTAGTATGCACTTTATTATCAGGATTCGCTTCTAAATATTCTTCAACAATATTATGTATAAAGTTAGAAGGAGTATTCCCTTCCACTTCTATTTTTTTATTTTTTTCACTCATTCTCTATTCCTCCTTATCAGTTATTATTAACAGATAGAATTAATTAATACAAAATCATAGTTTTGACTAGTATACATAAATTTTATTATACCATAAAAAGAACAATTTAACATTAGCCTCAATTCAAATTAAAAATAATCAAAGGAAAAATTACCCTTGATTATTTTAATTTAAATAACTATAATCCCATGTACAGTAATTTGCTTGAAAAATAAAAATGACGATAAAGAAAATGATAGTTCTTCTCTTACATTAAATGCTTTTCTTAAATAAATATCTATTTCATCTACACTGTAATGGTTGTATTTATACTTTTCTGAAGCCACCGGCTCTGTTATTGCTATGCTAGGCATAGTTGAGCCACCTCAACATACACCACTTGCTACTACTTCCACTGTAATTACGTTAGAATTTTTTTTACCCAAATACTCTTTTACTTTATCAGAAATATTAATTTTGATATTAAAACCTCCTCTTCATCATAAACTTTTCATGTGTTAAGTTGGTTAAGCTGAATTCATTACTATAATTATACTATATTTCACCTTGTTTATTATTAATATTTCTTTATTAAATTTAAATTTTTATAATCCCCAATCCAAATTTATCATTAAACGTAATTTCTGATTTATTATAAATAATTCCCCCATCAACAGGTTCTTCTTTACAAAGTAACGGAACATCCAAATCTACATCTATAATATTTTTCTTTGCCCCAGCAATATGTGCTGCAGCACTAACACCGATTTTACTTTCCATCATTGAACCAATCATACATTCAACTCCGTTAGCTTCTGCAATGGACACAATTTTTAAAGCATTATATATTCCTCCAGTTTTCATAAGCTTAATATTTATCATATCAGCTGCTCTCATATTAATTAATCTAACAGCATCTTCAGGAGAAAATACACTTTCATCTGCTAAAACTGGAATTGGTACATTATCAGTTACCATTTTCATTCCTTCAAAATCTTTTGCAAATACTGGTTGTTCAACAATTTCAATATCTACTCCAGCATTTAACATATTATTTACTGCATTTATCGCCTCTTTAGGTTTCCAACCTTGATTAGCATCAATTCTTAATTTAATTTTATCTCCAACTGCTTTTCTTATTGCTTTCATTCTTTCTAAATCTTTTTTACCGTCTTTTCCAACTTTTATTTTCAAAACCTGATATCCCTCTTTAACTGCTTCCAAACTATCTATTGCCATTTGTTCAACATCATTCAAACTTATTGTTATATCAGTATGTAACTTCTTTTTATGATTCCCAAGTAATTTGTGTAAAGGAGCTTTATAATATTTTCCATACAAATCATATAGTCCAATGTCAACGGCCGCTTTTGCACTTGTATTACCTACAAGACATCCATTCAACACAGATAAATTTTCTTCAAAATCTTCAATACTTCTATTCATAAGATGTTCTTTGATGTGCTCAACACCATTGATAATTGAACCAATCGTGTCTCCAGTTATTACTTCTGTAGGAGCTGCTGCTCCGTAACCTATTACCCCTTCATTGGTAATAACTTTTACAATAATATTTTCCATAACTTCAACAGTTCTTAGAGCTGTCTTAAACGGTTTTTTTAGTGGAATATAAATTTTTTCTGTCCTTATATCTTTTATAATCATAATTTCACTCCTCAATTAATTCAATAATTAATTTAACTATCTTTACTATATACTCATCACCTAAATATCTAGGTATCATATTCTTAAAAATTTGATTTTTCATTAATTCAAATATTTGATTTGATGATTGGGAAATTACTATATATATATTGCATAATAATTCACCAATGTCTTTTGGAGAAGTATAATTATCTATGCCCTTTTCTCTTGCATAAAAATCCATCATATTTCTTTGTAAAATGGTTTCCTTTACTCCAAAATCATTAATTGTAGAATTTATTTCATCCATAACTAGATAATTAATTAACACATTAGTAGCTTTATTATCACTTTACATAATCATTAGTGTAATTAAATCCTTTAATGAATATGTTTTTCTTGATATTGAACTAAAAGTTTTTTCAGCCTTTCTTTCAAAAAATCACCATCATTTCTGAAGTACGGCCAATACATTTAAAACTTGTAATGCTATACCATATTTTAAGCATTCTTCATCAACGTCGAAAAGCTTATGATGTCCATCGTGAATAATTCCTTTTTCCTCATTTCTACAACCCAATCTAAAGAATGCACCTTTAGCTTCTTTTAAGTAATATGCAAAATCTTCAACTCCTAAACTAGGATGATCAATTATCTTAATGTTCTCTTCACCTACAAGAAATTGAGCATTATTCCTAACTAAATCAACCATAGAATTTTCATTAATAAGTGAAGTATAACCCTCTTCAACTATCAGTTTTCCATTGCCTCCCATTGATTTAGATATACTCTCAACCATTGATTTTATTCTACTCAAAACTAAACTTCTCGTATCATCATCTAATGTTCTAACTGTTCCAATCATCTCAACTTCATCGGCAATAATATTACCTCTAGTTCCACCATGGATAGAGCCTATTGTTACAACAGCCGAATTTACTGGATCAACATTTCTGCTTACAATGTTTTGCAATGCTGAAATAATTTGACCTGAAATTGCAATTGCATCTATTCCTGAGTGCGGATAAGCACCATGTGTACTTTCTCCTATAACAACAATCTTTATGGTGTCAGAAGAGGCATTGTTTTTACCGTATCTAATACCGAATTTCCCTTTATCTAATTCTGGTGCTACATGAAGTCCAAAAACTGCATCAACTTTTGGATTTTCCATTATACCTGCCTCTATCATAGGCTTAGCTCCACCTACAGTTTCTTCAGCAGGCTGAAAAATTAATTTTATATTTCCTGAATACTCTTTCTCTAATTTTTTTAAAATTCTTGCCGTTCCAAGAAGAACTGCCATATGTACATCATGACCACATGCATGCATTTTACCATTATTCTTAGACTTATATTCTACTTTGTTCTCTTCAATTATAGGAAGTGCATCCATATCAGCTCTTAACGCAACCGTTCTCACATTTATATTATCATTTTTTATGCCGCTAATCATCCCTAATATTCCTGTATTAGCTATAGGGGTTTTATATTGAATTTCCATATCATCTAAATAGGATTTTATTTTTTCATTTGTTCTATACTCTTCCATACCTAATTCTGGATTCATATGAAAATCTCTTCTAACGTCAATAACCCAATCAATAATTTTATCTATTTCTTCGTATAACTTTTCTTTGTCAATAATTATTTTTTGATTCATTTAAACACCACCCTTTTTATAAATTGCGAACAAGTTCCAAATTTATAGTGACAACTTGCTTTACACTTTATTTTAACACCGTGTTTTCAAGTATTTTAATTTCGCATTTATTTGCATCTAAAGCAGCTTTAATTCCAAAAGGAATTGTTATCATTGGTTTGCAATGTCCGGATCTAACATTATATATAATTGGTTTTCCACATATACTAACTATTTCTTTAAATATATCCACAAGTTGAAAAGTTTTATGCCCTTCTTTTGCAACACAATTATTGAAATCACCAAACATGATTCCTGATGCTTCATTAAATTTATTTGCTAGTCTTAATTGTGTTAACATTCTATCTATTTGGTAAGGTCTTTCTGCTATTTCTTCAATAAATAATAATTTTCCTTTTGTATCTATCTCATATGGTGTACCCAAACTTGAAGTTATCAATGTTAAATTGCCACCAATTATTTCACCTTCAGCATAACCGGAATTAAGACTTCTAATATATTGATTTTCTGGATTTTCAATATTATATCCGCTATTCTCAGTTATAGTTCTTAAAAGATTTTCTCTTGTAAACGCATCAAAATCATCTACCATATTTGAAGCTGCCATTGGTCCATGAAAAGTTACCAAATTAGATTTTTGAGTTATAGCTATATGCAAACTAGTTATATCACTATAGCCTATGAATACTTTTGGATTATTTTTTATCAAATCATAATCAACCATATCTAGTATCCTAGGAGTTCCATATCCACCTCTTAAACACAAAATGCCATCAATGTTCTTGTTGGAAAAAGCGTTATTCAAATCCTTAGCTCTTATTTCATCCTTTCCAGATAGATAAGCATATTCCTCAAAACAACTCTCTCCTAAAATTACATTAAACCCTAGTTTTCTCACTGCTTTTTCAGCTTTAAGAACATTTTCTCGTTCTGTAGGACTTGCAGGTGCAATAATACAGATTGTATCACCTGCTTTTAAGGACTTTGGTTTTCTCAATATAATCATCTCATTTCAATTATTTTATAAATACTTTATAAACTAATCACATTATAATACAGATAGTTTATAATCACTATACCATTATTTATCTTATTAACCCTATTATAGTAGATTGATTTAAATTAAACAACAAATCAATACAACAAAAAATTCTTCATAAAAACTAAGTTGCATATAGCATACTTAATTTTTATAAAGAATTTCGGTATTAAACCGAAAAAGGAATCCTAAGATTCCTCTTTCACTTATATTTATTAATTTAATTACTCAGCCATTTCAACTTGACCGAAATAGAATTGACCCATTGTAGTCTTCATCCATCCCTGAACTTTTTCCGCTACCATTACTAAATCAGTGTAGTAGTAGATAGGCATTACTGGTAAGTCATTCATTAATGTTTCTTGAGCATCATAGAAATGTTGGAATCTTTCTTTACCTGTAGATGATCTAGTAGCATCTATTGCTTTATCATATTCAGGATTACTCCATTTTCCATAGTTTTGAGAAGAACCATCTAATAAAATATCCAACATAGTCAATGGATCTGCATAGTCACCTAACCATCCACCTCTAGCTATTTGGAAATCTCCATGTACTCTATTATCTTGGAATACAGCCCACTCAGCATTTGTTAATTCAACATCAATTCCTAAGTTAGTTTTCCACATTTCTTGAATAGCTTCAGCAACAGCTTTATGCGCTTCATTAGTATTGTAAGAAATAACTAATTTAGGGAATCCTTTTCCTTCTGGGAATCCAGCTTCAGCTAATAATTTTTTAGCGTCTTCATATTTTGAATCATCTTTAGGCATACCATAATCACCAGCTGTTTCATTGAAATCTTTACCATCAGCATCTAATAAACCTTTTGGCACAAAACCAGTTGCAGGCAATTGGCCACCTTTAGTAACAGTTTCAACTATAGCTTCTCTGTTTATAGAATAAGCTAATGCTTTTCTTACTCTTACATCTTTTAACTCATCAATTTTTTCCATATTGAAAGAATAGTAGTAAGTACCGATTTGTGGTAATACTCCAAAAGTTGGATCTTCAGCTTGTAATTTTGCAATTTCTGCAGTTGGAACATCATCAAGTACATCTAATTCATTATTTTGATAAGCTGTTAAAGCAGTTGTTGCTTCAACTATCATAGAAGCTTCGATTCTATCAAGTTTTATAGAATCTGCATTCCAGTAGTTTTCATTTTTAACAAGTACAATTTTATCACCTGATTTGTATTCTGCTAATTTGAAAGGACCATTTGAAATAGCTTTTGCAGGATCTTTAGCCCAAACACCATCAGGGTCTACCATATCTTCTCTTGCAGGCATGAAAGTATAGAATCCAGTTAAACCTAAGAAGTATTCAGCAGGGTAAGCTAATGTAACTTCAAGAGTTTTTTCGTCTAAAGCTTTAACTCCAACGTTATCTATCACTTCTTTTTTAGCTGCTGTAAACGCTGTAGTTTCTTCTTCAGTCATTTCTTTTATTCTATTAGTAATTTCATTCTTTAATTCTTCTTTTTTAGCTTCATCTTCTTCAGCTTTTTCTTTATCTAATAAAGCAGCAAAATCTGTGTCTTGACCTTTTAACCAAGCTCTTTCACTAAAAGCAGAATACTCACCAGCACCTTTTATAGCAGCAGCTTCGTATATAAATGCATATTCAGATGCAGTAGCAGGATCCATACCTCTTTTCCAACCGTATTCAAAGTCTTGAGCAGTAACTGCCTTTCCATCAGACCATTTAGCATCTCTTAATGTAAAAGTATAAACTAAACTATCATCTGATACAGTATAGCTTTCAGCCATACCTGGAACTACTTCACCTTTAACATCTCTCATTAATCCTTCAAATGTATTAGTTAAAATATCTCCACCATCTGTAGCTGAGTTTAATTGTGGATCTAAAGTCTTAGGATCTGAACCCAAGTTCCATTTCAAAACTGATTCTTTTGCTGAGTCTTTATCAGCATCGCCAGCTTTGTTTCCATTTTTAGCATTTGAACCACAACCTGCTAAAATTGAAGCAGTAACTAATAAAGCTGTTAAAATTGATAGAATTTTCTTCATTTTATATCCCCCTTTTATATTTAATTGTGAAAAATAATAAGTTTTGTATTTTTCACAAATAATAACACTACTATTTTTAACAAAATTTAAAATTTTATTCTAAATTTATTTTGTTAAGTGACATGCCACCATATGTCCATTGCCAATGTCTTTTAATTCTGGTTCAACTTCTGAACAAATATCCATGCAATACTGACATCTTGTTCTAAATCTACAGCCAGAAGGAGGATTCAAAGGACTTGGAACATCACCTTCTAGTATTACTCTATCCTTACTTCCTGCAACATCAGTATCAGGAATAGGAATAGCAGATAACAATGCTTGTGTATAAGGATGTGTTGGCTTATCATACAAATCATCACTAGTTGCAACTTCAACCATTTTTCCTAAATACATAACTCCTATTCTATCAGATATATGCTTTACCATTGATAAATCATGTGCAATAAAAAGATAAGTCAGACCTAACTCTTTTTGTAAATCCTCAAGCATGTTAACAACTTGTGCCTGAATAGATACATCAAGTGCAGATATCGGTTCATCACAGATAATAAAATCTGGTTGAACTGCTAGCGCTCTTGCAATACCAATTCTTTGTCTTTGTCCACCACTAAATTCGTGGGGGTATCTACTTGCATGTTCTTTACTTAACCCAACTTTTCCTAAAAGATCATATATATATTTCTGCTTCTCTTTCCCTTGAGCAATATTATGTGTATCTATTGCTTCGCCAATAATATCAGCAACTGTCATTCGAGTATTTAATGATGCATAGGGATCCTGGAAAATCATCTGCATTTTTTTTCTGTATGGCAACATTTGTTTCTCAGGTAAAGAACTAATATCTTTGCCATCAAACACTATACTTCCAGCCGTTGGTTCATATAATTTAATTATAGTTCTACCAGTAGTTGACTTCCCACAACCAGATTCTCCAACTAATCCAAAAGTTTCTCCTTTTTTTATACTAAACGAAACATCATCCACTGCCTTTATATACTTCTTCTTATTTCCAAAGAATCCTTCTTTTTTTACGAAATATTTTTTTAAACCTTTAATTTCTATTAAAACATCATTATTATTTTCATTATTGCTCATTTTATTGCCCTCCTTTTACAACAGTGTCCATATCAGGTGCATCTTCATGAAGTAACCAACACATAGACCTGTGTCCTTCCTCAACTTGGAAATAAGGAGGTTTTTCTTCTAAGCAAATATTCATTGCATAAGGACATCTTTCACAAAACGGACATCCTGTAGGAGGTTTTAATAAATCTGGAGGCGAACCTTCAATTGGAATCAATCTTTCTTTTTCTCCCTTTGTTATCTTAGGAATTGATTTCATCAATCCTATAGTATATGGATTTCTAGGATTCTTAAAGATTTGAGAAGCACTACCCTCTTCCATAACTAAACCACCGTACATTACAACAACTTTTGAACAAGTCTCAGCAACCACTCCCAAATCATGTGTAATTAAAATAATAGATGTTCCTAATTTTTTTCTCAAGCTATTCATTAAATCTAAAATTTGTGCTTGAATTGTAACATCAAGAGCTGTTGTAGGCTCATCAGCTATTAATAAATCTGGTTGACATGATAAAGCTATAGCTATCATAGCACGTTGTCTCATTCCACCACTGAACTCATGAGGATAGTTATCTATTCTGGATTCTGGCGAAGGAATTCCAACAAGTCTTAACATTTCAATAGCCTCTTCTTTAGCCTCTTTCTTGCTTAATTTACGGTGCTTCATAACAACTTCCATTATTTGGTTGCCTATTTTATAAACTGGATTTAAAGAAGTCATAGGATCTTGGAATATCATAGCTATTTCGTTACCTCTTATTGCTGTTAATTCCCCATTATTCTTATCTAAAATATTCTCACCCTTAAAGATAATCTCGCCATCTTTTACTTTTCCTGGGTGATCAATTAATCTCATTATTGATTTAGCTGTTACACTTTTACCACTACCAGATTCACCAACTACACCAACTGTTTCACCTTTAGTAACATCAAAACTAACGCCTCTAACCGCTTGAACTTCACCTAAATGAGTATAGAAAGAGGTTTTAACGTCTTTTAATTCTAATATTTTTTCAGTCATTTCAACTCACTCCTCCTCTATTTACGCAGACGCGGATCTAAAGCATCTCTTAATCCATCACCTAAAAAGTTAAATGCAAACATAGTAATACATATAGCTAAAGACGGATACAATAGTTGATATCCATAAGTTCTCAATGTTGTTAATGCATCACTTGCCAAAGTACCCCAAGATGCTTCAGGTGCTGGTATCCCTAAACCAACAAAACTTAAAAATGCTTCAGTAAATATTGCACTTGGAATAAGCATAGTCATAGATACCACTATAGGCCCCATTGCATTAGGAATCAGATGTTTGAAAATAATCTTGCTCTTGGATACACCCAATGTTCTAGCAGCAAGAATAAACTCCTGTTCTTTTAATGAAAGCACTTGACCTCTTACTAATCTAGCCATGCTTACCCAGTAAACCGTTCCCAAAGCTACAATCATAGTTTTTAATCCTGCTCCCATGACTACCATAAGTAAAATAACATAAAGCATCAATGGAACAGTATTAATTAAATCAACAATACGCATCATAATATTATCTGTTGTTCCACCTTCAAATCCTGATATTGCACCATAAGATACTCCGATTAAAGCATTAACCAAAGTGGCTACAAATGCAATCAATAAAGAAATACGTCCTCCATAAAAAACTCTTACCATAACATCTCTTCCCAGAGAATCAGTTCCCCATTTATAAACTTTATTTTTAACAGTTTTATATGGCTCGATTTCTTTATCTCCTACCATAAGAGCAAACTTTTTACCATCAGTACCTTTATTTTTAGCAGCATAAGAGTAGTCAACTACTGCCTTTTCTCCATAGAAATCAAAAGCATTGTACTTTTGCATCATATTTTTTTCTGATTCTTTAATTCTATTAAGAAGCTTACCATCTTCAGTAACTTCAATTAATCTATATTCCTTATGTACATAAACATATTTATCTCCAATTTTATGTATCGTAAAACTCGGTGGAATATTAGCAAAATCTAGTCTTTGGTCAGAATAAGAATATTTTGAAAACATAGGTCCCAAAACAGAACATAGTAATACTACAATTATTGTTATTAACCCAATCATAGACAAAACATTCTTTTTTAGTCTTCTCCATGCATCTTGCCAATATGTAAGACTAGGTCTTGAAATAGTTTCCTTATTGAATTTACTTTTATCTAATCGAGCAAATTTATTATCATTAAATTTCACATCAGCCAATTTGGTTTCCCCCTAATCTTCTAGTTTAATACGTGGATCTATTAATCCGTATGCAATGTCAACAAGGAAAATCATAAATATAGAAAAAGCTGCATAGAAAATTGTCACACCTAAAATAACTGTGTAATCTCTATTACCTACACTTTCAACAAATAGCTTTCCCATACCAGGTATTGCAAATATCCTTTCAACAACAAATGATCCTGTTAATACTGCTGCAATCATAGGACCAATATATGTTACAACAGGAATTAGCGCGTTTTTAAGTGCATGTTTTGCTATAACCTTAAATTGGCTTAATCCTTTAGCTTTCGCTGTCATAATATAATCTTGTCTTAAAACTTCAAGCATACTTGATCTTGTAAGTCTAGCAACAAAGGCCAACGAAAATCCACCTAATGCTATTACCGGTCCAATAAAATGCTTCCACGATGTTAAACCATTTGAAGGTAACCATCCAAGCTTTGAACTAAATATATAAATAATCATGGTAGCCATAACGAAACTAGGCACAGTAATTCCAATAGTAGCTAATATACTAACCAAATAATCTTGCCACTTATTCTGCTTAAGTGCAGATATTAATCCCAAAGGAATTCCTATAACGATTATGGCTAAACAAGACATTCCCCCAACTTTTGCTGATACAGGAAATCCTTCTTTAATCATATCAGTAACTTCTACTCCTACTTTTTGAAACGATGGTCCTAAATCCAGTGTAACTACCCCTTTTAAATAGTCTACATACTGTTTCCCCAAAGGATCATCCAAATGATATTTCTTATTAAGAGCTTCTTCTACAGCCGGAGGTAAAGCTTTTTCTCTAGTAAACGGACCTCCAGGGATAGAATGCATTAAAAAGAACGTTAATGTGATTACAAAAAATAGTGTAATAAACATTGCAATAAATCTTTTAACAATATACTTTAGCATATTTAACTCCTTCCCGTCTTTTGAATGAATGCAATTTTAAACTTTCATTGTCAATTAATCCTGCATTGACAAAAAATTCATAATTCCTTAACTTTAAAATTTTACTTCACCCCTATGATTATAAATTATTTCAGCATTTCAGTCAATATTTAATTAGTTTTTACCAAATTATTAATGTTTTCATTTATAAATCAGCAAATTTTTCACATATTTATTCTATAAATCTCAAAGCAGAAAATCATATTATTATTCATATTTTTGAATATTTATTCGTATATATATTTCATTTTTCAGATAAATGATTGAAATTTTGCTAGCCTCATAGTTTAAAGTTGCAATATTTTTAATAATTATTACACAAAATAATAAATATATTCTTTAGACAACTATATTTATTATCGAAAACTTCTATACTATAATTAACATATATCTATTAATTTATGAAAGGAGAAAGATAATTATGCGTAAAGTTTTAATTTATACAAAAGTTAATGGAGCTGAACTTTCTAATAAAGACTATTCTATTACAAATAAATTAAATTTAGCCCCTTTTGAAACTATTGAAGCAAAATCAGAAAAAGAATATTACGAAAATGTTCCTGAATCTGAAATAATAATTTCATCACTCATAGATGAAAACGTTATTAATAATGCAAAAAAACTCAAGTGGATTCAAGCTTTAACTGCGGGAGTAAATCATATGCCTACAAAAATAATTTCCGAAAAAAATATTATTTTAACATCGCTTAAAGGAGCTCATAAAATTCAAATGACTGAGTATGCTATAGCTATGATGGTTATTGTCGCACGTCAACTTAAATCAATTATCATAAATTCTGAAAATAAACAATGGATTAAAGTTATGCCTCAAACTGAAATTTTTGGTTCAACATTAGGAATAATGGGTGTTGGTGAAATTGGCAGTGAATTAGCTAAGAAAGCCCACATGATGGGAATGAATGTACTTGGTGTGAAACGAGTTTTAAAAGATATGCCTTATATAGATAAAATGTATACTTTTGCTAGTATAGATGATTTCTATGAACAATGTGATTATATTGTAAATTTACTTCCTGCCACAGAACAAACTCATAAAATTGTAGATATCAAATCATTTAAGCGAATGAAGGACACAGCATGCTTTATTAATATAGGTAGAGGTTCAACTGTAAATGAAGATGATTTAGCCTTCGCTCTTAAAACTAAAGAAATAGCCTTTCTTGTTTCAGATGTTTTTTATCATGAACCTTTATCTAAAAAAAGTCCCTTATGGGATATGGATAATGTAATTATCACACCTCATATATGTGGACCTTCTAATAAATACATGGAAAAAGCAACACCAATAATTTTAAAGAATTTAAAATCTTATCTTAATTGTCCAAATGAAATGATAAATATTTATGACAATAAAATAGGATATTGATATAGTCTTTTTACTTAGCGAAAAGTTTTTTTGACTCAACTTTTCGCTATATATTTTATCTTTATCAAACAATGAAATAAAATATTATGATATTATTCTAAATAATTTTCTTTTATCGTTTCTTTCAATATCTAAAAATTCATTATTATATTTGTATATTAGCTTATCTGATAAATTAATAATATTTTCTAAAGCAAAGCATCTAGATAACTTATACATATTAGCTTTTAATCTATTATAGTCTTCCTCGTTTTCAACGAGATAATTTATAATTTTATTTATCTCTTCATTATTATTAACCTTAATTGCCGCCCCTGATTGGACTAAGAATTCAGTATTCTCTTCTTCTTGACCTGGAATTGCAAAAGGTATAACCATAGGAATATTTTTCGCAATTGATTCTGATACAGTTAATCCTCCTGGCTTCGAAATAATCAAATTATTTTTTTCCATATACTTAGGAACATCTTTAGTAAAACCAATAATATTAATTTTCTTTCCATCTATTTTTGGACTATAATCTTCTAATAAACTATTCTTTAGCTTTTCATTTTTACCACAAATTACGGTTATATTTAAATTGTTATGATTGCTTTTTATAATATCTTTCAATACCGGTGCTATGTCTTTTAAACCCATGCTACCGCCCATTATCAAAATTGAAAATTCTTCGTTTTTATTTTCTTCATATATATTAGTAAAAAAATCTTCACGAATTGGTATTCCATATGAAAAAATTTTTTCTTTTGAAATATTTCTTTTTATTAAGCTGTTTTTTGTGTATAAGCTACCTGTTACATATGCATCAACATTTTTATCTACATACGCATAATGAGCTTTATAATCAGTAACTATTGATATAAATGGAATATTAATAAATCCTTTTTCTTTTAATCTGCTGACTATTGAAACTGCAAGAGGATGCGTTGCAATTATTATCTCAGGTCTTATATCCATTATTTTTTTCAAAACTTTTCTTTTCACAGGAACAAAAACTTTTTTTAGTAATTTATCATTTATAAATTCTTTATCACTTATTCTATAAATATCTCCATATACCTTTGGAATATTCTTTGCTAATATTTCATAACCATCTGCTACGATAAAGTTTAATAATGAGGATGAATTTTTAAGAAAATCAAAAATGTATGTTTCATATTCTTTATCATTATATAAATTTTCCAAAGTCTTTGCAGCTTGATTATGTCCTGCTCCTGTAGAAGCTGTTAATATTAATGCTTTTTTCATTACTAAGACCTCCAAATAAGGTTTAATTATAAATTCATTATTTTATTAGTACATTTTAATTATAAACTATACGTAGATTATTTTTTCTACTTTTTATGTAAAGTTTTGTTAATAAATCGTAAAACCTTAGTTCCTATTATAGTTTAATATTTTTAAAACAAAATTAATAATTTATTAAAATTTGTTAATAATTTATAAGAACCTTTATATTTGTATACATATAAAAAACTTTTTCTATTAAGAATCAAATAATTTTATTACATTAAATTATACATAAAATATCGTCCCCATACTTTACAAATATGTTAAAATAATAATATTGAAATTTGTTAGGAGTGATTTGTTTGACAATTAAGCTGTTTGAAGGTAATCCATATTTAAAAGAATGTACCTCTAATGTTATAAATATAATAAATGATAATGAACAAATTCTTGTCGTATTAGATAAGACAATTTTCTTTCCAGAAGGTGGAGGTCAATTATCTGATAAAGGATGGATAAATGATGCTAAAGTTGAATATGTTTTTGAAAAGGATGGAATTATATATCACCAAATTGATAAATCTATTACAGGTGAAAAAGCCAACTGTGAACTTGATTGGAATATAAGACTTGATCGTATGCAACAACACTGTGGGGAACATATTTTATCAGGAGTTTTTCTAAAACTATATAATGCCCATAACCATGGTTTTCATATGGGTGAAGACTATGTAACTATCGACATAGATTTAAAATCAATAGATAAAAAAATGATTAGCAAAGTTGAACAGGAATCCAATAAAGCAATTAATAAAAATAATAGTATTAATATAAGTGTTGTAACCAAAGATGATGCTATTAAACTGCCTCTTAGGAAAGAATTAAAAGTTGATTCAGACATTAGAATAGTTGATATAAATGAAATTGATTGTGTTGCTTGTTGCGGAACTCACCCTCATAGTACAAGTGAAGTAGGCTTAATCAAAATAATTAAAACAGAAAATTATAAAGGAATGACTAGAGTATATTTCAAGTGCGGTATAAGAGCTTTAAAAGATTATCAAAACAAACATAACATAGTAAATAAATTAAGCAAATTATACTCTACAGATGAAAACTCTATTATAGAGAAAACAAAATCTGATATAGAAAAATCTAAAGAACTAATAAAGGAGTTAAAATCAGTTAAAAATAAACTTCTAAAATATGAAGCTATTGAAATTATCCAAAATGATAGTTTTAATATCAAAAAAACAATTGATAACGAAGATTTTACATTAATAAAAGTACTATTAAAAGATAAAAGTTTTGATGACCTTCAATTATTAGCAAACACTATTATGGAAAATCAAAAATCAGTACTTTTTTTAGCTTCAAAAAAAGATAACAGAGTATTATTAACTCATGATGGAAGTTTCAAACTACACTGTGGTAAAATATACAAAAACAATATAAATACCTATAACGGTCGTGGTGGCGGTGGAAATAAAATGGCACAAGGAGTTTTCAGTAATTCTGAAGACTTACTATCGTTTTTTAACAATACACTTATTATATAAATTGCGAACAAGTTCGAAATTTATAGTGACAAGTTACAAGTGATAAGTGACAAGTTTATGATACCTTTCGCATGCGAAAGCTTTTAATTAAATAAAAGATAAAAAGATTCCTTTTGCGTTAGCAAAAGCACATTATTCCATCATCGAAAATGATAAAAGTTTAGTTAAAGATTTTCTGCAAGAGAATTATCCTAAGAGTCGGCTTAAGGATTAGTTCTACTTTTCTTTCAAAAACATGCAATCTTCAAGTAAGAGTTTTTATTACGAAACTTTATTTATACATGTACAAAATCTCAAGTATTTATGAGTTTTGTACTTGTATAAATAATTAGTTGAATTGAAAACTCTATATGTTTTTTGAAAGAAATTAGTAGAAGTTATTCTTCAACGATCTCTTTCCTTAACTTTTAACTCTTAACTAATCATTTTTTTCGTTTTTTATTTCAAATGTGTCCTTCATTCTAATTTATTTATACAAAATCACTTAAATATATAATCATTTCCGTATTTCCTAACACTAAAACATCTCCATCTCTTACAATAGTAAATTCCTTTATTCTATTGCCATTTAAGAAAGTTCCATAGTTAGAATTTAAGTCTTTTATATAAACATTATTGCATTCAAGTATTATTTTACTGTGTACGGAAGATATATATTTATCATTTATACTTAATTGTGTGAATGCAGCTTCTCTACCAATAATAATATCTTTATATAAAATTTTATTAAATTCTTTTACCGTATTGTTATTTGATTTTATAGTAAACTTTATCCTTCTTGTTTTTTTTCTTAATTCTTTTTTATTTTTTTCAATTCTCAACTCATGAAATTGCTCTACCATCAATATTTCTAAGCCGGTAAATAAAACACCTATTAATAATAAACTAATAAATAAATCTATATTAACACCGTCTAAACTCATTTGATCTCTCCTTTAAATTTAGTGTTAAGTTGAAAATTTACATTTAAATCTTATTTAATTATTACTAAAAAAAAATCTATTTTATGTTTTTAAATCCCAAAATAAATATAAACAAAAAAATAAAAAGCATAAAAAAAACCTCACTTATATTAAGTAAGGTAAATATCTAATATTACGGTTAAACCACAAAAAGTAATTTAGTTCAACTTACCTTTTGTGATTTAACCATATTACAATATTAAAATTATTTTTTAGTTAATTTCTCATATATTACTTTTTCTAATTCCAAAAATTCTTCATTATAAAAATACCTATCTTCCATTGAAATAGTATTTTCAATTTCTTCTTCAACTTTTGTTGGCTTTTGAGATAATATGAAAATTTTATGGCTCAAAAACACCGCTGCTTGTACATCATGAGTGACAAAAATAACTGTTCTCTTATGGTTTTCCCACATATTAATAAATTTTTTCATTAAATTATATCTAAGTTCCAAATCTAAAGACTTAAAAGGCTCATCCATTAGAAGTATATCTGCTGGATAGGCGAAAGCTCTTGCCAAAGCTGTTCTTTGCTTCATACCACCACTTAAATTCCGAGGATAATAATCTTTAAATTCTTCTAATTCTACTTCTTTTAGAAATTCACATATAGTATTTTCATCTCTATCTTTTGATAATTTATTATTTAAAACAAATTCTACATTCTCATATACTGTTTTCCAAGGGATTAATCTTGGGTCTTGAAACAAATAACTAATTTTTTGATCACCGACTCCAATTATTTCTCCACTATCTTTTTCTATTAAGGATGCAATTATATTTAATATTGTTGTTTTCCCACATCCAGAAGGACCTAAAATCGAAATAATTCTATTATTAGGTATACTCATATTTAAATCGCTCACTACATATAGATTATCGAACTTTTTATGTATATTTTTTAAATTCAACAACTTTTTCACATCCATTTTTTTATTGAAAGGCTCTGTATTTTTTTAAACTCTGTTCTAAGATATTATGACGCAATATTTATAAATTGATGTCAATACCCTAAAACTTATTTTGTGGTTTAACCATCTTGCTAATAAGAAAATCAAAAAAAGTTGCAATAACTATTAAAATGATTGCCCAAGCAAAAACACCACTCATTTCTAAATTTATTTTCTCAATAAATAAATTTGTGCCCATTGCATATGAAGGTTGTCCCATAACCTCTGCTGAAATCATAACCTTAAAATTCAATCCAAGCGCAGCATTAATTCCTGCAAATAAATAGTTTCGGATTGAAGGAATATAAATATTTCTTATAATATGATTATTACTAACTTCGTATATCTGAGCCATTTCTATCAACTTCACATCAACATTTTTAAAACCTTCCATTACGTTGCTATATAAAATTGGGAATACTACTATAAATCCAATAAAAATAGGTGACTTTTCTCCCCCAAGCCAAATTAAAGCTAATAGTATTATTGCCATTGTTGGAGTACTTCTTATAATAGAAACTATAGGATTAATAATCAAATAAATCCTTTTATAAACCGAAGAAAGTATTCCAAAGGATAATGCCAATATTAAGGATAGAAAAAAGCTTAACAGCGTTCTAAATATCGTACTGAATACAATAATTGCAAAATCTTTTTCCTTAATAATTTCAATCATTCTTAATAACGTCTTTTCAGGAGAAGGAATAATTATATCCTTCCCCACTATAACTGATGTTATTTTCCATAGTATTATTGTGCCTAAGAAAACTAATAATGAAAAAATCTTATCTTTAAATTTTTTATAAAAAAAATTATTTTTCGAGATAGAATCCTTCATCTGGCAACTTTCCCCCTATAGAATCTTTAGAAAAGTCCATTAATATATTCAAATATTTTTCTATATCAACTTTAACATCTTCGGCATCCTTATATTTAATGTTTGATCCAGGTAAAGATTTTTCAACTACTTTACCATCAATACTTGTCACTAATTCATTATAGTAAATACCTGCAGTACTAGAATCTTTTTCTAGCCATTGAACACTATTTTCAAATTCTTGTATGAAATTTTCCACAAATTCTTTGTTTTCTTCCACAAGTTTAGTCTTTACAATAAGTGAAGCCTGTGGATATCCAAGTTTAGATCCATTCTGCTTATTCCACTCCTCTTGTAAATCCATAATTAATTCTGTTTCTGTTTTTTTGCTTTTAACTATTGTTAGCATTGGTTCAGGCATTATAGTTAAATTACTTTTTCCTGCAATATAGTTTGAAGCTAACTCAGAACCACCACTTAAATAAGTTAATTTAACGTCATTATCAGGATCAATACCATTAGCTTCTAGTAGATGTCTAAACAGGATATCCGGTGTTAAGCCTTTACCAATAGTATAAATTTCTTTACCCTTCAATTCGTTTAAATCATTAATTTTCTCATTACCAATAAGATAAAGATTTCCCCATACAACTGGAGCAGCAAGGGTATACTCAATACCTTTATTATATAATTTTGCTGCTAGATTCGTAGGCACAACAGCAAAATCAGCTTCTTTTGATACCAATTTAGCTTGTAGTTCATCTGTTGTAAGTGTCATAGTATATTTAATGTTTGCATTATCAATCTTAGGATTTTCCTTAAACATCTTAACCATGCTTATTGTAGGACTCCCTGCTGGCGAAACCACTTGAACCTCCAATGGATCCTTTACCGAATCTTCAGTATCATTTTCTGATGCCTTATTAGAATTTCCTTCATTTATAACATTTGAATTATTCTTTCCTGAGTTTTGTCCACAAGCAACAAAAACTGCCAATGATAAAACCAAACTCAATAAAATTAAAATTTTACTTTTCATAATTCCCCTCCATTCTATTTACTATTATAGATTCATTTCTAAAAATTACAAGCTTTTCATAAATAAGAAGTGGTTTTTACTCCTAATCAATTTTTATATCTTTGTACTTCTTGCCATTTTGGTTAATAGTGTTATAATTAAATAAATGTAAAAAATAAACTAGAAAAGAGGGCTATTGTGAAAAGACCTATTAGTTTTTTAATAAAACCTGCTTCAAGTCTATGTAATCTGCAATGTAAATATTGTTTCTACCATTCTTTATCTGATAACAGAGAAAAAAAATCCTATGGTATAATGTCATATGATACTCTTGAAAACTTAGTAAAAAAAGCTCTTTCATACGATACAAATAGTGTTACTTTCGCTTTTCAAGGGGGAGAACCGACCCTTGCTGGTTTAGAGTTTTTTAAAGAATTTATAAAATTAGAAAAAAAATATAATTCTAATAATATAAAAATAAGCCATGCTATTCAAACTAATGGAATTATAATTGATGAAAATTGGGCAAGATTTCTACACGATAATAATTTTTTAGTTGGAGTATCCTTAGATGGTTATAAAGAAATTCATGATTTAAATAGAGTGTATGATAACAATAAAGGATCTTTTAAGAGAGTTATGGAATCAATTGCTTTATTCAATAAATTTAAAGTAGAATATAATATTTTAGTTGTTGTTAATGCTATTACAGCACGTCATGCAAATAAAATATATAAGTTCTTTAAAAAGAATAACTTTAAATACCTTCAATTTATCCCTTGTCTAGACCCTTTAGGAGAAGAACAAGGACAACATAATTTTTCTTTAACTCCAAAAGCTTTTGGTAAATTTTTAATTGATTTATTCGATAATTGGTATAAAGATGTCATGAACAAAGACTTTATAAGTATCCGTTACTTTGATAATCTTCTTGGTATGATCATGGGGTACCCACCAGAATCCTGTGATATGAATGGAACTTGTTCTTGTCAGATGGTAGTAGAAGCAGATGGTAGTGTTTACCCATGTGATTTTTATGTTATTGACCAATGGAAATCAGGAGCTATAAATGAAAATAACATTGATGAAATCTTATCTGCTGATACCGGTAAGAGGTTTATAGAAGTTTCTAGATATGTACATCCTAAATGTAGACAATGTCAATGGCTAAGGATTTGTAGAGGAGGATGTCGAAGAAATAGAGAACCTTTTGTAGATGAAAAACCAGGCTTAAGCTATTTTTGTGAATCATACGATGCTTTTTTTCAACATTCAATGCAGAAACTTGTTAATGTAGCTAAAAACTTAAACAATTGACAGTTTACAGTGTTCAGTTGACAGTAAAGGTAATTTTCTTTCAGAAAATCTTTTTATAAAATCTTAAGTTTACGAAAGATTTCCTTTACTGTAAACTGTAAACTATAGACAAACTACTTTAACTAGAATCTAAACAAGTCCAAAACTCATTGAAGCCTGAGCTTTTGTACATGTTTAGATTAAGTTTACGTAAGGTTTGTCTTTAATAAAGTACTTTACTCAAAAATTCTTGTGTTCTATCATTCTGTGGATTATTAAAAATCTGTTCTGGAGTTCCTTCTTCCTGAATTATTCCTTCATCCATGAATATTACTCTATCTGCTACTTCTCTAGCAAATCCCATTTCATGTGTTACTACAACCATCGTCATTCCTTCTGCCGCTAGCTCTTTCATAACTTTCAGAACTTCACCAACCATCTCAGGATCAAGTGCAGACGTAGGTTCATCAAATAGCATAACATCTGGTTCCATAGCTAATGCTCTTACTATAGCTATTCTTTGCTTCTGTCCGCCAGATAATTGCTTAGGAAAACTACTTGCTTTATCTGAAAGATTTATTCTCTCAAGAAGTTCCATAGCTTTTTTCTTAGCATTTTCCTTAGAAACATTTTTTGTTTTCATTGGAGACAACATTATATTATCTAAAACACTCATATGTGGGAAAAGGTTAAATTGTTGAAACACCATTCCCATTTTTTGTCTTAATCTATTTATATCTTGTTCTTTATCAGTAATAGATATTCCTTCGAAGACTATTTCTCCTTCAGTTGGTTCTTCTAATAAATTCAAACATCTTAAAAAAGTGCTTTTTCCTGATCCTGAAGGTCCAATAACAACAACAACCTCACCTTTAGATATATGTGAATCTATTCCTTTGAGAACATGAAGGTTACCAAATTTTTTATGTAATCCAGAAACTTTAATCATTTGCCTTCAATCTCCTTTCCATAAAACTTACTAATTTAGAAATAATGAATGTAAATACAAGATATATTATAGCTGCACCTGTCAAAAACCCAACATAATCATAAAATTTAGCACCTAAAATCTTTGCAGAGTTCATTAATTCTCTTCCTCCAATAGCAGAAACCAATGAAGTATCTTTTAATAATACTATTGCCTCATTGCCAAGTGGTGGTATTACATTTCTAAATGCTTGAGGTAATATAATGTACCTCATAGCTTGATTGTGAGTAAGTCCTAAAGAACGAGCTGCTTCCATTTGTCCTTTATCTATAGATTGAATTCCTGAACGAATAATTTCAGCAACATAAGCTGCACTATTTATTCCAATACCAACCGTTCCAGCTGTAATTGGATCTAAAGACATAGGCGAACCTGTGAATAATTTTGCTATTTGAGGAATCCCAACAAAAATAAATAATATTTGTAATAGCATTGGAGTTCCTCGAATTATTGTCAAATAAACTCCTGCTATACTTTTAGCAATCTTATTTTTAGATATTCTAGCCATTCCTAATATCATACCTAGTAAAAGGCCAATTACTAAAGCTCCCAATGTCATTTGAATTGTAATAGCAGATCCTTTAATTAAAAAGTTTCTATATTCCCAAACATTCAAAAATACTTCCAAAATATTTCCCCCTATACCTGAAAAATGGGCAATTAGAATAATTGCCCTTTAAAACCATTTAATTATACTTTATATACAATAATCTTTCAATGGTAATTATTGTACTTTCCATTTTTCTTTTAATGTATCTATTGTTCCATCTTCTTTTAATTCTTTAATTGCCTTATTTATCTCTTCAATTAATTTATCATTTCCTTTTTTTGTAGCTATTGCAGTATCTTCAATAGTTAATGGTTCTCCCACTATAATAAAACTATCATCATTATTTAAATATTCATTTGCAACTGAAATATCTGCAACAGTAGCTTTTACACTATTATTTTTAACCATAACAAATGCAACATTAAAATCATCAAGTTCAAGAATTTCAGCACCTTCAATTTCTTTTGCTGCTTCAGCACATGTAGAACCTATTCCAACTGCAACTTGCTCTCCGTTTAAATCTTCTGCTGATTTTATTCCTGAATCTTTAGTTGTAACAATTACTTGACCGCCTGAAAGATATGGATCGGACATATTAACACTTTCTAAACGCTCAGGTGTAATTGAAAATCCTGAACACCCAACATCAACTTGACCAGATTTTACTGATTCAACAATAGTTTCGAAACTCATTTCTTTAAGCTCTATTTCTACTCCAATTTTTTCACCTATCTTATTTAAAAGATCAATATCAAATCCAACAGTTTCACCTGTTTTTTCATCTATAGTTTCAAATGGTGGATAGTCTGGACTGTTTCCAACAGTTAAAACACCTTTTTCAACAATTGTATCAAAAGCAGTTTTTTCTACACCATCACCTGACGAATCTTTTTTACTTGAACATCCTGCTATACTTACTAACATCACAGAAGTCATCAATACCATTAAACCTTTTTTTAATTTATTCATTATAATTTCCCCCTAAATCATCTTTAATTCATTAATTATTATACATCCAATTGCATATTCATGCAAGAGGAAATCCAATGTTTTTTCAACAAGTTTAAAGGGAATTATTGTAATTGTATAATTCAACTACTTATAACTAATAGTTAAATTATACAATCTTTTATTAATTTTTTTATAAACAATTTATCTGCTTCTAAAAAATCATATTTTAATATTTCATCTCTATTAACAAAAACAATATCATCATGAACATTCAATTTTATTTCACCAGATATATGTTTTATGTAATATGCTAATAAGTGAATATCTCCTTTTGAATAAGAAAATTTATTTTCATCAAAAAAATCCCCAACTTCTATATCTATACAAAGCTCTTCTTTTATCTCTCTAGTCAAGCATTCTTCAGGAGTTTCTCCTTCTTCAAATTTTCCACCTGGAAATTCCCATTTACCTCCAAATCTATCTTCTTTTTCTCTTTTTGCTATCATAACTTTATTATCTTTTATTAGTATTGCAGCTGTAGCTTTCTTCATGTATACCTCCCTAAAAGCGCTTTTGATAACTCAGAATTACTCATTTTATTTTTATTATAATCTTTATTAAACTTCAAAACAATAAAATAAGAACCGAAATATATTCGATTCCTATTTTGATTATTTTTCTAATAATCTTAAGTTGCCCGAAACTGTTTCTACATTGATTTTATTATTTCCACTTCCGACTATGCCTTCGATTAAAGTTTTTTTGGAAGAATCTAATTTTATTGGATAATCATTTTTTATATCTCCTGATACGGTTTCATAAATTAGTTCAAAATTAGGTTGAGATGGCAATTTGATTTCAACATCTCCTGACACAGTATCAAAATCAATATCATTTAAAAATTCTTCGAATCCAATACTCAAATCGCCTGATACTGTTTCCCCTTCAATATCTCCAACGAACTGAGAAATATTAATCTTAGAAGATGTTCCTTCTATTCTTGTTTTATTTGTTATCAAATTATCCATATCTAAATCTCCAGAAACTGCACTAAACTTAAATTCATTAAGTTCTATTTTTTCAGCTTCTAACTCTCCAGAAACTGTATCTACGCTAATATCTTCTCTGTATTTTTCTGGTAAATAAATATCTAGAACAGCATCATTTTTAATAGAAACAAGACCTAAAACAACTTTTGGATATTTAATTTCAAATTTTATTGTATTTCCAGTTTTGTCTCCTTGTAGATAAGGAGCTTTTTTTAATGTTCCAACATATTTTCCATGATAATGTGCTCTTACAGAATCCTCTTTAGTTATTATAATATTAATATCACTACTAACTGTTTTAATTGTTATTTTACTAACATCATTAATAGCAAAGTTTTCTTCATCATTTATATTTTCTGAGTACTTTTTATTTATATTACTGTCCAGATCTTCTATGTCCCAATTTCCAGAAAATTTATCTCTCTGATTATATAATGAAATTCCTGCAATTAAAAAAGCACAAAACACAACAATAGAAATCCACATTACAATTTTTTTCATGTTAAATTTATTCATTTATTTATCTCCTTTAATTATTTTTAAATTAGCCTTCAAATACTTTAACATAACTTTGAAAAAGCCTAAAGTTATATAATAGTCTCCTATTCCAATTAAAACACCCAAACCTGCAAATCCAATACCTAAAGAAAAGATAGATAAAAAACTTAATTGTGATACATTTCCTAAACTTATCATACTTCCTACTGATATATCCCAAAATGCAGAAATAAATATTATAAGACCAGAAATTGTAAACCCTATAGAAACTGCATACAACCCTATCAGAACACCAATCAACCCCAAAAATGGTCCTAAAACAAAAATTATATTAAATAGCCCAAGTGCTACTGATGCAAAAACAGCTCTTAATACATTAGTTGTACTTTTATCATCTTCAGCCTTATCAATATAATAAGTAGCCTTTAATTGTTTAGCAATTACGTTAGGACTACCAAGTGATTTCACAATATCTTCTTCATTTCTTCCTTTTTCTAATCCTACTACAAAATGCTCCTCATAGTCAGATAAAATTTCATTTCTTTCATTTTCAGGAATTTCGATTAAATACTTCTTCAACATAAATAAAAAATTATCTTTATTCACCTAAATCATCCCCTTTCAAAAATCTATCTACCTTTTTTGTAAACTGAAACCATTCATCTTCAAGTTCATCTTTAGTTTTTATTCCTTCTGGAGTTAATTTATAATATTTTCTTGGAGGTCCTTCTGTCGACTCCATCAAGTACGTAGTCACATACCCATCTTTTTTCAACCTCCTCAATAAAGGATATATTGTTCCTTCTGAAATTGAAATATTTTGTGAAATTTCGTTTATTAATTCATATCCATAGCAATCTCTTCTATCTAGCAAGGACAGAACACATAATTCTAATACACCTTTTTTAAATTGAATATTCATAAGTTCACCTCATAATTATTTCTTTAACTATATTATATAGTATGCTATTGAACATTGCAAGGTACCATTTATTTTTTAATACTGTTATTTTTTTAATAGCAAACTTTTATAAATTACGAACAAGTTCGAAATTTATAGTGACAAGTTACAAGTGATAAGCGACAAGTTGTGGATACCTTTCGCAAGCGAAAGCTTTTAATTAAATAAAAGATAAAAAAATTCCTTTTGCGTAGCAAAAGCTCATTGCTCCATCATCGAAGATGATAAAAGCTTAGTTAAAGATTTTCTGCAAAAAAATCATCCTTAATTTGTCACTTGTAACTTATCACTTGTCACTGTCCTAGTTCGTACTTTATTTCAATTATGTAACGTGGTATAGCTTTTATAAAAAATATGTGCTAGAATAATTTATCTATAAATATACATGAAAGAGGTATAAATATGAAACAAGAATTTAAGGCAGACCTTATCTTACTTTCTATAACAGTATTTTGGGGTGCAAGTTTTCCTATTATGAGTGTAGCTTTAAAATATATTCCACCTTTTAGTTTTTTATCATTAAGATACTTGATATCCGCATTGATTTTACTACCATTTGGAATAAAGTCTATTAAAAATATTAGTAAAGATACAATTAAAGCAGCTTTTTTTATTGGTTTATCTTTGTTTTTAGGTAGTGGATTACAACTATTAGGCCTTCTCTACACTTCACCAAGTAAATCTGGCTTTTTAACCGGCTTAAATGTAATAATCGTTCCTTTGATAATAATAGTAATTTATAAAAAAGTTCCTGAATTCAAAACAATATTTGGTGTTATCTTATCTATAATGGGGTTAGCTTTTATGTCTTACGATGGGAGTTTTACTTTAAATATTGGCGATATTCTTACCATACTTTGTGCAATTGCATTTGCAGCACAAATTTTATTAGTAGATAAATATAGTAATAACTGTGATATATTTCTGCTTACTTCATTAGAAATGCTAATTGTCGGATTGCTTGGTCTTATTCCTGCTATTTATTATGAAAATATGAATATAGTAATAAACAAGATTTCGGTTTCATCTATTTTATATTTAGCTTTATTCTGTACAGTATATGCTTATTTTCTTCAAAATAAAGTTCAAAAATATACTGACCCTACCCATGCAGCTATTATTTTTTTAGCAGAACCAGTATTTGGAGCTATTTTTTCTATTTTTATTGGAGATAAACTTGGTGGTAACACTTTTATAGGATGTATTTTTATACTTATTGGAATGGTATCCATAAACATGTCATGGAATATAAAGAAGTTATTTAATAAAAGAAATGTAATAAAAAAAGCCCACTTGAACTGACTCTTGTCAAGTAGACAGGTAATTTAATTAAAAATTTATGCACATTTTGGTGCTTGATTTCGATATTCTATTGGAGTCAAGCACCCTAATTTTTTTTGAAATCTTTCTTCATTGTAGAA
>NZ_BAABMF010000020.1:0-88842 GCF_050402865.1 Clostridium sediminicola
TCTACAATGAAGAAAGATTTCAAAAAAAATTAGGGTGCTTGACTCCAATAGAATATCGAAATCAAGCACCAAAATGTGCATAAATTTTTAATTAAATTACCTGTCTACTTGACAAGAGTCAGTTCAAAAAGGGCTTTTTTTATTTTAGTGCTTATTAGTAGATAATTTAATTTATAAAGCTTGCGGTTTACTTTATTGCTTTGTTATAATTAAAGATAAACATTGAGATAACTTAATTCAAAGATGTCCAAAATCCAAGACTTTAATGAGTTATGGATTTGTATAAATTTTAAATAGCAAAATAGGAGAGAAAAATAGTGGATTACAATGAAAGTATTAAATACATATCTGAGTCATCAAGATTCAGTATCAACTTAGGACTTGAAAGAACAGAAAAAATGCTCGAACTTTTAGGGAATCCCCAACATAAAGTCAAATGCATTCACGTAGCAGGAACCAACGGAAAAGGGTCTACTTCCGCTATGATATGCCAGATTCTTATGGAGCAGGGTTATAAAACAGGGTTATATACTTCTCCATATATTGAAGTTTTTGAAGAAAGAATACAAATAAATAGAGAAAATATTACTAAAGAAAAGTTTGCGCAACTTGTTACAAAAGTATCTTTGGCTGTGGAAGAATTGAAAAAATTAGATTTTGAACCACCAACACAATTTGAGATTATAACAGCAGCAGCATTTTTATATTTTTTTGAAAATAATGTTGACTTTGTTGTGCTAGAGGTTGGTCTTGGCGGTAGACTAGATGCAACTAATGTGATTACTCCAATTTTGAGTATAATAACATCCATTAGTTATGATCATATTAATATACTAGGGGATACAATAGAAAAAATAGCTTATGAAAAAGCAGGTATTATTAAAAATAATGTACCTGTGATACTTTATCCACAATATCCTGAGGCTTATAAAACAATTCGTAATATATGTAAAGAGAGAAGCTCAAAGTTAGTAGAAGTAAATGTTAAAGAATCTAGTTTTCTAAAAGCTATTATTAACGACAATTTTGTAGGGCAGGAAATAAAAATCAAAACACATTTTGATAGTTATGATATAAAATTATCACTGTTAGGCAAGCATCAAATATTCAATTGTGTAACAGCAATAACAGCAATTGAAGAACTAATAAGATTAGGAGTAGTAATTAAGAAGGAAAATATTATTAGTGCTCTTTATAAAGTGAAGTGGATGGTTAGATTAGAAGTTTTAAAAAAGAAACCACTAGTTGTTATTGATGGTGCACATAATAAAGATGGGATAAAGATGCTTTTAGAATCTATTGAAGAGTACTTTGACTATAATAAATTGAATTTAATATTAGGAATATTGGCTGATAAAGAGATTGAAGAAATGGTTGAATTAATTGCCAATAAAGCACAAAAAATAATTTGTGTAACTCCAAATAATGATAGAGCGGAACTTGCAAAGAATTTAGAAAAGATGGTTTATAAGTTTAATACAAATTGTTGTTCTGAAGATAATTATTTAAAGGCATATGAAAAAGCTATTAAAAATTGCAATGAAGATGACTTGCTTTTGGTTTGTGGATCACTTTATATGGTAGGAGATATGAGGAAGTACATTATATAGATAAATAAAGAAATCCCCTATGAGAAAACTCATAGGGATTTATATTAACAGAAGCATCCACAGCCGCATAAGCCTAAACCGCCACCACAGCCGCAGCAGCATACTAAAATGATTATAAATATTATTAATAAGATATCATCACAATCGCAGCAACCTTTTCTTGAACAACCCATGAAATAGCCCCCTTCCAAAAGTTTATGTGGTGTTGCTTGTCCACATATTTTATTATATGCGATATAAAAAAATTGGTTACATTAATTAAATTTTTATTTTTAAACGCTACAATTGTAATAAAATTACAAAGAAATCAGTGACAAGTGATAAGTTAATGATGATAGAATAATGAGCTTTTGCTAATGCAAAAGAGATTTTTTATCTTTTATTTAATTAAGAGCTTTCGTTTACGAAAGGTATCATAAACTTGTCACTTATCACTTGTCACTATAAATTTCGAACTTGTTTCGCAATTTATAATTATGGTGAGATATTATTTATATTTATGAGAGGAGAAATAATATGAAAGATAAAATCATTTATGATGGATGGTTAAAGTTATATGAAAGAAAAATTAATGGTAGAAGGTATGAAATAATTAAAAATTATGATGCTGTAGCTGCAATTATAATGAATGAACGGCAAGAAATATTGCTAGTTAAACAATTTAGACCTGCTTATATGGATTATACTTTAGAAATACCTGCTGGATGTCTTGATGTTGATGGTGAAGATAATGAAACTTGTCTAATTAGAGAATTAAAAGAGGAAACAGGTCTTATTGTTCCAAAAGAAAAAATATATAAAATAATATCGTATAGACCAATAATGGGATTTAGTAATAGTGTACTTCATTTATATAAAGCACAAATTAACACAGAAGAAATTGAAAAGCTAGAATTGAATGATAATGATGTAATTGAGGTTCATTGGATGCCGTTGGATGAGTTTGAGAGGAAAATAGAAGCAGAAGAGATAATGGATAGTAAGACGGTTATGAGCTACTTATATTTAAAAAAGGAAACTTTTTTATAGTTGTAAGTTGAAGGTGTAAGTAGTAAGTTATAGATTTCCATTGTATGAAAGCTTTTATTAAAGAAAATTATCTTTAACTTACAACTTACAACTTCTACATAGAAAAAGATTATTCCCCTTTTTTATATTCTATAAGCGCTTTAGATAATTGATCTGGGCAAGAAGTAGATCTTCTACCACAACGAATTCCGGCTAATTTATTAATTACATCATCTATGTTCATATTTAAACAAAGTTGAGTAAGCCCTTTTAAGTTACCATCGCAACCTCCAATAAAATTAAGTCCTACAATCTTATCTTTTTTTATTTCAAAATTTATTTCTCTTGAACAAACACCTTTAGTTAAAAAAGTTTCCATAAAATCATCCCTTCTTTTGTTAGCTATATATTAATATACAAAATAGATTATAAATAAATATTTATTTTTGGTCAACATTAATATTCCGATTTAAATTATATAAACATATTATGTTAAATAGGTGGTGATAATATGGGGTGCTTATGTGTATGCAATACCAACTCTGATACAATTTCTATTGTAAATACCGAAAATCTTTCACTTAAAAAAACTATTAATTTAAGAAATAAAGAAAATACTAAAGTTGGCCCACACGGAATTATATATTATAAAAACTCAATTTTTGTAGTAAATAACTATAGTAATAATTTGAAAATAATAGAAAATTTTGATGAATGTAATGTTGAAAATCATTATATAGGAATACATTGTAATGATTTAGTGATTTATGACGAAAAAGTATATGTTGCATGTGGTGAATCAAATAGTGTAGTTGTTTTTGACATGTTAACAAAGAAAATAATAGAGGAAATACCATGTGAAAATCAACCTCATAGCATAGAGATAAATGATAATAAAAAACTAATGGTTGTTTCAAATTTTAATAGCAATAGTATTACTTTAATTGATTTGGAGGATAGTAGAAGAATTTATAACATAAGAGTAGGGGAGTATCCAACAAAAGCTTGTTTTACACATTTAGGAGATAAAATAATTGTTTGTGAGAGTAATATAGGAAATCATGAGAATGGAAGCATAAGAGTACTTTCGTTGAAGGAGTTAAAAAATGAAATTAATATAAAAGTAGGTAAAATACCAGTAGATGTATTTTTGACGGATAAATTTAGTTTTGTATCGAATTTTGGTGATGGGTCAATCGATATTATTGATCTAGGAAAATATATTAAAAAGAGAAGTATTTATGTTGGCGGAATGCCTAGAGGAATTATAGTTGATAAAGGTAAATTATTTATCGGAGATAATTATAATAACATATTAATTAAGTTAGATATTAATGGCAAAATAATAAAAAGTATTCCTATTGGTAAAGAACCAACAGGAATAGCGTATTTTACTCATCAATTAATACTTTGAAAATTCTGGTGTAAATTTCTGATGAATTATTTTTCCACTTAGCGCATAATTCATTGGCTTGTTTTATTGAAGCTACATTTACTTTTAAATCTAATAAAATAGAATTGTTTTCTGATGCTTTTAAATTAACAATATAGTTGTTATCTTCGATAGTATAATCTGCTGAAATTGTAATTTCATTTTTTATGTTTTCTAAATTTTTCTGAAGGAAATTATCAATAAGTTCAATTTTTGATGGAGATATTCTGTTTTTAAATAATTTGAGTACACTCTCTCCATTTTTAGTTATAACTAATCTTTGTTTGCCATCAAAATCTATATAGTTTAAAAATTTTGCAGAACATAACTCAGTAATATATTGCTGAAGAGTAAAATAATTTATTAAATTATTTTTTAAAATTATTTCAGTAACCTGGTTATTTGAAATAGGAAGATTAATTTTGTTGAGTATGTATATTAAGAGTAATTTATTTTCTGCTAGTTCAGTAGTATTACTAAACATTTTCCCAACTCCTTACTAATGTAAATCTATTTCGTCGTTTATTTTACTAAAGATTAATTTATATCATTTATGAAATAAATAATATAAAATATTATAACATAAAAAGCACCGAAATTATTCGGTGCTTTTAAAAAAAATTATGGTCTTTTACCATTTAGCATTTCTTTTTCAGCCAATTTTACTAATCGTTTTGTCATAGTTCCCCCAACTTTTCCGCAGTTTTGAGAAGTGACTTCTCCCCAATAATCTTCAGAACCTTGGTGTACACCTAAGTTTAATTCTTCTGCTATTTCATATTTCATGTTATCTAACAATTTGTGAGTTTCTGGAACAATTTGTGTTCTTCCGCTTCCGCTTTGTCCTAAAGCCATTAATTTTCCTCCTTTATTTATAGAGAATTGATAAAAAGGGCAATCTCTATAATGCTTGTATTTATAGTTTATGAAGGGGAAAAGTATTTATACTAATAGTTTAAAGGCAAATTAGGAAGTAATTAGCTTGTATTAATAAAAAGTAATTGAATAAAATTATATTTTTGTAATAAATTCATTTTGAGTTTTATATAAATTATTAAGAAATGAATAATAGGAGGAAAAATGAAAGGATTGAAATATTTAAAAAACAAGAAAATTTTAATTTATATTTTTGTTGTCATAGCTATTCTATCAATTTCTATATCATTGAATTATAGAACAAAAGGTGTATTTTTTAATACGAATAAAAAATTACCTATATATTATGTGGATAGAGAGGATAAAAAAATAGCTATTTCTTTTGATGCAAGTTGGGGGGCTAATAATACTATAAAAATATTAGATATATTAGATGAATACAATGTTAAAGCGACATTCTTCTTAGTTGGCAGATGGGTGGACGAGTTCCCAGATGAAACTAAAGAAATACATAATAGAGGGCATGAGATTGGAAACCATACAGATACTCATCCTGACATGACTAATATATCTAAGAGTAATATGGTAAAGGAGATTAATCTTACAGATTCTAAAATAAAAAATTTAATAGGAGAAGGAACAACATTATTTAGATGCCCAGGTGGGGCTTATAACAATAGTGTAATTGAAGGTGTAGAAAGTACAAATCACTTCTGTATCCAGTGGGATGTAGATAGCATTGACTGGAAAGAGCAGGGGGCAAATTTGGAATATAATAGAGTTATGAAGAAGACCAAGCCGGGATCTATAATACTTTTTCATAATGCTGCAAAATTTACTCCTGAAAATTTACCTAAAATTTTAAAACAATTAAAAGAGCAAGGATATGAATTTGTTACAATTTCAGAGTTGATTTATAAAGAGAATTATTATATTGATTATTCAGGAAAACAAATAAAGAACGATTAATTTTTAAAATAAATCTTGAATATCTTTAAAATAAGTATTATAATATATTTATGTAAATTAATGGAAGAGTGCTCACGATTTTATATAATGTTTAAATAATTGATATAATTATAAAATTAATATAAATTGTAATATTTATTTTCTTTCATGAATAAATTAACTTTGTAAGATAAAATAAAAAAAAACTAAGGGAGAGAAGGGGTTACATGAATAATTTAATGCAGAATAATAAGATTTATCTTGAAGGTGTTTGTATAAGTGAATTAGAATTTAGTCACAAGATGTTTGGTGAAGGTTTTTATTCTTTTAAGATGAGAGTTCCAAGATTAAGTGACTCAATAGATATTTTACCAATCACTGTATCTGAGAGATTGCTTGCTGATGTAGATATTAGGAAAGGTCAACAGTTTATAGTTGAAGGGCAATTAAGATCTTATAACAAATATATATCAGGAGCAAATAGATTGATATTAACAGTTTTTACAAGAGATATTCAACCATTGGTTGAAAAAAGTAAAAATCCAAATCAGATATTCTTGAATGGATATGTTTGTAAAAAACCAGTTTACAGGACAACACCTTTTGGAAGAGAAATTGCAGATATTTTATTGGCGGTAAATAGATCTTATAATAAATCAGATTATATACCAACAATATCTTGGGGAAGAAATTCAAGGTTCTGTAAAACACTAAAGGTTGGCGACAATATAAAAATATGGGGTAGGCTTCAAAGTAGAGAGTATCAGAAAAAAGTCGATGAAGATGATGTAATTACGAAGATAGCATATGAAGTTTCGATTTCAAAATTAGAAAGAGCAGATGACAATGAATACGAGGAAGAAATGAATTTCGGTAGAGATTATCATGAGGATAATGATGAATCCAATGAATATGACGATTATTGCATGAATGAAAATGAAAAGATTGCAAAATAAAATAACGTAAAGGTTAAAACCTTTACGTTATTTTTATTATTTTCTCAAATCATCTAGAAGTTGAGTTTTATCTTTTGTTTTATCATCAACTTGTTTGATTATTTTAGCTGGAGTTCCTGCAACAACAACATTTTCTGGAACATCTTCAACAACTACTGAACCAGCAGCTACTACAGAGTTAGCACCAACTTTAACACCTTCTAATATAACTGCATTTGCACCTATAAGAACATTGTCACCTACTTCGCATGGTGAAGCACTTGGTGGTTCTAATACACCAGCAACTACAGCGCCTGCGCCTAAGTGAACATGCTTTCCTAATTTAGCTCTAGCACCTAGTACAGCATTCATATCAACCATTGTTGATTCACCAATTTCACAACCTATGTTTATAACTGCTCCCATCATGATAACGGCTTTACTCCCAATAGAGACTCTATCTCTAATAATTGCGCCTGGTTCAATTCTAGCATCTATGTGTTTTATATCTAACATAGGGATAGCAGAATTTCTCCTGTCATTTTCAAGTTTAAATTTGTTAATCTTACCTTTATTGTTCTCTAAGAATTTTTCTACTTCATCATTTTCCCCAAATAAAACATAAAAACTCTTTTCTCCAAAAACATCTATGTTTCCAAAGTCACAATTTGACAAGTCCCCGTCTACATAAACTTTAACAGGCGTAGTTTTTTCAACTTCCTTTATGAAACGAGCTATTTCATAAGGATTAGTAAAATCATAGTTCATTATAAAGTCCTCCTTTTAACCTATTCATTCCCTATTATAATAAATATTATGATTATTATACAGACATATTATGTAAAATAACGGATATATTCTAAGAAAAGAACAATTTTTTTTATTAAATATGGATAAATAATGTTAACTACTAATTTAATCTAGACATTCTATATTAGATTAGTGTAAAATTTATGAAAAGATTAAATTTAGACAAACAGCTTTAACTATGAATCTGTTTAAGTCTAAAACTCACAAATGTTTGAGAGTTTAGACATGTTTAGATTAAGTTTATGTAATGTTTGTCTTTAGAATGGGGCGAAATACAAATGCGAGATTTTTCATCAGAAAATGTAAAAAACATTGAAATTTCAGGAATAAGAAGATTTTTCAATAAAGTAGCTAAAGTAGAAGGGGCTATATCTCTAACTTTAGGGCAACCAGACTTCAATGTGCCAAAGAAGATAAAAGATGCAATTATTGAGGCAATAAACGTAAATAAAACAACGTATACTTCAAATGCGGGTTTAGTAGAGTTGAGGGAGGAAATATCTAATTATTTGTTAAAAGATTTTGAAATAAATTATGGTTCAGAAGAGATATGTTTAACAGTTGGTGGGAGTGAGGGGCTTTTATCGACTTTTACGGCATTGATAAATAAAGGGGATAAAGTTCTCATACCTACACCAGCTTATCCTGCTTATGAAAGTTGTGTGAAATTATTAGGTGGTTCTATAATAAATTATAAGTTAAATTCTGATTTTACAGTTGATGTAGAAGAATTAAAAAGAGTAATCGAAAAAGAAGAACCTAAAGTTTTAGTTTTATCTTTCCCTACAAATCCTACAGGAGCAGTATTATCAAAGAAAGATAGAGATGATTTATACAGAGTTATTAAAGATAAAGATATAGTAGTTATAAGTGATGAAATATATAGTTCTATGTGTTATGAGGATGAATATTATTCTATAGCACAATTTGAAGATATTAAAAAAAGGATAGTATTAGTTAGTGGGTTTTCAAAAATGTTCTCAATGACAGGGTTGAGGTTAGGTTATGTTTGTGCTCATTCTGATATTATGAATCAAATAATTAAAGTCCATCAATACAATGTCTCTTGTGCACCATCTATAGTTCAGTATGGAGCTTTAGAAGGTCTTAAGAATGCATTAGGTGATGTAGAGGTTATGAAGAGTGAATTTAAAAAGAGAAGAGATTATGTTTATGATAGATTAATTAAAATGGATATTGAAGTTTGTAAACCAAACGGGGCCTTTTATATCTTTCCTTCAATAAAAAAATTCAACATGACTTCTGATGAATTTTGTGAGAAGCTATTAAGAGAAAAAAAATTAGCTATTGTGCCTGGAAGTGCTTTTGGTGACGGAGGAGAAGGTTATATAAGAATTTCTTATTGCTATTCTATGGAACAACTTGTCTTAGCACTTGATAAACTTCAAGAATTTTTGAGTACGATTAAGAATTAAGGTGTAACAAGGTGAAAGAAAAATGGATAGCAATTATAGGGAGTCCTAGAAAAGGTAAAAACACTGATTTGTTAGTGGATTACATTATAGAAGCTCTCAAAACAGTTAGTATTGATGTTGAGAAATTTATTTTAGATAGTAGAAACATTAATACATGTAGTGGGTGTGAGTATTGTATAGAAAATGGTATATGTGTTATTGACGATAGAGTCTCAATGATAATTGAAAAAATGAAAACTGCAAATGGATTTATATTTGCATCACCATCCTATAACTATAATATGACTGCCCAAATGAAAGCTTTGATTGATAGAACATTTTGTCTTAATGATTACAAGGGCGGATGGAGTAGTAGATTGCCCAGTGGAAAGAAAGCGATATTAGTGGGTGTTTGTAAAGGGAGAAATGAAGAATTTATGGGTAATACTATTAATGGGATGGCAATGTCAATTGAGGAATTAGGTGTAAATACTGTTGATGTTATCAAGTATTATAATACTAAACATAATCCAGTGATAGAAAATGGTGAAATAAGAGAAGAGATACTTCGTAAAATAGTATCAAATAAGAAGATAAAAAACAGCTAAGGGAAACCCCTTAGCTGTTAATAATATTGTCCATTGAATACATTCCAGGATCTTTACCTGCCATAAATTCACAAGCTTTTAACGCACCTACAGCAAATACTTCTCTGGAAGTGGCTTGGTGAGTTAATTCAATTACTTCGCTTTGGCCAGCAAATATTACACTATGTTCACCAACAATACTTCCGCCTCGGACTGCGTGAATACCAATTTCTTTATTGTGTCTTTTTGAGATACCGCTTCTACCATGTACATACATTGTTTCTTCAGGTATAGCTTCTTTAATTGTATCTGCTAAAAGAATAGCAGTTCCGCTTGGGGCATCTACCTTTTGATTATGATGTTTTTCAATAATTTCTATATCGTAGTTTTCAAAAAGCATAGCACTAATATTTTTTAATACATTGTTGATTACATTGATTCCTATAGACATATTCGCTGATCTAAACATAGGAATACTAGTACTCATTTTTTGTATAGCACTTAATTGTTCATCAGTATAACCAGTTGTGCATAAAACAAGTGGTAATGATTTTTCTTGTGAATATTTTAATAAAGATTCTAATATATCTGGTCTTGAAAAATCTAGAATAACATCTACATCTACAGTGCATTCAGATATATTTTCAAAAATAGGATAATCAAATCCATTAGTTTTATTTTTATCTATACCTGCTACTATAGAAAGATTATTAAATTGTTCTATAGCACTAGAAATAACTTTGCCCATTCGGCCAGAACAGCCTACCATGAGTATTCTAATCATATATTAAATCTCCTTTATACCAATATTGGCTTCCTTTAATTCATTAACTAAAACTTTTTTATTCTTTTCATCCATTTCACATAAAGGCAATCTAAGGTCGCCAACTTTCATCCCCATTAAGTTCATAGCTGTTTTTATAGGAATAGGATTTGTTTCTATGAATAACGAGCTTATTAATGGTATATAATTTAATTGAAGTTCAGTAGCTTCTTTATGTTTTCCTTCAAAGTATAAAGAACAGATATCATGGAAAGTTTTTGGAAGTATATTAGCAGCAACAGATATAACACCTAAACCACCTAATGATAACAAAGGAATAATTTGATCGTCATTTCCAGAGTATAAGTCAACACTATCACCACAAAGGGCCTTCATCTTCATGATTTGACCAATATTACCACTAGCTTCTTTTATAGCTATGATATTTTCAATTTTTGATAATTCTAACATGGTTTCAGGTTCAATATTTAAACCAGTTCTTGAAGGAACATTATAAACAATTGTTGGAATTGATACTGCAGTACAGATTTCTTTATAATGAGCTATTATTCCTTTTTGTGTTGTTTTATTATAATAAGGAGTAATTAATAATAAACCATCTACACCTATATTTTCAGCCCACATACTTAAACTTTTACTTGAAGCTGTATTATTAGATCCTGTTCCAGCAATTACTGGTAATCTCTTGTTAATAACATCAACTGTAAATTTTATAGTCTCTTTTTTTTCTTGTAAAGACATAGTTGAAGCTTCGCCGGTTGTTCCGCATATTACAATTGCATCAGTACCAGAGCTTATATGCCATTCTAGTAATTCCTCAAGCTTTTTAAAGTCAACATTTCCATTTTTAAAAGGAGTTACTATTGCTACACCACTACCTTTAAATAAACTCATAAAACCACCCTTTTTTTATTATTTGTTGTTTAGTAATTATTAATCAAACATTCTGCTATCTGGACAGTGTTTGAAGCAGCACCTTTTCTGATATTATCAGCTACTACCCACATATTGATACCATTTTCTACACTAAAATCTCTTCTAAGTCTTCCAACGTATACTTCATCATGGCCTTCAGATTCTAAAGGAGTAGGGTAAATAAGTTCATCTACATTATCTTTAAGTATTATTCCTTTAGAATTTTGGAAAAGGTCAAAAATATTTTTTATTTCAAAATTCTTTTTTAATTCAACATTAATACTCTCGCTATGCCCATAAAATACTGGGATTCTTACGGCAGTGGCTGTAATTTTTAAATTTTCATCATGAAGAATTTTCCTTGTCTCATTAACCATTTTCATTTCTTCTTTAGTATATCCATTATCTAAGAATACATCAATATGAGGGAGAGCATTACCAGCAATTGGTTGAGGGAATTTTTTAGGAGCTATCCCCTTTCTGCCATCTTCTAAGTCTTTATATCCCTCGACACCTGCACCAGAAACTGCTTGGTATGTTGAATATACGATTCTATTGATACCGTATTGATCATATAATGGTTTTAACGCAACTACAGCTTGAATTGTAGAACAGTTTGGATTGGCTATAATTCCTTTATGAAGTTTAATATCTTCAGGATTAACTTCAGGAACAACTAAAGGAACCTCAGGGTCCATTCGCCAAGCACTACTATTATCAATTGCTACTGCGCCATATTTTGCAAATATTGGTGCGTACTCCTTGCTAATTGATGCACCAGCAGAGAATAAAGCTATATCAATTTTTTTGCTTTTTATATTATCCTCTTTTAATTCTTCAACTATATAGTCATTGCCGTTAAATTTTAATACCTTTCCAGCTGATCTGGCAGATGCAAATAAATATAGATTTTTAATAGGGAAATTTCTTTCTTTCAATACCTCTAAGAATTTCATTCCAACCATTCCAGTAGCGCCTACTACTGCAACATTATAAGTCATAATTAAGCCCTCCTAATAGTTTTATATTCTACTTCTTTAAGACATGTACATAAATTAAAGAAATATTATTAAAATTTTTTAATATTTAATTTAATTGTTAATTTATTTGATTTTCTATACATTACTATTATAAGTTATTTATTTAATTAGTTAAATTAAATTTCAAAATAAATTTTATCACAATTAATGTATAAATATAAAAAAGTAAGAATAATTATTCGTACGAAACATATAATACTCTACTATAAAAAACTTTTAATTGTTATCTATTATTATAAATTAGTATAATAAAAAAAGACGAGGAAAGGAACACTTTTCCGCATCTTCTATAGATAACAAATTGTGTACCTTGTAGCACTCCACTTGATTCGTGACAGTCTTACAAATGTTATCTGTAAGCCCAGGGAATAAATTTGCACTTCACACCCTTCGGCTAATATCCCTTTCCTTATATATCTTCGTTCGCCAACTTAATATAAGTACTTTTGATAGTAGCACCTCTACCATGGTAAAATAGTAATGTTTATTTATATTTATTCAGTTTATTAAAGAATAGTTTAACATAAAAAAAAATGTTATGCAATGGTTAAATGTAAAAAAAATTTTCTTATGTTAATTGTTAATTATATTTACGATTGAAATAAATTACGAACTAGTTAACGGTTGACAGTTAAGGACACCTTTCACTTATGTGAAAGCTTTTAATTTAACTAAAAGATAAATTAATTACTTTTGTATCAGCAAAAGATCCTTATTCTATTCTGCCAAGCAGATAAAGGTTTAGTTAAAGATTTTCTGGAAGAAAATCATCCTTTACTGTCAACTGTAGACTGTCAACTGGCAACTATAAATTGCGAAGCGTTTTTGTTCACAAATTATAAAAATGGCGAGTCTGCTTGTATAAAATAAACAATTACGGGCAAAATAATAATTGAATTTTTACAAGGAGAGATAAATATGGCAAAAACACCTTTAAAGAAAATTATTAAAGCTAAGATAAGGTCAAATAAAGAATTGACACAATTAGAAAAATTGCGAGAAAAAGTTAAATATGAGATTGCGGAAGAATTGGGCCTAAAGGAAAAGGTAGATAAAGTAGGATGGAGTGCATTAACTGCTGAAGAAACAGGTAGAATTGGAGGTATGATGACTAAAAGGAAAAGAGATTTGCACATACCCAAAAATTCAGAAATTCAAAAGATTGATAGAAGAGAAGAATAAGTTTAAATATAATCTTGATTTTTATATAGTTATTATTTATATTTATTTAAGAGTATAGTAAATGTAAAAGTAAATATAAATATAATAGCTATTCTTTCTGGGGGGATATTGTGAAATGTTATGAAGAGTTTGCTTATATTTATGATAGTCTAATCTATGGAGATATAAACTATTGTAAATGGGCTGAAAAAATATTTGAAATATGTAAAGGAAAATGTGTGTGTTTTGACAATTATTTAGATATTGCTTGTGGAACAGGGAATTTAACGATAGAAGTAACAAAATATTTTAAACATACATGGGGGTTGGATTTATCAAGTGATATGTTGATGGAAGCTGAAAATAAGTTTAGAACTAGAAATATTAAAGCAAATTTCGTTTGTCAAGACATGACAATGATTAAATTAAATAAAAAATTTGATTTAATCACCAGTGCTTTAGACTCGGCTAATTATATTACAGATAGTAATAATTTAAAAGAGTTTTTTAGAGGGGTATATAATCATTTAAATGATGATGGCGTTTTTATATTTGATATCAATTCTTATTTTAAACTTTCAGAGATATTAGGGAATAATCTTTATACATATGACAATGAAGATGTTGTTTATATATGGGATAATAGTTTTGAAAATGATATCGTAAATATGTATTTAACTTTTTTTATAAAGAATGAAGAGGATTATAAGAGATTTGACGAATACCATACAGAACGAGCTTATAAAGAAGAATTTTTGGAAAACATGATAAGTTCTGTTGGATTTGAGGTAAATGCAAAGTTGGACAACTATACTGATGATGAAGTTAATGATAAAACTGAGAGAATAACTTACGTGTTAACGAAATAAAAATAAAAACTAGCTTAGAAAAACAGGGGGAATATAAATGTCAGATAAATTGATAAAAGCATTGGCAAAAGATGGTCAAATAAGAATTATTGCTGCTACAACAACAGAATTAGTTGCTACAGCTACCGATAAGCATAAGTGCGCTGCAACTGCATCAGCAGCATTAGGAAGATTGTTAACAGCGGGAGCTTTAATGGGATCTATGCTAAAAAGTGAAAAGGATGTTTTGACAATAAAAATGGATGGAGGAGGACCAGCAGAAGGATTAGTTGTTACAAGCTACTCCAATGCAAGCGTTAAAGGATATATTGGAAATCCTAATGTAGAGTTACCAGCTAATAATAAAGGTAAATTAGATGTAGGTGGTGCTATAGGAAAAGAGGGTGGATTAGTAGTTATTAAAGATATGGGATTAAAAGATCCATATGTAGGTCAATCACCTATATATAGTGGTGAAATAGGTGATGACTTGGCATATTATTATACAGTTTCTGAACAAACTCCAAGTGCGGTAGGATTAGGGGTGCTCGTTGATGAGAACTTAGATGTTATTACAGCTGGTGGAATAATTATTCAAATGATGCCAGGGGCGGATGAGATGCTGGCCGATTTAGTCACTTATAGATTGGAAGATTTAGGTTCTATTACAGGGTTTTTAAAAGATAAATCAATTTATGATATGGTAAATTTCTTATTTGATGATATGGATTTAAAAATTATATCTGAAATGGAACCTGAATTTAAATGTGACTGCTCTAGGGAAAAGGTTGAAAAAGCATTAATTAGTATTGGGAAAGAAGAGCTAAGGACTATTTATAACGAAGGAAAAGAAGAAGAAATTAAGTGCCATTTTTGTAACACTGCATACAAATTTAATAAAGAAGATATAGGAAATCTTTTAGAAAAAGACGTTAATTAGGGATTTTATAATTAGGGTATGTTTTAAAACAGTGTTGATATTAATTAAAAAGTTCACAATTGAAATAAATTGCGAAGCGCTTTTCTTGGCAATTTATAATTGTTGTATCAAATAATCAAAAACAATAATATATTAAACTATAGAGATGTTAAACCACAAAAAGTAAACTAAATCAAAGATGCTATATATTGATGTGTTCTTATGCTATATATTGTGAGGAAAGTTAAGATGTTTACTTTTTGTGGAATAACCATAGCATAAAGTAAAATAAAATTAAGTTTGTATGAAATATATAGAAAATTGATAAAAAACAGTGTAAGATTAATCTAATTCAATATAAAGAGCTATATTGAGATTGACATTGGGCGGTATATTTTATATTATATTAATGCGTTTGCGAATGAAATGTTTCAGGAAGCAAATAAAAAAGATTTAATAAAGTCTTGACAAAGTTTTTGAAATGTTATATAATTAACTTCGTCATTAAAAATGGGAGCATAGCTCAGCTGGGAGAGCACCTGCCTTACAAGCAGGGGGTCACAGGTTCGAACCCTGTTGTTCCCACCAAAAAAATAATGGCCCAGTGGCTCAGTTGGTTAGAGTGCCGGCCTGTCACGCCGGAGGTCGAGGGTTCGAGTCCCTTCTGGGTCGCCATTTATATAGTTTTAATAAGGCTCGATAGCTCAGTCGGTAGAGCAGAGGACTGAAAATCCTCGTGTCACTGGTTCGATTCCAGTTCGAGCCACCACTAGCGGGAGTGGCTCAGTGGTAGAGCGTCACCTTGCCAAGGTGAACGTCGCGAGTTCGAATCTCGTCTTCCGCTCCAAATATGGCGCTATGGCCAAGTGGTAAGGCAGAGGCCTGCAAAGCCTTTACCCCCGGTTCAAATCCGGGTGGCGCCTCCAAAAAACCTCAACTTTTTAGTTGAGGTTTTTTTATTGTCAATTATAAGTTTTAAGTGGTAAGTTACTGAAAACTTATACCTTTAAGCATAGAAAACCAACTAGTTTTCTATGCTTAATATGCTACCTCTATCAATTAAACTCCCCTTACCGAGATTTACATAACTAACATTGTGCTTTTCTAAAAAAGTTTTAACTTCATTTGAATATTTATAGTTATCTAGTTCTCCGTAAAAACCTATCACATTCTTATCAATTAACCCGCAAGTTCCTCCTATGAAACCATAATTTAAGCCTGGTAAATCAATGTGTCCAGGAGATAATAATAAAACATCTATATTCTCTTTTTTTACTGCTTCAGCAATGCTTGTATCTGAAGTTATTATGGCGTTAGCTTTTATAATTGCTGTAGAACATTTCGTATAACCTTGTTTCACATTTAATAATTTTTTGGTTTTAACAAAATTTAATAAATTTTCATCAGTATATTGGAGGTTGTGAATAAATATATTACCTAAATGAACTGAATTTAATATTATATCATAGGGATATTTTTCAGTAAGAGGATTTTTGGTATATAAAATCTCTAAATTTATATGAGAAATTGAGTTTATAAAAGAATCAGGAATATCTTTATGAAAAATAATTTTATTTTTGCTTATTATATTCATTAATATATCAGGATGACATTTTATAGCCTCGTATAGTTTATGACAAGGGGGGCATTTGATAACTATGCCATATTTAGATAAGTTATTAAATTCGGTTTGAGTTATCCTACAATCTACAAAAAAATATTTCATTTACTATCACCTCAATTATAGTTTTTGTATATGTTTTAAAATAATTTCGATATTAAAAAATGCTTCGTAATAAAAATAGAAGACGAAATAAATCAGTGACAAGTGATAAGTTAATGATGATTTTCTTGCAGAAAATCTTTAATTAAGCTTTTATCATCTTGGATGATGGAATAATGAGCTTTTGCTACACAAAAGGAATTTTTTATTTTTCATTTAATTAAAAGCTTTCGTTTACGAAAGGTATCATGAACTTGTTCGCGATTTATACTAAGCATGTTTTGGTTTATTTATATAATAAGTTAAATCTTATTTATAGGAAAGTATAAATTTTTGAATATACATTAAATTTCAACACATACTAATTTCAAAGGAGTGGATATTGTGATACTGTTGACCGTTATTTATAGTGATGAAAAATATGACATTACAGAAAAGTTGAACAAAATGCAAAGTTATTTTTCGAAACATGAAGTTTTGCTTGGGTTTTCGGAGAGTATAAATATGAATCATCACTTTATTGAAATATATAGTTTGAATCCTAATTTGACTTGTAGTGCAAAAAAAAATATTTGTAGATATATAGCTTCGTATATTTTTCAATTATATGTTGAAAACTTCTGTAAAGGAGATTTTTTTGGTATCATTGAAGATACTTATTTCTTTTTAAAAGGGGAAGAAATAAAAAAAGTAGAGATTAATTTCAAAAAAATTCTTACAAAAGATAAAGAGGTTTATAAGGATGAAGTATTAGGGTGTATAAATATAAAGAATGATGCCATAGAAAAAATTGTTCAATGCATGATGGAAAAGAATGAAATAAACATTGAAGGATATTACACCTTTAGAAAAAGAGATTTAAAAACAGATATGGAAGAAATTTTGAATAAAATAGTTGAACAGTTTATGATTCAAAAGGAATATGATGAATTTATTAAGCTTTTAAAATATTTTGTTAATATACAAGAAAGTAAGATTGAACTTATTGAAATTATTATAAATGATAAGGGTGATTATTCTATAAGAAATGCAAATGGAGAAAGCATTATAGAAGAGATGATTCAAGATATTAATGGTAGTAATTATGAGGGCAATGTTGGGATAGAAGATCTTATTATAAGTGGATTAATTACTTATTGTCCTGAAAAAATAAATATTTATGGAAAAGAGAATTGTAAGAATAATGAGATGGTAGAAACTATAAAAAATGTTTTTGAAGATAAGGTTTACTTTTGTGATACAAGAGAAATTGAAAAAGTCAAAAGTCCTTTACATGTGTAAGATGTGTAAAAAAAATAAAATAAGTAAATTAAATATTGACTAGTGACTGCGTTATGTGGTAATAATATAATATAAAAACAAATAAGTTTATACTGCGATGATAAGGAAGAGTAGATGATTTACTATTCACAGAGAGGCAAACCCATGGCTGAAAGGTTCGCTGAATAAGTATTATTGAAAACCACCTTTGAGCTATTTGCTGAAATTAAGTAAGCATATTCGCTAGCTGGCGTTATAGTATTGAGTGAGTAGTAAAATGATTTTTGATTTATTGCTAATTAGGGTGGAAACACGATAACTCGTCCCTTTGTGGACGAGTTTTTTATATTTTTTGAAAAGAAAAACATTACGAAAACTTGATTAACAGCTATATAATATAAAAATATGAGGAGTGAAAAAAATGGTGAAAATAACTTTGATAGACGGAAAAGTGATGGAAGTAGAAAAAGGTTCATCAATTAGTGAAATAGCCTTTCAAATAAGTCCATCTCTTAGAAAAAAAGCTATTGGAGCGAGAGTTAATGGTGAGAAGACAGAATTGATGACAAAAATTGAAGAAGACAGTAATTTAGAAATATTGACATTCGAAGATTCAGATGGGAAATGGATTTTGAGACATACAGGCGCGCATGTTTTAGCTCAAGCAGTAAAGCGATTGTATCCTGAAGTGAAATTAGCTATTGGACCGGCAATAGAAAATGGGTTTTATTATGATTTTGATGCTGATTTTTCATTCACACCTGAAGTTTTATTGAAGATTGAAAAAGAAATGAAAAAAATAGTTAAGCAAAACCTTAAATTGGAAAGATTTGAACTTCCTAGAAATGAAGCAATAGAACTAATGAGAGAAAATGGTGAGGATTATAAAGTAGAATTAATTCAAGATTTACCTGAAGGAGAAATTATTTCTTTTTATAAACAAGGTGATTTTACAGATCTTTGTGCAGGCCCGCATGTACCTTCAACAAAAGAGATAAAAGCATTTAAATTATTGTCTATTGCTGGAGCATACTGGAGAGGTAATGAGAACAATAAAATGCTTCAAAGAATCTATGGAACAGCATTTACTAAAAAAGAAGAATTAGAAGAATACCTTCATTTGTTAGAAGAAGCTAAAAAAAGAGATCATAGAAAACTTGGAAGAGAACTTGGATTATTTGATATCAAAGAACAGGGACCAGGATTCCCATTCTTTTTTCCTAAAGGAATGATATTAAGAAATATTCTTGAGGATCACTGGAGAACTGAGCACCAAAAAGCAGGGTATGGAGAAATTAAGACTCCAATAATATTAAATGAGCAGTTATGGCACCAATCAGGACATTGGGATCATTATAAAGAAAATATGTATTTCACTAAAATTGATGAAGAAGATTATGCAATTAAACCAATGAACTGTCCTGGAGCTATTTTAGCATATAAAACAGGATTACATTCTTATAGAGAGTTGCCTATAAAATTAGGGGAACTTGGTCTTGTTCATAGACATGAGTATTCTGGAGCTTTACATGGTCTAATGAGAGTAAGATGTTTTACACAAGATGATGCTCATATATTTATGACAAAAGAACAAATTAAAGATGAAATACTTAATGTAATAAAAATGATAGATAATTTTTATAGTTTGTTTGGATTTGAATACTTTGTAGAACTTTCAACTAAGCCAGAAGATTCTATGGGTAGTGAAGAGGATTGGGAAGCAGCTACTAATGGATTAATCGATGCGTTAAAAGCAGCGAATCTTGATTATCATGTCAATGAAGGAGATGGAGCATTCTATGGTCCAAAGATAGATTTCCATTTGAAAGATTGTTTGGGAAGAACTTGGCAATGTGGAACAATTCAATTAGATTTCCAAATGCCAGAAAGATTTGACTTGACTTATGTAGGTGCTGATGGAGAGAAGCATAGACCAGTTATGGCACACAGGGTTATTTTTGGAAGTATAGAAAGATTTATCGGGATTTTGACAGAACATTTTGCTGGAGCCTTCCCTGCTTGGATTGCACCTGTTCAGGTGAAAATTATGAATATAACTGATAAGCAAAGAGAATATGCTGAAAAAATATATAGTACTTTAAAAGAAAATGGAATAAGAGCAGAATTAGATATAAGAAATGAAAAAATAGGATATAAAATAAGAGAAGCTCAATTAAATAAAATTCCGTATATGTTAATACTAGGTGATAAAGAAATGAATAGTGATGCTGTAGCTGTTAGAAGTAGAAAAGATGGCGATCTTGGTGCTATGGATACAAACGCGTTTATTAATAAAGTTCTAGAAGAAGTTAAATTAAAAAAATAATTTATAATAATATATTGACAAAATACAAATTAAGAGGTAAACTATAGTGGTGTCAAGTAGAAACTAAGCTGTTTCTCACCTTACAGCACAGCTAGTAAGGTTACATGAATGGAATTACTATACCCATGTTATGTAAGGAGCGGCTTGAGTCGTTCCTTTTTTATTTTATAAAAATTGTAATCTCAATAAATTTATGTTATTGTTTTGATATCATTCGGAGGTGAACAAATATCAAAAAAGAGACTCTATTAAATGAGGAAATTAGATTTAAAGAAGTAAGAGTTGTTGGTAGTGAAGGTGAACAATTAGGTATAATGTCATCTAGAGAAGCTCTTAGAATTGCTGAAGACAAAGATTTGGACTTGGTTTTAATCGCAGAAAACGGAAAGCCACCAGTTGTTAAAATTATGGATTATGGCAAATACTTGTATGAAAAGACTAAAAAGATTAAAGAAGCCAAAAAAAATCAAAAAGTTGTTAATTTGAAAGAAATTAGAATGAGTCCCGTTACTGAAGAGCATGACATTATGATAAAAGCTAACAGAGCAAGAAAGTTTTTGACTGCAGAAGATAAAGTAAAAGTTACTGTTAGGTTCAGAGGAAGGCAAAATGACTACAAGTATAAAGGTAAAGAGATTTTGGAGAACTTCTTATCTAAAGTTGAAGATTTGTGCGTAGTTGAGAAAAGACCAACCGTTGAAGGAAGAAATATGATAATGATTATTGCTCCTAAGAGAGCATAATTTGGAAGGAGGAAACACACATGCCAAAAATGAAAACTCATAGAGGCGCAGCAAAAAGATTTAAGAAAACAGGTACTGGTAAATTAAAAAGAGCTAAAGCTTATAAAAGCCATATCTTAACAAAGAAAAGTTCTAAAAGAAAAAGAAATTTAAGACAAACAACTACAGTATGTGCTTCTGAAGAAAAAGTAATGAAGAAGTTATTACCATACTTATAAGAGATAGATAAAGAAGGAGGTTTACTAAATGGCTAGAATAAAAGGAGCTGTAAATGCTCGTAAAAAACATAAAAAAGTCTTAAAGCTTGCTAAAGGTTATTATGGAAGAAGAAGTAAAACTTTCAAAACTGCTAATGAAACAGTTATAAGAGCAATGAGAAATGCTTTTATCGGTAGAAAGCTTAAGAAGAGAGACTTTAGAAGATTATGGATTGTTAGAATAAATGCGGCAGCTAGAATGAATGGTATGTCATATTCTAAATTTATGAACGGTTTAAAATTAGCTGGTGTTGATATGAACAGAAAAATGCTTTCTGAAATAGCTATCAATGATCCAAAAGCGTTTACAAACTTAGTAGAAGTAGCAAAATCACAATTAAATGCTTAATTACAATTATAACTAATTATGATAAATGCAGCTTTTGGCTGCATTTTGTTTTTTTGACAAAATTTATTTTAATGTTATAATGATTATCATATATGTAGATTTTACCGCGAAATTTAATTTATACATGTACCAAAATCTCGGGCACTAACGAGTTATGGTACATGTATAAATTAATTATTGAGCTGAGATATCTATAAAATCATAAAATTATAAATGAATGACTGAGGTGTTAAAAGTGAGGATAAAATTTAAAAAAAGACTTGTTCCTGCTCAAATTCTCGCAATTGGTTTTGCGACGGTTATTCTAATAGGTACAATACTATTAAGTTTGCCTGTATCGTCAGCTAGTGGGAAAGCTACGCCATTGGTGGATGCAATATTCACCTCAACATCTGCAGTATGTGTTACTGGTTTAGTTACTTTAAATACCGCTGAATATTGGAGTTATTTTGGTAAAACGGTAATAATAATTCTTATACAAATTGGTGGTTTGGGATTCATGTCCTTTGCAACCTTATTTGCATTGCTATTAGGTAAAAAGATTACTCTAAAAGAAAGACTAATTATGCAAGAGGCGATGAATTCTTTTTCATTACAAGGTTTAGTAAAATTAGCTAAATATATATTAATTTTCACTTTTTCAGTAGAGGGTGTAGGTGCACTCTTTTTGTCAACTAAATTTATTCCAAATTATGGAGTTATCAAAGGGATATACTTCAGCATATTTCATTCAATATCTGCATTTTGTAATGCGGGATTCGATCTTACTGGAAACAGTTTAATCCCTTATTCACAAAGTGTTGTTGTTATGTTAGTGATTTCAGGATTGATAATTATTGGTGGTTTGGGATTCACAGTATGGGCTGAAATATATAGTCTAAAAGATATTAAAAGGATGTCATTACATTCAAAATTAGTTATAAGTATGACTTTAATACTTGTTTTTGGTGGATGGCTACTAATGTATATATTTGAAATGAATAATCCTGCAACTATTGCAAATATGCCATTGAAGGGTAAAGTATTGTCTAGTTTTTTTGCAGCTGTTACACCTAGAACTGCTGGTTTTAATTCCATTTCATTAGCTGACATGTCTATGGCAGGGAAATTTTTAACTATGATTTTAATGTTTATTGGTGGTTCACCAGGGTCAACAGCAGGTGGTGTCAAAACAGCAACGATTGGTGTATTACTAATTACAGTTATAAATATTATAAGAAATAAAGAGGAAACAGTTATTTTTGAAAGAAGAATAAGTAAAGATTTAATTTATAAGGCATTTGCTGTTGTGTCAATAGGAGTAGGTGTTGTTATGCTTACTACATTGGCATTATGCATAACAGAAACAGGTGCTTCTTTTGAATACATAGCTTTTGAAGCCTTTTCGGCTTTTGGAACAGTTGGTTTAAGTTTAGGGCTTACTTCAAAACTAAGCTTTGTTGGAAAGTTAATTGTAGCAATTACAATGTATATGGGAAGAGTAGGTCCATTAACTTTAATTTTTGCTATATCTAATAAAAAGAAAGGTAGTGCCGTTAGATATCCAGAAGGTAAAATATTAGTAGGTTAGAGGTGATATTATGAAAAAGAAGCAATTTGTAGTTATTGGACTTGGGCGATTTGGTTATTCAATTGCTAAGGAATTGTATTTATTAGGCAATGATGTTCTTGCAATCGATGCTGATGAGGATATGATTCAAAGCATCTCAGATCATGTTACTCATGCAGTTCAAGCTGATGCAACTGATGAAAATAGTCTTAGAACATTAGGAATAAGCAATTTTGATGTGGCAATAATAACAATAGGTTCAAATGTTCAAGCAAGCATTATGGCAGCACTTTTAGTTAAGGATTTAGGGGTTAAGTACATATTAACTAAAGCACATAACGAACTTCATGCAAAAGTTCTAATTAAATTAGGCGTTGATAAAGTTATATTCCCTGAGAGAGATATGGGAGTTAGAGTTGCACATAATCTAGTATCATCAAATATTTTGGACTATATTGAACTTTCATCTGATTATAGTATTGCTGAAATTGCAAGTCCAGAATCATGGTTTGGAAAAACACTAAAAGAACTTAATATGAGATCCAATTTTGGTATAAATGTTATGGCTTTAAAAAGAAATAATGAAGTGAATGTATCACCATCAGCAAATGATGTTATACAAAAAGGTGACGTTATAGTAGCTATGGGTGGTTCTGAAGAAATAAATAAAATAGAAGAAATTATCAAGTGATGGAGGATAATTTGAAAGCAATAAATAGTAAAGACAATTCGATAATAAAAGAAATAAAGAAATTAAATATAAAGAAATATAGAACGGAAAATAAAAGATTTTTAATAGAGGGAATTAGATTTGTAGAAGAGGCTTTGAAATCTGAATTTAATATACCATACATTTTTGTGTGTGAAAGTTTAATTGGAAAAATTGAGGGAAATATAAATCTAAAGAAGTCTAATACTGAAGTGTATTTATTAAATGAGAAGCTGATGAAGTATATTTGCAATACTCAGACACCACAAGGAATTGCAGCGGTAATAGATATGAAAGAGGATTTGGATTTAGATACATCAGAAGGTGTTTATATTTTAGTTGATAGAATTCAAGATCCAGGAAATATGGGAACTATCATAAGAACTGCACATGCAATTGGAGCGAAAGGCATTATAGTAACTAAAGGTACAGTTGATGTATACAATGATAAAACTTTAAGGTCTACTATGGGGTCAATTTTTAAAGTTCCGATTATTTGTGATGATAATGGCGTTGTAGTGAATAATCTGAGAAGTGAAGGATACGAATTGATAGTAAGCACATTAAATGCTACTGAGTCGTTTTATGATGTGGATTTAACTGGAAAGATTTTGCTGACTATTGGAAATGAAGGTAATGGTATCTGTAAAAAAATTATTGATTCAGCTGATAAAAGTGTTAAAATACCTATGGTAGGAGATGCCGAATCTCTTAATGTAGCAGTAGCTGCTGCTGTGATGATGTACGAAGCATTGCGACAGAAGTTAAAAAAGATGTAATTATTTTTTAAAATTAATTGAAAAATAATATTATTCTAGTTATAATAGTAGTTAAGTTTCAGCATAAGTTTACTAAAATTAAATATCTTAAACTATGATAGAGAGAGTAAATATTAGAATTTTTCACAGGGAAAAAAAGTTTAAACTGAGAGCTTTTTAAAATGAGTAATATTGAAGTTCACTCTGGAGTTCTAGTTGTGAAATTAAAGATGAATTTTTATACATTAGCAACTAGCGGGTATCCCGATATTTTTTTGAGAGAACTAATTTTTAGTTAAATTGGGTGGTAACGCGATAACTTCGTCCCTTTGTGGGGGAAGTTTTTTTGTATTTTAAATTATTTAGAAAGGAGTCACGGTATGCAAAACAAATTAGAACAAATAAAGATTAATGCGCTTGAAGCATTAGGCAATGCAAAGAATAAAATTGATTTAGAAGAAGTCCGAATAAAATATTTAGGTAAAAAAGGCGAGTTAACTTCAATCTTAAGAGGTATGGGGAAATTATCAAAAGAGGAAAGACCTATTGTTGGTAAATTAGCTAATGAAGTTAGACAAAGTTTAGAGGCGTTAATTAGTGAAGCTAGTAATTCTATTAATGAAAAAGAAAAGAATATAAAGTTAAAAGAAGAGGTAATTGATATTTCAATGCCAGGTAAAACAAAGGTGATTGGGCATAAAAATCCTCTACAATTGACATTAGATAGTATAAATGAAATTTTCTTGTCAATGGGATTTGCAATTGAAGAAGGGCCAGAAGTAGAACTTGATTATTATAATTTTGAAGCTTTGAATATTCCTAAAAACCATCCTGCTAGAGGCGAACAAGATACTTTTTATATTAATGATGATGTTGTATTAAGAACGCAAACATCTCCAGTTCAAATAAGGACAATGGAAAATCAAAAGCCTCCAATTAAAATGATATCACCTGGAAAGGTTTATCGCTCAGATGCAGTAGATGCAACTCACTCCCCTATTTTTTATCAAATTGAGGGATTGGTTATTGATAAAGGTATTACATTTGCTGATTTAAAAGGAACATTAGAATTGTTTACAAAAAAAATGTTTGGAAGTGATATGAAAACTAAATTTAGACCTCATCATTTCCCGTTCACTGAACCTTCTGCTGAAATGGATGCAACTTGTTTTGTTTGTGGTGGAAAAGGCTGTAATGTATGTAAAGGATCTGGTTGGATTGAATTATTAGGGTGTGGAATGGTTCATCCAGAAGTATTAAAAAATTGTGGCATCGATCCAGAAGTATATAGCGGTTTTGCTTTTGGTTTTGGGTTAGATAGAATGGTAATGCTAAATTATGCAATAGATGATATTAGGCTTTTATATGAAGCTGACATGAGATTTTTACAACAATTCTAGATAGGAGGATTAAAAATGAAAGTACCTGTTAAATGGCTAAAAGATTATGTGAATATAGATGTAACCCCTGAAGAACTTTCTGATGCACTTACTTTATCTGGTTCAAAGGCGGAAGAGATAATAGTATCTGGAGCTGATATAAACAAAGTAGTTACTGGAAAACTAAAAAAAATTGAACAACATCCAGATGCAGAAAAGTTATCAGTTTGCTATGTAGATATTGCAAAAGAAGAATTATTGCAAATAGTAACTGGAGCAACAAATATGAAAGAAGAAGATGTTGTACCTGTAGCTTTGCATGGCTCAACTTTGGCAGATGGAACAAAAATCAAAAAAGGTAAACTTAGAGGAATAGTATCAAACGGAATGTTTTGTTCAAAAGAAGAACTAGGTATTGCTAATGATGAACCAGTACTAGGATTAATGATATTGCCTGAAGATACTCCGTTAGGTGTGGATATTAAAAAAGTAGTGGAAGTAGAAAGTGCTGTTATTGATTTTGAAATTACTTCTAATAGACCAGATTGTATGAGTATTATTGGTATGGCTAGAGAAACAGCAGCTACTTATGGAACTGTTTACCAGTTACCATCTCTAAATTATACTGAAAAAATTAAAGAAGATATCAATGATATTTTAAAAGTTCAAATAAAAGATAAATTATGTAGAAGATATATGGCAAAAAGACTGAAAAATGTAAAGATAGAGCCATCTCCTAAATGGATGCAAGAGAGGCTTATTGAAGCTGATGTTAGACCAATAAATAATATTGTTGACATCACAAACTTTGTAATGCTTGAACTTGGGCAGCCAATGCATGCTTTTGATAGAAGACAAATTACGTCTAATATAATTAATATTGAGAGAGCTGTAGATGGAGAAAAATTTACAACTCTAGACGGAGAAGAAAGAACTTTAGATTCAACTATATTAAATATTAAAGATGGAGATAGAACTATTGCTTTAGCTGGAATAATGGGCGGTTTGAATTCTGAAGTAAAAGATGATACTACTGAAATTATTTTCGAACTTGCTAATTTTGATGGAACAAATATAAGACTTTCTTCGAAAAAAATAGGACTTAGAACAGACGCTTCTTCAAAATTTGAAAAAGACATTGATCCTAATTTGGCTGAAATTGCTCTTAATAGAGCTTGTAACCTAGTAGAAGAATTAGGTGCAGGTGAAATTACAGAAGGAGTTATTGATGTTTATCCTGAATTTATTGAACCACATATAGTTACTGTAAATGCACAATGGGTAAATGATTTTATAGGAATAAATATTTCAAAAGACGAAATGAAAGAGTATCTTAATAGATTAGATTTAATAACAAGAATTGAAGGTGAGAATCTAATAGTTAATGTACCTACATTTAGATGTGATATTAATATCAGAGAAGATGTAGCTGAAGAAATTGCAAGAATATACGGATATAATAAAATACCATCAACAATACCAAGTTTGGAAGCTCTAAAAGCTGGAAAGAGTAAAAAACAAAAGTTAGAAGATATTTTAATAGATGTTTTGATAGGAAGTGGAGTAAATCAATCAATTGCTTACTCTTTTGTTAGTCCAAAAGTTTTTGATAAAGTTTTGATTGCACAAGATAGTAAGTTAAGAAATGCTGTAAAGATTAGAAATCCATTAGGAGAAGATTATAGCATTATGAGAACTACTAGTATTCCTTCAATGATGGAATCTTTAGGAAGAAACTATTCTAGAAATAATGAACAAGCGAGTTTATTTGAAATTGGTAAGGTTTATCTTCCTTATGAAGATGAGAATGAAAAACTTCCTGAAGAGAGAAATGTATTGACATTAGGATTGTATGGTGGAGTTGACTATTACGATTTAAAAGGAATTATTGAAAATGTAATTTCTAAACTTGGTGTTAAAAAAGTTCAGTTTGAAAGAGAAAGTAACAATGGAAGCTATCACCCTGGAAAAACGGCGGCGATTTATGTAGGGAAAAAATATTTGGGTGTAGTTGGTGAAGTTCATCCTGATGTATCAGAAAATTACGGTATAGATGAAAATTGTTATATAGCTGAGTTAAATATAGATGTATTATTTAATAACGCTAATATGGAAAGAAAATATAGCGCTTTACCTAAATTTCCTGCTGTTACAAGGGATTTGGCTATTTTAATTGATAAAGAAGTTCTTGTTAAGCAAATTGAAGAAGTTATGTGGAAGCAAGGCGGTAGAATACTAGAAAGTATAAAACTATTCGATGTATACGAAGGTAAACAAATACCAGAAGGTAAAAAGAGTATTGCGTATTCATTAAAATATAGAGTGCCAGATAAAACGTTGACTGATAAAGATGTAAATAAAATACAAAACAAGATAATACGAACTCTAGAATATAATTTAGGTGCAGAACTTAGATAAACATATTTTATCTAGCATCAATATATGTTAAAATATAGATAAGTAATCTGTAAGACATTATTTTAAATATAATTAAATATAACTTTGTATAAATTGGTTTATTTTGAAATATGGGGTTGTTTTATGCTTTTATACTTATCTAAGAGGGTGTTAGAATGAATGTTGTAACAGTTAAAATAAATGGGATTGAATATAATTTAAAAGGTGAAGAAAAATCAGAGTATTTACATACTGTTGCTAGTTTTGTTGATAAAAAAATAAGGGAAATCATGGGATTCAACAATATGCTTAGTACTACTGAAGCAGCAGTGCTCACCGCTGTAAATGTTACTGATGAAATGTTTAAAGTTGAAAAAAGCAACGATTTACTGAAAAATGAAATTAGTGATTCAAGAACCTCTTATAAAGAACTTGAAAAAAAATTTGAAGACTTAAAAAAATATAATCAAAGCCTAGAAAATTATAATGCTGAACTTCAACTTAAATTAGATAGTAATGCTGCAAGTCAGCTTATTAAACAAGGGGAAGAAGAGAATAAACAACTTACTGAGCAAATTAATATGATTAAGAGAGACATGAATGATACTATTAATGAAAAAGATAAACTGAAAGATGAAAATAAAGATTTAAAATTTCAACTTCAATCATCTAAATATAAAATCATGGATTTACAAAATAAGTTGATTGAACATCAAATTGATCTTGCAAAATTAAAGAGAAAAGAAAATCCCTTAATTAATTTCAACGAGGCAAAATAAACAAAAGACTAAAGGCAATTATCTGCCTTTAGTCTTTTGTAATTTTGTTTGGTTCTTCAGAAATATTTGATGTATTAAAATCAGTATTTTCAATAGAATTAATATGATTTGTATTTAAAATCTGTTTATTCTTTTCATTAACTATGTTTTGTAGTTCTAGGATTTTTTTATCTTTTCTAATTATATTATCTTGTAAAGAAATAAGTTTACTGTTTAATTGCTCTTTTAATTCATCAAATTTTGTATATTGATTTCTAATGTAAAGAAATTTTTTTTCGTAACTTTCTATTTTTGATTTTAGACTTAATAATTCTGCATCTTTAGCATCTATTTCTGTATTTTTATTTGAAATAACTTCTGTTTTTGTTGATATTATCTTGTCTTTTTCATCAATAGCCATTTCTAAATTCATTATTCTTTTTTTATATTTTTCAGCTTCTATTTTAATCTCCTCTTTTCTATTGGGAATATTTCCTTTATTTTCACTTCTTGTATTTGGTTTTGCAGTTGTTGATAAAATATTAATCAAATCTTTTTCAACAGTAGAGTAGGTATTATTTTCATTTGATAAAGAATATGATGAATTGTATGACGTTACTAAAGGTAATACTTCCGAAATAAGTGGCAACTCAAGGGGGTTGTCTAAATAATAGTAAAGCTTATTGGAAACTAAATATTTTTTTTCATTTACTACATTAGTTAAGTAAGTACACAGAGATAACTCATCTTGGAAATCTAACTGAATTATTTCATTTGGCTGATTTTTTGTGTTTAAATTGTTATATTTATATTTCTTATAATATACATTGTTATTTTCTGACCAAGTAAAATAAATGAATTCGTTTAAAATAAAGGTTTCAAGGTTATTGATGCCATCTTTTTTATAAATAAGTTTGTTGGCAAATTTTTTTTTAGCGAGATAAGTGATAAATACTTTTTTTACTGAATTCTCGTTTTTAAGATAAGTGAAGAAAATGTTTTTTGCGTTTGATATTACAGAATAATTTGTAAAAGGTAAATTAGATTCAGCTAACAGTTTAAATGATGACCATTGCATATCTTTCTTATAATATTTGTAGCCTAGTTTGTAGAGTGAGTCATAAATTTGGTAAAAAACAACTAAAAGATTATTATTAGTAAATATTTCGATAGAATTCCCAATGATTTTATCAGCAATAGTAGAATATTTAGGATTAAAAAATGCTATATCACTATCAAATTCCTGAAAAAGTAGACTATTTGAGTTATTTTTTTTGTTTAGTACATTATATAGTAAGAATATATCGTCTTTGTAATAAAATGATTTTAAGTTCGAAGTTTTTAAATTGGAAAATTCTTTTTTTGCTATTTGAACATTTTCTAAAGGGTTTCTCCAATCATCAACAAAACAAACATCTCCTGAGTTATTTAAGAAAAACAATTTTATTTCGTCATTTGGTGTTAATACTATAGAAAAGTTATCTTTGCAATTTTCTGCAATAGGAAATTCTTTTCTGGGGTATTGTGATAGAGTTTTGCAGTATATTGTGTTTTTATTATAGTAATATAAATTACTGGTAAAGTGTGAATTTTTTACTATAAAACAATTATTGGTATTTAGAAACATTTCTTCTCCTCAAAAATTTCTCTTCATAAATAAATATATCTTAAATAATAAAAATATTACTTTAAAATTATAAATCACATATTTTAAATTTCTTCATAGTATATAAAGAGAATCTATTTCGAAACTTAATTTATACATGTACAAAAGCTTATGTATTAGTAAGTTTTGGATTTGAATAAATTTATAGTTGAAGTAGTATATTTTTATATTTCTAAATGAAATTAAAGAACAATGCTTAAAATTAAAGGAGGCTTCGTAAATGGATAAGTTGATAAAAACTATGAATAAAATGAGTCTCATAGGACAAAAGGATATAGATAGAGCTATAAACTATATTGCCTCAGATAGTCAACGCGATTGTACTATACCGTTTTGTTGTCAAATTAATGTACCAGAAGGATTTGTTTTAGAACAAGATAATCTTAGAATTTCGTACAATTACAATTGTTTAAAGATTTTACCAGAAACTCAAAGAGGAACTTGTATTATTGATGGAGAACGAGGAAGATATGAAAGTGATGCAACTTTATTTAAATTAAGAGTATTTGGGAATATTAGATATACAGTAGCTTTAACAGGTGTTTCTGCAGAATGTAATAAAAAATTTATAGTTGCAACTAATTCGGATAATGTTACTACTTATGAGCATTCAGAGGATGCTAATGTGAATGTTTTGAGTACAGATGGATGTATTTTTGTAGAAAAAGTAGTCTATGAAGATTGTATAGAACCATCAGAAGTTGGAGAGATTAATGACGATACTATTTTAGTTAAGAATGTAAAAGTTATTCAGGAGATGTATGGTAATACTGGTAAGCGAATTTTAAATATTATAGGTGATTTTGTTTTAGATAACCCAGTTTGGAATACTTGAAGATAGAACAAGGCCTCATATACTTAGATAAAAAAATAAGTTAATTCCTCCTTTGGGAGGAATTTTATTATTGTAAAAAGACATATAAATGAAATATAAGTGTTAATTGTAAAAGGAATTTATTTAACTTTTATAAAATTGACGAAAAATTTAATGGAGGAAAATATGACAATTGAACCAAATGTTGTAGTATTTATTCCGGTATTAGTAACAGTAGTGGAAATTTTTAAGAAAGCAGGATTACCTAAAAAATTTTCACCTTTAGTCTCTCTTTTTTTTGGAGTAATAATTGGAATACTATTAGAAAATTCTGGAGATATAAAAAAAGGTATACTAAATGGTATTATAATTGGAACTAGTTCATCAGGTTTATATTCCAGTGGGAAAGAAATCTACAAGTTAAATAAAAAATAGCCTTTTGTATATGAAATTGCCATTAATATAGTAAGGAGTAAAACATAAGAATATTGGTTAGAATATAATTTGGAGGTGTAAATTATGCTGACCAATGCAATGGTAACTATAGTAAAAGGTAGTACTATTGAATTTTTAAACATACCAGAAAAAGAATATTTATCAAAATATAAAAGTATTAGCAATGAGTGTGCTCAAAAATGTATTCAAGATTATTTTGATGGAAAAAATATAGATATTAATTCTAAAGTAATAGATGTAAAATTAGAACCAGAAATTCATAATGTTAAAATAACATTAGATAGAAAAAAAGGAGAGTAAAATGGAAAAGCCAATAATTTTTATTACTTTTTCCTTTTTGAGTGGTATTATAACAGCCTTAATTTTGAATATTAATATCTTCTATGGTGCAGCAGTTGCTGCATCTTTTGCTTTTATAATGCTTTGGTTAAAGTGGAATGAAGCGGTGTTAAATTTTATTTTTTTCTTTTTAGGGATTGTGAGCTTTTTGCTATATTTTAAAATAACAATACCAAGTACATTAACTACTAGAATAGTTTTTAAAAGTGATAATTTTTGTGTTGCAAAATATAAAAATAGAAAGATATTCTTAGGCGGAGATTTAAAAGAAGTATCACTTGGTGAAAAAATATGTGTAAAGGGAGAAGTAATATATAATAAAGATCTTTATAAAGGTGTTGTAGGTTCAATTTATGTAAAAGAATATTTTACTGAACATTCAGATATAATTAGTAAATTATACAGTATAAAAGAGAATATTTATTATGAATACAGTTTAGTTTTAGGAGAAGAATACTCTGCGGATATAATGGCTACTTGTTTTGGTGATACTCAATATTTGGATTATAATAAAAGAAAAGAAATGAATAGATTAGGCATAAGTCATATTATGGCAGTTTCTGGGTTTCATGTTGCCATTATTTACGGTATTTTAGAGTTTTTTTTAGGGATATGGGGATTAATTATTCTTTTTATTTATATAGTTATTACTGGTATGAAAGCATCTAGTTTAAGGGCTTTTATTATGTTACTATTAATGAAAGTTTCAAAAAAAATTTATAGGAATTATGATAACCAATCAGCGTTAGCATTCTCGGCTCTTGTGTTATTAATATTTAATCCATATTATATTACTGATATAGGTTTTTGTTTATCATTTTTAGCTACATCCGGAATAATTTTATATTATCCTAAGTTTAGAAGAGAGTTATACAAATTACCTTCAAAAATAAGAGACGGAATGAGTATAACATTAAGTGCTCAATTTTTTACAGTTCCTTATCTTATGATGAGTGGAATGGATATAAATATCAATTCTATTCCGGGAAATTTGGTGATAGTCCCTTTATACACATTAGTAATTGTTATAGGTAATATTGGAGTGCTTTTAGTAAAAATAAAACCAATATTTAAAATTATTTGTTATGGTATTTTAAATTTAATGACAGCTATAAAAGGAGCTAGTTTTCTGATGTTAAAAATATCACCCTCATTAAAAACTTATGATTATATAGAAGGAATCGTTGTAATTTTGATTTATATGTGTTATATATTTGTAAAGAGGGGGTATGATGAAGTTAAATTCTTTCCTCTTATTATAATGAGCTTTTTATTAATTTACAAACTAGGGATAATTTAATAGTTGTCAGTTGGCAGTGCTTAGTTGACAGTAAAGGATATCTTTCACTATGTGAAAGCTTTAAATTACATTCTCTTCCTTTTGCGTAGCAAAAGAACCTTATTTCTATTAGCATAGCTAACAAAGGTTCAATTTAAGGGATTTACTGCTAGAAAATCTTCCTATACAGTCAACAGTCAATAGTCAACTGTCAAATGATAACGGGGGGATATATTGATAGATTCAAATGCATTAGAAAAGGAATTAAAAGAAAGAAAACTTTATAATAAATATATATTTTGTGGAGATAATGAGAAAACAATAAAAGATACTATTAAAAAAATAAAAAAAATAGCTATAGGCGAAAATTTTGTTGAACTTAATTATTCACAATTTGATGGAGTTTCAGTAACTTTTGCAGATATTGTCAATGCTTGTGAAACGTTGCCTTTTATGAATGATAAAAAAGTAGTTGTTATTTATAGAGCTAACTTTCTCAAAGACCAATGCGATAAAAATGAGGAAAGTAAATATAAGGAATTGAAAAAATATTTACAGGATATACCTAAAGAATGTATATTAATTATGTATTACATATTTGAAAGTAATAGAGAAAAAGAAAGTTATAAACTGAAAAAAATAAATAAAACTGCTCACATAGTGAAATTTGAAAAGCTTAAAGGACGATCATTACAGAAAAAAGTGAAGGATTTATTTGATAAGAGAAAAACTAATATTTCTACAGCTGAATTAACTATGTTTTGTAATGCTGTAGATAATAACCTTGATGTTATAGAAAATGAAGTTGAAAAGCTATGCTGCTATACAATGGGGAGAGCGATAACAAGGGGAGATATTGAAAAGATTGTAAGTCATAAAAGTGAAAATGATATTTTTAATTTAGTGGATTATATATCGCAAAAGCGGCCAGAAATGGTTGTTGATATTTTAGATGAGCTAATTTTTAAAGGTGAAGCCATTACAGGAATTTTAAGGATGATAGAGAGGCAGTTTAAATTACTTCTAAACATTAAACTTGGGATAAAAGAAGGGAAGAGCAAAGATATTCTTTCCAGAGAGCTAAAACTTCATCCATATATTTGCGAGAAAATGATGGTTCAAAGCAAAAAATTTACATTACAGTCAATAATAAATAGTATCGAAATGTGTTTAGAAACAGAGAAAAGACTTAAATCAACAACTACTAATTCTAAAACGGAAATGGAACTTCTTTTGATAAATATTACATTAAAATAAAGAACCGGTGGAATCCACCGGTTTTTTATTTATTAAGCGCTTAATCCGTTTAATTTTGCAGCTAATCTAGACTTTGTTCTGTTAGCTTTGTTTTTATGTAAAATACCTTTAGATGCAGCCATATCTAAAGCTTTTACGCATGCTTTAAATTCTACTTCTGAAGCAGAAACGTCTTTTGACTCTAAAGCAACTTCAAACTTCTTCATTTGAGTTTTTAAAGCAGACTTTATCATCTTATTTCTTAAAGTTCTTCTGTCAATTACTTTAATCATTTTCTTTGCAGATTTTATGTTTGCCATTATTTCACCCCCTTATGATGTAGTAGGGTTAAGCAGCTTGTGGGATTTCTTATTTAATGCATAACTCAACAAATGATATTATAGCATTATTCTCATAGTACATCAAGTGAAAAGTTATGCTTTATGATTTTTTTTATTACTATGAATTTATTATGTACTATTTGGTAAAAATAAATACAGCTAATAATTACACAATTGAAATGAAATACTAGTTAATTGAAAAGTGGCAGTTTTTAGTTGACAGTAGTGGTGATTTTTCATTACATGAAAGCTTTTAATCATATGATTAAAATTTAATTTAAAGATTTTCTGAAAAAAATCAACATTTACTGTCAACTATACACTGTTACCTGTCAACTAAAATTCGGAGCTTGCTTCGTAGTTTAAACAAGGAGGATATTATGTCAATTAGAACAGACTTAGCTGTAGAAGCTAGAGAAATGTATCAAAAGCAGAATAAAGGTGAAATTCCTGGAGTAAATATTAAAGAATATAATGAAGGCGTTTGTAAAATTACTGATGTTCAGATTTTAGATGAACTAGGAGAAAAAAATCTAGGTAAACCAAAAGGTACATATATCACAATTGATATGCCTGAATTTGTGCACTATGATAAGGATACTATGACGTTAGTAAGTGAAGCGTTTGGGAAGGTTTTATCTAAAATAGTTAACTTAGAGAAAAGTATGACAGCTTTAGTTGTTGGATTGGGAAACTGGAACGTTACACCAGATGCTTTAGGCCCAAAAGTAATATCCCAAATAATGATTACAAGGCATTTGAAACAACTTATTCCAGATAAAATTGATGAAAACATTAGACCAGTATGTGGAATATCTCCGGGGGTATTAGGAATTACAGGAATAGAAACTGGAGAAATTATAAAATCTATAGTTGGAAAAATAAAACCTAACTTAATTATATGTGTGGATGCTTTAGCTTCAAGGAAAGCATCTAGAGTTAATAGAACAATACAAATAGGTACTACTGGAATTTCACCTGGATCAGGTGTTGGTAACAAGAGATTAGAAATTAGTGAACGAACGATTGGTATACCAGTATTGGCAATAGGTGTACCCACAGTAGTTGATGCAGCTACTTTAGCAAATGATACAATAGACTTAGCTATTGATCAGATGATGAATCAAGCCAATACAGGTAGTGAGTTTTACAATATGCTGAAATCAATAAATAAAGATGAAAAACAGAAATTAATTAATGAAATTTTAAACCCATATATAGGTGATTTAATGGTTACACCTAAAGATGTTGACTTAATCATTGATACTACTTCTACGGTAATTGCAAATGGCGTAAACATTGCACTTCAACCGGCAATGAATCTAGAAGAAATAAATAAATACTTAAATTAGTAATATTTGAAAAACATCCCTTCATATATATAAGTATAACTAAGGAGGGGTAGTAGTGAACAATCGAAAATTAGTTTTGATGCAGAATACTTCCTTAATTATTACAAGTGTCTGCATGTTTTTTATTACAATGCTTCTGTTTGTGTTTATTTACAAACAAGCTGTAGGGTATAGTAATAGTAATGGATTAAGAAGAAATATGTTTTATGTTAATATAATTAACTATACTATGCCTCAAGTGAAAGTAGTAACTTTTAACGAAGAAGATATGGCCGAAAATGAAATGTCTTTAAAAAAGACTATTAGCAAGGTTCTAGGGATTAGCATTGATGACCCATATACAATTATACATAGGGAAATGGCATCATTAAATCTTGCTCCTTTTTCGGGGAATATGGACAACCGATATGCTAGCGAAGAAGTTGATACAGTAAATTCTAAAGATAAAGCTAATAATAGTACAGACACGATATTTGATTTAGACAATGAAGTTGTAGAAAAAGATGATAAAAAGAATAATGTAGACACATCATCAAATGCTGTTTTTAATACTTCGTTGGTAAAACCCTTGAGCGAAGTTCCGGAGGTTCTGATTTATCATACACATACTTCAGAGAGTTTTGCACCTGGTAAAGCAAATTCTACAGATCAAAATGTGAATATTTGTTCTGTAGGAGAAGAATTAAAGAAACAATTAGAACAATATGGGATTTCTGTAATTCATGATACTACTGTACATGATAGAGATGTATATCTAAAAAGTTATGAAAGATCATCAGTTACACTAGATAAATACTTGAAGAAGTATGGTGACTTCAAATTAATTATTGATATGCATAGGGATGCAGTAGTAGATAAAAATGCAATAACAGCAACATTTAATAATGAAAATTTGTCAAAAATAATGTTTGTTATGACGAAAAAAAATCCTCATTTCAATGAAAATATGAAAAATGTAAATAGTTTAATAGAAATTTCAAATAGACTATTTCCAGGCTTTTGTAAAGGGGTATATTATTATAACTACGGAAGTGTATATTTTAATCAAAATGATAGTGTAAATGCTTTACTAATTGAGGTGGGATCACATGTGAATACTACCAACGAGGCAAAAACATCTGCAAAATACATAGCAAGAGTAATCGCAGAGCATTTGAATGGTAAAAATTGAAAAACGTCATATAATATTTGGGTTAGATAGAATTATATGTATCTAAATTGAATAAAAATTAACGAAAAGTACATCCTTTTAATTAAGGAGGTGCTTTTTTGGGTAAAAAAACCGCTAAGATAAGTTTCGTAGTATTATTGGCTTTGGGGATTATTGGTGTATCAGTTGTAAATATAAGATTGAATAGAAGGATATATTCGGATATCATTTTTTCTATAGATAAACAAGAAAGCGAAAATAATAAAAAAGGTTTGTGGAATTTAGACTATATGGAGCAAGTATTAAGCAATCCTAATAAGTATAAGGGAAGCGAATATGAAGATGAAGAAAATACTAGATTGTTTGATGATTTAAGAGATGATATTGCTGTGAGTAATAATTCGGATATTTCCAATGAATTTGGAGGACTTAGCTTTAATTCAGTTCCTAAAATTAAAATGTTACTTAACAAAGAACCTTTTGATTTTAGAATATCTACTAAAAATTATATTATAAGTTTTAATGGTGAATCAATTGAGAAGCTAAAACGTTTAGAAAAGCTAAAATAAAAGATTAAACCCTAAAAAGTGAGTTAAAGACAGTGCTTTTTAGGGTTTATTTAAATAAATGAGCATATCTTGTTGACAGAACTCCTATAATCTATGTTATAATTTACTTTGATTTATATGTATATAGATAAATAATTGATATGTGTTTATCTGTATGTGCAGTGGAGGTATTAATATGAGTAGAGATAGAAAAAAATTTATAAGAAATTTTTCAATAGTAGCACATATAGACCATGGGAAGTCAACTTTGGCAGATAGATTATTGGAAAAAACAGGGACATTAACAAAGAGAGAAATGGAAGCTCAAGTACTTGATAACATGGAATTGGAAAGAGAAAGAGGAATTACTATTAAATCTCAAGCTGCAAGGCTTATTTATAAAAGAGAAGATGGAAATGAATATATTCTTAATTTAATAGATACTCCTGGGCATGTAGATTTTACTTATGAAGTATCAAGAAGTTTAGCGGCATGTGAAGGGGCACTTTTAGTTGTTGATTCTACTCAAGGGATTCAAGCACAAACTTTAGCTAACTGTTATTTAGCTTTAGATAATGACCTTGAAATAGTGCCAGTAATTAATAAAATAGATTTACCTTCAGCTAGACCAGATGAGATAAAAGAAGAAATTGAGGATGTAATTGGGATAGAAGCACATGATGCACCAATGGTGTCAGCTAAAACTGGTTTGAATATTGAAGATGTTTTAGAAACCATTGTTGAAAAGGTTCCATCACCATCTGGTGATGAAGAAGCACCATTAAAGGCTCTAATATTTGACTCTTCATATGATAGTTATAAAGGTGTTGTATGTTATGTAAGAATTATTGATGGAGTAGTTAAACCTGGAACAAAAATAAAGTTTATGGCAAGTGGTAAAGTTTACGAGGCTACAGAAGTGGGCGTGTTTGCGCCAAACTATTTTCCAACTAAAGAATTGTCAGCAGGGGATGTTGGATATATAACAGGTTCTATAAAGAATCTTAGAGATGCTGCTGTTGGAGATACTATAACTGAACTTAATAGAGAGACAGATGAAGCGCTAGAGGGATATAGACCGGCAGTACCTATGGTGTTTAGTGGTATTTATCCAATTGATGGAGCTAAGTATGATGAATTGAAAGAGGCTTTGGAAAAACTAAAATTAAATGATGCAGCTCTTTCCTTTGAACCTGAAACTTCTATTGCATTAGGGTTTGGATTTAGATGTGGATTCTTAGGTCTTCTGCATATGGAAATTATACAGGAAAGAATAGAGAGAGAATTCAATTTGGAAATCATCACAACTGCACCGTCAGTTATATATAGAGTTTTTAAGAATAATGGTGAAGAAATTCAAATTACAAATCCTACAAATTTGCCGGATGTAACAGAAATAAGTAGAATGGAAGAGCCTATTGTCAAAGCATCTATTATAACTCCTTCTGAATATGTTGGTGCTGTAATGGATCTAGCTCAAGATAGAAGAGGTGTTTATATAGACATGGAATATATTGAAACCACAAGAGTAGTGATTAATTATATTATTCCATTGAATGAAATTATATATGACTTCTTTGATACATTAAAATCTAAAACAAGAGGATATGCTTCATTGGACTATGAGTTAGATGGCTATCAACAAGCAAAACTTGTTAAATTAGATATGTTGTTAAATGGTGATATAGTAGATGCTCTATCAATGATTGTTCCTGAAGAAAAATCATATAGAAAAGGTAGAGGGATTGCTGAAAAACTTAAAGAAGTTATTCCTAGACAAATGTTTGAAGTTCCTATTCAAGCAGCTATAGGTGGGAAAATAATAGCTAGAGAGACTGTAAAAGCCATGAGAAAAGATGTATTAGCAAAATGCTATGGTGGAGATATTTCAAGAAAGAGAAAACTTCTTGAAAAACAAAAAGAAGGAAAGAAAAGAATGCGACAAGTTGGTAGCGTAGAAGTACCACAGGAAGCATTTATGTCTATACTTAAAGTAGACTAATTACTCAGTTTGCAGTTGACGGTTGACAGTTAACAGTTAAGGATGATTCTCTTTCAGAGAATCTAAAATTAAAGTTTTTATCAATTTTTTTAAAGGTTTAACAGGTTATACGTTGAGGGGATCGTTGAAGAATAATTTCTACTAAGAATATCTTTCAAAAAATGATTAAAACGTTCATATTTTCAAAGATAAGTAGAACTAATTCTTAAGCCGACCCATAGGACCTTTTGCTACTGCAAAAGAACAAATTGAATTTTAAGCTTTCCCTTGGGAAAGGTGTCCTTTACTGTCAACTGAACACTGTCAACTGTAAACTGATAAAGTTGTAGTTTTCTAGAAGATGCTGTGTCAAAAGAGAGGTAATATATTATGAGTGATAAGTTATCATTATATATTCACATTCCTTTTTGTATGAAAAAGTGTTTGTATTGTGATTTTCCATCATATAGTAACATGGAAAGTTATATGATGGATTATTCAAATGCATTAGCTAAAGAAATTGAAAAATTGGATTATGATAATTTTTATACAATATTTATAGGTGGGGGAACTCCCACCTATTTATCTTTAGAGGGATGGAGAATAATAAGTAATGCTATAAAAAATAAAATCAAAAATAAGTTTACAGAGTTTACTGTAGAAGTAAATCCAGGAACTGCTGATAGGCAAAAGCTATTATTTTTAAAAAGCATAGGTGTAAATCGACTTAGTATTGGGCTTCAAGCTTGGCAAAATCAACATCTTAAAGAACTCGGGAGAATACATAAACTAGAAGAATTTCTGGAATTATATAATAGTGCAAGAGAAGTTGGATTTAAAAACATAAATATTGATTTAATGTATGGTTTGCCTAATCAGGATTTAGGTCAATGGAAAGAAACACTAGAAAATGCAGTACAACTACAACCGGAGCATATTTCATGCTATAGCTTGATAATTGAGGAAGGTACTCCTTTTTACTCAATGTATGAAAATAAAGTAATAGAATTGCCTTCTGAGGAAATAGAGAGAAAGATGAATGACTTTACAATAGAGTTTTTGGCTAAAAATAACTATAATAGATATGAAATATCAAACTATTCAAAAAAAGGTATGGAATGTAAGCATAATCTTGTATATTGGGATCTTGAGAACTATATAGGTTGCGGTGCAGGTGCACACTCTTACATTGAAGGAAGCAGATTTAATAATACTCAGTCTATTAAAGAGTATATTGAAAAAGTTAATTCTTCAGAAAATGCACACAAAGAGATGCTAGAAAATACTTTAGAAAATAATATGGAAGAATTCATGTTTTTAGGATTAAGAAAGATAAATGGTATATCTATAGAAAAATTTAATAAAAAATTCAAAAAGTCTATTTATGCAGTATACGGGCAAGTTATCGATAAATATATTGAGAGTAAACATATGCTGAAAGATGGTGATAGACTACATCTTAGTAATAGCGGAATAGAAATTTCAAATACAATAATGAGTGATTTTATATTGTAATAAAAGGAGTTTTTTTATAAAACGGCGAATACCAGCAATAATTTAAGAAAAATTGAGAAAAATATAGATAAATTCAAAAAAATAAGGAATAAATCAAAAATAAGATTCATAATTGGTGATTTTATAGTGTTGACAAAGATGTGCGCCACATGGTAAGTTTTAATCATAAGTCGTTAGCACTCGATTGAGGTGAGTGCTAATAAGGTGGTGGAGATATGAGCTATGATATGACTGATAGAAAAATCAAGATACTTGAGGCAATTATAAAAGACTATATAACATCAGGTGAACCTGTTGGATCAAGAACTCTTGCTAAAAAATATAACCTAGGAATTAGTTCTGCAACTATAAGAAATGAAATGTCTGATTTAGAGGAACTTGGTTATATCGAGCAACTTCACACTTCTTCTGGTAGAAAACCATCTGATAAAGGATATAGACTTTATGTGGACCAAATGATGCAACTTCAAAATCTAACTGCTGAAGAAGAACTCAAAATAAAAGCAAAATTGTTAGACGAGGCAATATACGAAGTGAATAAGGTTCTAAAAGGTGCTACTTTATTACTTTCGGAGTTAACTAAATTGACATGTGTGTTAAAAACTCCTTCAGTTAGAAATAGCTATATAAAAGCTGTTAAATTAGTTCCAATAGATAATCATAATATACTAGGCATTATTGTCACTGAAAATGGTATGATTACGAATAATATGATTAGAGTAGACAAAAAGATACAAACAGAGAATTTAGATAAATTATCTTTTGTGTTGAATAAAAGATTAAGAAATTTAACTATGGACGATATTAATTTAAGAGTAATTAATGATTTAAAAAAGGATTTATATGGTTATGAAGATATTTTCGATGCAATAATAACTACATTATATGATGCCCTTAGTAAAGAAGATAATAGTGAAATTTATTTTGAAGGGGCTAAAAATATTTTTAATTATTCAGAATACAATGATGTAGAAAAAGCAAAACAATTTTTATCGTTAATTGATGATAAGGCAATGATGATGCAACTTTTGAATTCAGCAAATGAAATTGAAGGTACAGGGATTCTAAAGACTGAAGAACCCAAAGTAATTGTAAAAATTGGTGCTGAAAATATTGCTGAAGATGCTAAGGATTGTAGTATATTAACTGCAGTCTACAGCGTGGATGACAAACCTTTAGGAACAATTGGACTTATAGGTCCTACAAGAATCAAATACTCAAAGGTTGTAGCTGTAATGGGAGAGTTTATTAAATTATTAAATGAAAATATATCAAATATTTATTATGATGATAGGTAAGAGGTGAATAGTATGAGTAATGAGGAAAATATTGTGGAGTCAGTAGATGAACAATTAGATTCACAGCAAGATGAAAAGCTTGAAGAGGCTGAAGTTAATGAGGACATTGAGTTTGAAGAGTTAAGTGAAAGTGAAGTTCATGAGTTGGAATGTGATGATAAATCCGAAGAACTTAATGAAAAAGAAAATACTATAAAAGAGTTGAATTTGGAGAGAAGTAGATTGTTTGGAGAAAAGAAAAGATTATCCAATGAACTAGAAACTTTAAAAGACAGATTTATGAGAACAAATGCAGAATACGATAATTATAGAAAAAGAACTGAGAAAGAAAAAAAAGCAATCTATACTGATTCATGTGCAGATGTATTAAAAAATATTTTGCCAGTTTTTGATAACCTTCAAAGAGCAATTCAAGCTGATGGGTCAGCTGAAGATTTGAAAAAAGGTATTGAAAGTACAATAAAGCAATTTGAATCTGCTTTAGAAAAATTAGGTATTGAAGAAATTGCGGTTACAGATGGATTTGACCCAAATTACCATGAAGCAATTATGCATATAGAAGATAGTAGCTATGATGCAAATGAAATTGTTGAAGTATTTCAAAAAGGTTTTAAAAGAGGAGATAAAGTTTTAAGGCATTCTTTAGTAAAAGTAGCTAATTAATATAAAAAATAGATGAAATGTATATAGGAGGTAAATGAAATGGGAAAAATTATAGGAATTGATTTAGGAACAACTAATTCATGCGTAGCAGTTATGGAAGGGGGAAATCCAACTGTTATAGCAAACGCAGAAGGAGCAAGAACAACTCCATCAGTTGTTGCTTTTAAAGATAATGGAGAAAGATTAGTAGGTCAGGTTGCAAAAAGACAAGCGATTACAAACCCAGATAAAACAATAAGTTCAATTAAGAGACATATGGGAACTGATTACAGAGTTGAAGTTGAAGGTAAAAAATCTTCTCCTGAAGAAATTTCAGCAATGATTCTTCAAAAATTAAAAGCTGATGCTGAAGCTTACTTAGGAGAAACAGTAAAAGAGGCAGTAATTACAGTTCCAGCATACTTTAACGACAGTGAGAGACAGGCAACTAAAAATGCTGGTAAAATAGCAGGATTAGATGTACTAAGAATAATCAATGAGCCAACAGCAGCTTCATTAGCTTATGGTTTAGACAAAACTGATTCTTCACAAACAATTCTTGTTTATGATTTAGGCGGTGGTACATTTGACGTATCTATACTTGAATTAGGTGAAGGAGTATTTGAAGTTAAATCAACTCATGGTAACACACATCTTGGTGGAGATGATTTTGATGAAAAAGTAATGAACCATATTGCTGAAAGTTTCAAAGCTGATACAGGTATTGATTTAAGAGCTGATAAAATGGCACTTCAAAGATTAAAAGAAGCTGCTGAAAAAGCTAAAATTGAATTATCTACTTCGTTATCTACTAGTATAAACTTACCGTTTATTACAGCTGATGCAACTGGTCCAAAGCATATTGATATGTCTTTAAGTAGAGCTAAATTTGATGAATTAACTCATAGTTTAGTTGATGATACAATAGGACCTATGAAAGAAGCACTTAAAGATTCAGGATTATCTATAAATGAAATTGATAAAATTGTTTTAGTTGGTGGTTCAACAAGAATTCCAGCAATCCAAGAAGCTGTTAAGAAATTTACTGGAAAAGATCCTTCAAAAGGTGTAAACCCAGATGAGTGTGTTGCAATGGGTGCGGCTATTCAAGCAGGAGTACTTACTGGTGAAGTTAAAGACGTTCTTTTACTTGATGTTACTCCATTAACATTGGGAATTGAAACTTTAGGAGGAGTAGCTACTCCATTAATTGAAAGAAATACTACAATACCTGCAAGAAAAAGTCAAATATTCTCAACTGCAGCAGATAGTCAAACTTCTGTAGAAATTCACATTGTTCAAGGTGAAAGAAAAATGGCTAATGGAAACAAGACTCTAGGAAGATTTATTCTTTCAGACATTCCAGCTGCACCTAGAGGAGTACCTCAAATAGAAGTTACTTTTGATATAGATGCAAATGGTATCTTGAATGTTTCTGCTCAAGATAAAGGAACAGGAAAAGAAGCGAAAATCACTATTACAGCTTCAACAAACTTAAATGATGATGAAATAGATAAGGCTGTTAAAGATGCAGAAAAATTTGCAGAAGAAGATGAAAAATTAAAAGAAAAAATTGATGTTAAGAATCAAGCAGATTCAACAGTTTATCAAACAGAAAAGACATTAACTGATCTTGGTGATAAAGTATCTGCTGAAGATAAAGCAACTGTAGATGAAAAATTAGCTGCTCTTAAAGCAGTTAAAGATGGAGAAGACACAGAAGCTATAAAAGCAGCTATGGAAGAATTAACTCAAGCGTTCTATGCGATTTCTTCTAAAATATATCAAGATCAAGCACAACAAGAAGGTGCTCCAGATATGGGCAACATGGGTGGAAATCCAGGAGGAACTCAAACTCCAGATGATGACAATGTAGTTGATGCAGATTTTAAGGTTGAAGAAGATAAATAAAATATGATATTATTAAGGGACGGGGAGTACTCCATCCCTTAATTTTAAGTATAGCTAAATACTAATATTCACATATATTGCATATAAAGCTATAATTATTATAGAGATAAATTAATAAAGGGTAAGTTTAAATAAATTTAGGTGGTGAAATAAGTAGGATGGCCAATAAGGATTACTATGAAGTTCTTGGTATTTCACGTGATGCCAGTGAAAGCGATATAAAAAAAGCATATAGAAAATTAGCAATGAAATACCATCCTGATAAAAACAAAGGAAATAAAGAGGCAGAAGAAAAATTTAAAGATATAAACGAAGCATATCAGGTTTTATCTGACCCTGAAAAGAAAGAGCAATTTGATAGATTCGGTACTACAGATTTTAATGGTGGCGGATTTGGAGGCGGTGGAGGATTTGATTTCTCCGGTATGGGCGGCTTCGAAGATATTTTTGATTCCTTTTTTGGTGGCGGTTTCGGTGGTTCTTCCAGAAATAGAAGGAATGCTCCTAGAAGAGGTGCAGATCTTGAATACACTGTAAGTTTAACTTTTGAGGAAGCAGTTTTTGGTGTTGAAAAAGAAATTAGTATAGCAAAAAATGAAAAATGTGATACATGTAAAGGAACTGGAGCAAAACCAGGTACTAGTGCAAAGACCTGTGATAGATGCGGAGGTACTGGTCAAGTTAAATACCAAAGGAATACTCCACTTGGTAGCTTTGTAAGTACAGGAACTTGTGATAAATGTGAAGGTTCAGGTAAAATAATAGAAGAAAAATGTAATAATTGTCATGGAAGAGGTACTGTAAGGAAAAACAAGAAAATTAGTGTCAACATTCCAGCAGGTGTAGATAACGGTAACGTATTACCTTTGAGAGGTCAAGGAGAGCCAGGAGAAAATAATGGTCCTAATGGTGATCTATATATTAATATTAGAGTATCACCTCATAAAACATTTAAGAGAAAAGGTTTCGACATTAATATAGAAGAACACATATCTTTTGGTAAAGCTGTATTAGGTACTGAATTAAAAGTTCCAACTATAGATGGTGAAGTGAAATATAAAATACCAGAAGGAACTCAATCAGGTACGGTGTTTAGATTAAGAGGTAAGGGTGTTCAAAGAGTTAATAGCAAAGGTAGAGGCGACCAGTACGTAAAAGTTATTGTTGATATACCAAAGAACATAAATGAAAAACAAAAACAAGCATTAGTTGACTATATGGAAGCTAGCGGAGAAAAAGTCGAAGAAAATCATAAAGAGTCATTTATGGATAAAGTAAAAAAAAGCTTTAAATAAAATTAGTAAAAAAAGTGGTTTAACCACTTTTTTTATTGCTTAAAATAAAGTTATTGCTTATAATTAAATGGTTAAACTAGAAAATGCAATTTAACTTAAAGTTTTAGGAGTGTTAAAATTTATGAACAAAGATTGGATTGAAGTTGAGATTATTACGAGTAGCGAAGCAGTAGAAGCAATAACAGCAATAATATATGAAACAGGAGTAAGTGGTGTCTCAATATTAGATGTGAATGATATTGAATTTAGGAAAGAAAACAAGAATTATGATGAATATTTTCCTAAAAAACTTATTGATATAGAAGATGGTGCGATAATTAGAGCGTATTACAAAGAAGAAAATTCTTTTTATGAAAAATATAGTTTTATAAAAAATAAAATAGAGAGTTTAAATGATTATGAAATAGATACAAAAGAAACAACCATTGAAAAATATAACGTAAATGAGTCTCAATGGGAAAATAATTGGAAAAAGTATTATAAACCTACAAAGGTAGGTGAGAGAATAGTTGTTAAACCTATGTGGGAAGATTATAGTAAAGAAGATGGAGAAATCGTATTAGAGTTAGATCCAGGGATGGCATTCGGGACAGGAACACATGAAACCACAGCTCTTTGTATCAGAGGGTTGGAAACATACATTGATGAAGAAGATATAGTGTTTGATATAGGTACTGGGTCGGGAATACTTGCCATAGCAGCTTCTAAACTAGGTGCAAAAAAAGTTGTAGGGGTAGATTTGGACCCTGTTGCTGTTGAGGTAGCTAAAGAAAATCTTGAACTTAATTTAGTACAAAATGCTGAAATATTACATGGTAACTTGATGGAAGTGGTACATGGAAAAGCGGATATAGTTGTGGCTAATATTTTAGCTGACATAATTATTCTATTATCTAAGGATGTTAAAGAATTTATAAAGCAAGGTGGATTGTTTATATCATCAGGGATAATATTAGATAGATTAGAAGAGGTTAAGAAAATATTACAGGATGTAGGGTTTGATATAGCAAATGTTGAAATTATGGGCGAATGGTGTAGAATTGATGCAAGATTAAATTAAAGGAGAGAGTAATATGCATAAGTTTTTTGTAAATGAAAGTAATGTTTATGACGATTATGCTGAAATTACTGGAGATGATGTAAAACATATTTATAAAGTGTTGCGATTGAAGCCAGAAGATAAAGTGTATATAAATAATTGTAATGGAAAAGAATTTCTTGGAGAGATTACGGAAGTTAGTAAACAAAATGTTTCTGTAAAAATTTTAGAAGAAGTAGAGTTAAACAATGAAAGTCCTATCGATGTATACCTTTTTCAAGGATTACCTAAATCATCAAAATTAGAATTAATTATTCAAAAAGGTACAGAATTAGGTTTAAAAGAAATTACACCTATAATAACTAATAGAGTGTTATCAGCTATAAAGAATATTGATAATGAAAGAAAAAAAATTGAACGATGGAATAAGATAGCATTAGAAGCATGTAAACAGTGTAAAAGAACACTAATACCAAAGATTAATGAAATAACTGAGTTTGATAAGTCTGTTGATTTATTAAAAGAAATGGATTTAGTTTTAGTACCCTATGAGAATGCTGAAAAATTTGGAATAAAAAAAGTTATTAATGATTTAGACAAAGAAATAAAAAAAATAGGAATTGTTATTGGTCCTGAAGGTGGATTTGAAGAAGAAGAAATAGATATGCTTAAAAATATAGAAGCTAAAATTATTACTCTTGGACCAAGAATTTTAAGAACAGAAACAGCAGGATTAGTTGCTGCTTCGTTGATAATGTATGAACTTGGAGATTTAGGAGGAAATATTTAATGAAAGTTGCTTTTGCTACGTTGGGATGTAGAGTTAATGTATATGAAACAGAAGCAATGACTGAAATATTTAGAAAAAATGGATATGAAGTTGTTACCTTTGACGAATTTGCTGATGTTTACGTAATAAACACTTGTACAGTAACGAATATGAGTGATAAGAAATCAAGACAAATATTATCTAAAGCTAGAAAGAACAATGAGCATGCTATAATAGCTGCGGTAGGATGCTATTCTCAAATTGAACCTGAAAAAGTATCACAAGTTGCAAATGTTAATGTTGTTCTTGGAACAAGAAATAAAAGTGAAATTTTATATTGGATAAATAGGGCAAAAGAAGAAAAGAAGCAGATGGTAGCAGTAAATGATGTTATGAAGAATACAAAATTTGAAGATTTAAGGATAGAAGAGTTTACTGGAAAAACTAGAGCGTTTCTAAAAATACAAGATGGATGCAATAATTTTTGCTCTTATTGTCTTATTCCATATTCTAGAGGAGCGGTATGTAGTAAAGCTCCAGAAAAGATAGTAAAAGAAGTTCAATTATTAGCAAGTAATGGATTTAAAGAAATAATTCTTTCGGGTATAAGCATATCATCTTATGGAAAAGATATTGAGGGAGATTGGGATTTACTTAGAATTATTGAAGAAATAGATAAAATAGAAGGTATTGAAAGAATAAGAATCGGTTCTATTGGACCTAAATTCTTTACAGATCAAACCATAAGAAAAATATCAAGTATAAATAAAATGTGTCCACACTTTCATTTGTCTTTACAAAGCGGATGTAATGAAACTTTAAAGCGAATGAATAGAAATTATACTGTAGAAGAGTATAGGGATATAGTAGAGAAACTTCGAAATAATATTGATGATATTTCCATAACAACTGATGTGATTGTAGGTTTTCCAGGGGAAACAGAAGAAGAATTTCATAAGACATATGAGTTTTTAAAGGAAATAAAATTAGCAAAAACGCATATTTTTAAATATAGTGAAAGAAAAGGCACTAAAGCATCTAGCATGAAACACCAAATTAATGGTAAAATAAAAGATGAGAGAAGTAAAAAACTTATTAATCTTAACGTTATAAATGAGAAAAATTTTATTAGTACATTCATGAATAAGAAAATGGATGTGTTATATGAACAAAAATGGCGGCATACAGAAGAGTTTTACGAAGGATATACCCCTAACTATATTAGAGTGATTTCGAAGTCTCAGAGCGATATTATAGGGTGTATTGAGAAGACTGTGCTGAGAGAAGTGGAATCTGAATTTGCTAATGGACAATTAATATAATATGAATCAACATTTTTAGTCGCAAGTTTTAAGTTTTAATAAAGTTAAAGCCTAGAATTTATTAATATAAATTATGAATTGCGTATTAAACTAAAGGGGGTGATAGTATGGGAGAATGTATATTCTGTAAAATAATAGATGGAGAGATACCTTCAAAAAAAGTTTATGAAGATGAAAGAGTATTTGCTTTTGAAGATATAAACCCAGAAGCACCTATTCATGTTTTGATTGTACCTAAAAAGCACATATCAAATATAAATGAGCTTACAGAAGAAGAAGAAAAATTAATTGGACACATATTTTTTGTTTCAAAAAAAATAGCTGATGAATATAATATAAAAGATACAGGATATAGAGTGGTTTCTAATTGTGGTAAGGATGGAGGTCAAACTGTAGATCATCTACATTTTCATCTGTTAGGTGGAAGAAATTTAAATTGGCCACCAGGTTAAAGAAATATACTAAAAAATATTGACAGTATATTAAGCAATGTTGTATAATTACCAGTGTGCTATTTTGCCCTCAACAACTGCTAAAATACTGCTATGGAGGGAGGGATAAAGATGTCAGAAATTAAAGTAAGAGATAATGAATCTCTAGAAAATGCTTTAAAAAGGTTTAAAAGATCATGTGCTAAATCAGGCGTTTTATCAGAAGTCAGAAAAAGAGAGCATTACGAAAAGCCAAGTGTAAAAAGAAAAAAGAAATCTGAAGCTGCTAGAAGAAGAAAATCAAAATCAAGATAAGGTTTAGAATTATTTGAAAGAAGGTCACTCATTTATGTCTCTAAAAGAAAAGATTCAAGAAGATTGGAAATTAGCGATGAAAGCTAAAGACAGATTCAAAGCTAGTACAATCAGTATGGCTAAATCAGCTATATTATTAGTTGAAAAAGACGAAAAAAGAATTCTAGAGGATGAAGATATTTATGCCATTATTTCAAAAGAAATAAAAAAGCGTAAAGAAGCCTCAGAGGATTTTAGAAAAGGTAATAGACAAGATTTAGTAGATCAAACTTTAAGAGAAATTGAAATATTATCAGAGTACCTTCCTGAGCAGTTGACTGAAGAAGAAATTTCTAATATTGTTTCTGCAGCGGTTAAAGAAACAGGGGCAGTGTCCATGAAAGACATGGGTAAGGTTATGAAATTTGTATCACCTAAAATAAAAGGTAGAGCAGATGGAAAACTTGTTAGCACATTAGTAAGACAACAATTGAGTAATAACTAAATAAAAAAATTGAGGTTCAGTGAAAACTGAACCTTTTTTACTAAATGAGAAAAATGAGGTTCAGTGAAAACTGAACCTCATTTTTATTTGTCTAGAAAAGTATAAATTATAATCTGGAATCATAAATTACTTATGAAAGAAATTTTTGGGAGTTGAGATTTTGCAGCATAAAGTTAATAAGACAAGGGAAGTATTTGCGGAAAGATTGGATTTGCCAAAGGATATTGTAATGAATTTGCCTAAAATTTCAGTAATAGGAGACAAAGAAATAACTATTGAAAATCATAAAGGAATAGTAGTTTTTGATGAAAATGAGATAAAAGTCAATTCCAGTATTGGTCTAATACTAATTAAAGGTAGAGAATTGGAGATTTTGTTCATGGAAAATAAAACTTTAACTTTAAAAGGCAAGTTTTGTTCAATAATTTATGAGGAGAATAATTATGAGTAAATTCAATTTTAAAAGATACAAAAATGGAATAATTACTATTGAAATTATATCGAGGATGCCAGAGAAGTTCCTCAACTTACTCTGGAAGAATAGAATTACAGTAAAAAACGTGAGAAAAAAAAATTTAACCACAATATATGCAGAAATAAATTTAAAAGATTATAGAGAAACATGTAATTTAGCTAAGCGAGCTAAAGCTAAAATCAAAATAATAGATAGAAAAGGAATTTCGTTTATGTTGTTAAAGTTAAATAGGCGTAAAACTATTGCTGTTGGAGTTTTTGTATTTGTGAGCCTGATTTATTACTTATCAACTTTTATATGGGGTATAAAGATCAATACTGAAAAAAATGTAAGTCCTTTTGAAGTTAGACAAACGTTGTTGGATATTGGTATTAGACCGGGAATGGCTAAAAGCAAATTAAATACTATTTCTATTGAAGAAAAACTGATAAAAACCAATGATAGCATAATGTGGGTGAGAGCAAGAATTGAAGGTTCGCAATTGATTGTTTCTGTTGCAGAGAGACAAGCACCACCTGTTATAGAAGTTGATAATGAGCCTAGTAATTTAATTGCAAGTAAAGACGGAGTAATTGAAAGAGTATATACTAATAGTGGAACGGCAGTTGTTGAATATGGGCAAGTTGTAAAAGAAGGCGAGTTGCTTGTTAAAGGTGAGCAAGGAAAAGAAGGTAGTACATATGAAGTCCACGCTGAAGCGGATGTAATCGCTAAAACATTTTATGAGAAAAAATCACTTATTCCAAAAAAAATTATTAAAAAAGAAAAAACAGGTGAATGTATTGAGGAAATATATATAAAAATAGGTAAAAATAAATTTTTTATAAAAAAAGCTAAGAATATTTTCAAGAATTATGATAAAATAGTTAATAGTAAATCTTTATATACAAAGGTAACATATTATGAAATTAATCAAAAAAATATAGATAATGACATTAACTCATCTATAGATAAAACAGTAGAAGAATTATCTAGTAAAATCATAATGGATATAGATAAAACAGTAACTATAAAGGATAGGATAATAAATCAAAAGGATATGGGAGATAGTATAGAAGTTAGTGTTATTTTAGTTTGTGAAGAGAATATTGCAGTTTCTCAAAAATTATCAGTTTCGGATGTTAATGAAAATTAAAGGGTAGTACATCAACGAAGGATGTGAAATGGTGAAAAACATTTTTAATGAAAAAATACCTAAGCGAATTATAATTTTTATAATCAGTTTTGTTAGTGTATTCTTTATTTTAGTATCTTCATTGGTAACAAAGAAATACGATTTGAATGTTGGAGATATTGCTAATTTTGATATAAGAGCACCACGAGAGGTTCAAGATTCATTAAAGACTAAAGAAAAGGAAGAGCAAGAAGAGGCATCCATTCCTCTACAATATAATAAAGATGTGGAAATAAAAAATAATTCATTGGATGATATTGGAAGTTTCTTTTTTGAAGTAGGCAAACTAAAATCATCTGCATTAACAGAAGAAGAAAAATTAGCTAACCTAAAAAATCAAAAATACATTGAGATTACAGACCAAGATTTTCAGGCTGTTTTAGAATTAAGTGATGTAGAACTTGAAAAATTACAGAACTCTTTGGTTGAAATATTGGATGTAGTATTAGACTATGATATAAGAGAAGGAAATATGGTAGACGCTAATAATAAAAACGCGTCCAAGGAAGATATTAAAAAGGCACAAGAATATATTGATGTTAAATTTATTAAATTAAATATTTCGGGTGATTTAAAAGAGCTAGGTATAAAAATAGCATATACAAAGATAAAACCTAATTTCTTCTATGATGAAGAAAAAACGCAACAGTTAAAAACAGAAGCTAGAAAAACAGTACAGCCAGTTATGATAAAAAAAGGTCAGACTATTGTAAAAGAAGGAGAACCAATAACAGAACGAGATTTAATAATACTAGAGGACTTGGGATTATTAGATAATAAATTTAATCAATATCTTTATTTAGCTATAGGAGCATTAGTTTTACTTATTCAAGGACTACAATGGTTTTTCCTTTACAGATACCATGCACCAATATTTAGGGATTGGAGCAAGTTAATACTAATCAGTATTTTACTAATTATTTCTTTATTGCTATCTAGGAGTATAATGATAATTTCGGCATATGCTATACCTTTGGCATGTGTTCCAATGCTTATCACATTATTGATTAATGATAAGGTATCACTAATGGTTAATCTGTCAAACTGTATTTTGATTAGTGCAGTTGTTCAGTTCAATATTGAAGTTACTCTTATTGCTATTATGAGTTGTATATTAGGAACTGTAGCTATAAAGAAACTTCAACAAAGAAACGATATATTATATGGATCTTTATATATTGGATTAATATGTGGTGTTTTAACTTTATCAGTTGGATTTTTGTTATCTAATAATGTTATAGAAGTACTAACAAAATCTGTTTTGGTCTTTATGGGAAGCACTATTTCAGCAGTACTTACAATTGGCTTTCTTCCATTATTTGAAAGTACTTTTGACATTGTAACTACTATAAAACTATTAGAATTGTCAAATCCTAATCATCCACTACAAAAGAAATTATTATTAGAAGCACCAGGAACATATCATCATAGTATTTTAGTTGGTAATCTGGCAGAGCTTGCTGCTGAAAGAGTTGGAGGAAATCCAGTATTAGCAAGAGTATCAGCTTATTATCATGATATAGGAAAATTAAAAAGGCCAATGTTTTTCAAAGAAAATCAAATTGGAAAAGAAAATCCGCATGACAAAATAAACCCTAACTTAAGTACTTTAATAATCACAGCACATGTGAAAGATGGAGTGGAAATGGCGAGAGAGTATAGGTTACCAAAGGTAATACAGGATGCTATTGAACAGCATCATGGGACTTCACTAGTTAGTTTTTTCTATATAACTGCAAAAAATAACGCTGAAAAACCTGAAGAAATTAGAGAAGAAGACTTTAGATACCCTGGACCTATTCCTAAAAGTAAAGAAGTTGCAATCGTTATGTTAGCCGATAGCGTAGAAGCTGCAGTACGATCAATAAGTGAACCAACAAAAGGTAAAATAGAAGAGATGGTAAATAAAATAATTAAAGGTAAATTAAACACTGATCAATTAGACAATTGTGATCTAACTTTAAAGGATTTAAATACTATCAGAAAAGCATTCTTAAAAGTTTTATCAGGAATTTATCACCAAAGGATAGAATATCCGTCTGAGAAAAATATGGATAAGTAAAAGGAGAATAAGAATTTGCTTTATATTGATAATAGGCAAGGTAATATAGAGATTAATGATGAACTAAATAAAATTGTTGAAAAAATTATTGAATTTACTTTAGAAAAAGAAAATGTGAATTTGGAAACAGAAATTAGTTTGATATTTGTTGATAATGATACAATAAAAGGAATTAATTATGAAACAAGAAATATAAATAAAGAAACAGATGTCCTTTCATTTCCAATGTTAAGCTATCCGAATGGAAAAGTTTATAAAGAAATTTATAACAATGAGTCTTTTTCATATGAAGATTTTAACGAAGGAAATTTGGTTTTAGGAGACATAGTTTTATCGTTAGAAAAGGCAAAAGAACAAAGCAATGAGTATAACCATAGTTTTTTTAGAGAAGTTTGTTATTTATGCATTCATTCTCTTTTACATCTTCTTGGATATGATCATATGAAAGATGATGAAAAAGTTATTATGAGAAAAAGAGAAGAAGAGATATTAAATGAATTTAATATTGTAAGGAATTGACATGCAGATTTCTGCATGTCAAAATTATGTTAAAGATATAAAATATAAAGAAAACCAAAGTGGGGTAAGTATGAGAAAAGTAAAAAAACTGATAGATAGTTTTAACTATGCAATTGAAGGAATAGTTTACGCTGTAAGAACGCAAAGAAATATGAAAATACATATGATTGCAACTTTAGTTGTATTAACAGGTTGCTTTTTTTACGATCTTTCTAAACTAGAGTTAATTGCAGTAACATTTGCTATATCTATGGTTGTAGTATGTGAGATGATAAATACTGCAATAGAGGCAACAATAGATGCAACTACTAACTATTATCATCCATTAGCTAAAATCGGTAAGAATGTAGCAGCAGGAGCAGTGCTTATATCTGCTATAAATGCAGTATTTGTAGGTTACGTAATTTTTGGAGAAAAACTTAGACCTTTTACTTTTGAAGTTATGAAAAAGATTAAAAATTCAAATCCATACATGGTTTTTTTAATACTGGTTATTGTATCTATTGTAACGGTAATTGTTAAAGCAATTTTTGGAGAAGGGACTCCACTAAAAGGAGGCATGCCAAGCGGGCATAGTGCAATAGGATTTTCCATAGCAACTACAATAGCATTACTCACTGAGGAACCTATATCAATAATGTTGGCATATTTAATGGCATTTATAATTGCGCAGAGTAGGGTTGACTCAGAGGTTCATTCAGCTTTTGAAGTAATAGTAGGGGCGATATTTGGAACACTCTTAACTTTACTAATTTTTGAATTATTTTGGTAAAAAAAGTATTTAAGTGAGAATGAAATCTTCAATAGTTTCTTAAAAAGTATAAATTATATTTGCTAAGGATTAATATTTATGACAAGTGGAATAACATAAGTATTAGTGTTATAATCAATTTACTAAGTTAATATCATTTCTTAACGGAGGAGATTAAATGAATAAGTTATCTGAAGAATATATAGAATTAATGAAAGAAGCTATGAAATATAGAGAAAATGCCTATGTACCATATTCTAAATTCAAAGTAGGAGCAGCTATTTTAACTGAAGAAGGAAAGATATATGGTGGTTGTAATATAGAAAATGCATCTTATGGAGCTACAAATTGCGCAGAGAGAACCGCTATTTTTAAAGCTGTTTCAGAAGGGGTAAGGAAAATTTCGGCAATTGCAATAATAGGTGATGTGAATGCAATTACATATCCTTGTGGTATTTGTAGACAGGTAATATTAGAATTTGGAGATAAGGATGTTGATGTAATAGTTTTTACTAGTTTGGAGAATTACGAAGTAATTAAATTAGAGAATATACTGCCATATGCTTTTACTAAATTGGATTTGTCAAAATAAGGAGGAAATATGTTTAAATCAGGCTTTGTAACAATAATTGGAAGACCAAATGTAGGAAAATCAACACTAACAAACAGAATTATGGGTGAAAAACTTTCAATAGTATCTTGTAGGCCCCAAACAACAAGAAATAATATTCAGACTATTTTAACTAAAAATAATTACCAGTTAATATTTGTGGATACTCCAGGTATACATAAACCAAGACATAAACTTGGAGAGTTCATGGTAAAAACTGCAGAAGAATCCGTTAAGGATGTAGACCTGGTAATTTTCATGACCAACCCTCAGGAGGAAATAGCCAAGGGTGATGAAATGATACTAGAAGGGCTAAAAAATTCAAAAAAGACCGTATTTTTGGTAATAAATAAAGTTGACGAAAACTCAAGAGAGCTAACAGCAAAAACATTAAAAAATTATTCAGAAATTATGGAATTTGACGAAATTATACCTATATCAGCACTTAAAGGTAAAAATGTAGATAAATTGATTGAACTTATCGTAGAGAATATTCCAGAAGGGCCACAATATTATCCAGAAGATATGATTACTGACCAACAAGAGAGATTTGTAGTATCTGAAATAATAAGAGAAAAAATATTAAGAATGCTTTCACAGGAAGTTCCACATGGAACAGCGGTAGAAATTATTTCATACAAACAGAAAAAAAATAATTCATATGTTATTGATGCAACGATTTTATGTGAAAAAGATTCACATAAAGGCATTATTATTGGAAAAGGTGGCTCAATGCTGAAAAAAATAGGTACATATGCAAGACAAGATATAGAAAAATTGTTAAATGAAAAAGTTAATTTGAAGCTTTGGGTAAAAATTAAAAAAGACTGGAGAGATAGTTCTTTTGTATTAAAGGAATTAGGCTATAAAAAATAGGGTATAATAACTTAGGAGGATAACTTTTGTCAATATTCAAGACTAGAGCAATAGTTTTAAAATCACAAGATTATAAAGAAAACGACAAAATATTATGGTTGTTTTCTGAAAAACTTGGTAAAATTTCTTGTATTGCTAGAGGAGCGAAAAGAAAAAGGAGCAAACTTGCATCTTTTACTCAACAATTTTGTTATGGAGAATATATAATATATAAAGGGAAAAGTTTATATACAATTAATGAAATTGAATTAATTGATTCTTTCCAGACTTTCTTAAATGATTTGGATTCAATTACATATGCCTCATACTTATGTGAGTTAATTATGATAGCTTTGACAGAACAAGAGAGTAATAGAGCTCTTTTTCAAGATTTTGTGAAGGCATTTTACTTGATAAAGAGTGAAGCTATAGATTTTGAGATGATTGCACGTGCATTTGAGATTAAAATATTAAAACATACTGGATATGGTATGAATTTTAATAGTTGTTGTATTTGTAACAACAGAATGAGTTCAACAAATAAGTTTTCATTGAAGTATTATGGAGGTATTTGTAAAAATTGTAATGATATGAATTATGTGAATATTAGTAATGGAGCGTTCAATCTTTTGAGATTTTTAAATAGAACGGAGATTGAAAATGTTCACAGAGTAACTTTATCTAAAGAATTAAAAAAGGAAATTTACTCACTATTAAATGCGTTAATATGTCAAAGTTATTCAAAAAGGCCCAAAAGCCTAGATATTTTTAAATATTTAAAAGAGGAGTGATTATGAATGAGTGAAGTTACATTAGAAAAAATTGATATTATCAAAGAAAGAAGTGGGGTATCTTATAAAGTTGCTAAAGAAGCTCTTTTAGCAACTAATGGTGATGTTGTTGAGGCACTAATATATATTGAAAATAATCAAAATTGTATTTCAGATAAAGTATTTTCTTCTTTTGATGAATTCAAAGAATGGATAAAAGATTTAGTTAAAAAAGGTAATGTTAATAGAATAAAGATAAAAAAAGAAGACAAAGTTATAATGGATATTCCTGTTACAGCTGGAGTGGCAGTTGGTTTAGTTTCTTTATATATACCATATTTACTTATTATCGGTGTTGCTACTGCTGTTTTAACAAAACTTACTATTGAAATAATCAAGAGCGATGGTTCTGTTGAAGTGGTAAATTCAATTATTAAGAATACTGCTAATGATATAAAGAATTCTGCTAGTGATGTTAAAAATAAAGTTAATGATTTAGCTTCTGATGTTAAAGAGAAAGTTGATGATATAACACAAGATGTTAAAGAAAAATTTGATAGTGGAAACGAAAATAAAGAAAGTAATGATAGTAATGTTTATCAGTACACTGTTACATTTGAAGACGTAGAAAATCCTGAAGATACAGGCAATGAAAAAAAAGAAAATGAATAGGAAGATAGAAGTAGCAGAAGTTTTGCTACTTCTTATATTTTTCTATAGAAATAATTAATACTAAAATTTAGAAAAGTGTGTTATAATACCTATATGTTAAAAAATACCATTAAATCAAAAATAATAAAAAAGGTTATGAAAAAGATAGGTTTATGTGGTATAATAAAGAGAATATTCCAAATTGACTGAATTTTATGAAAAGACATGATAGAACTAAAATGTAATAAAATACAAATAAATAGGATTATATAGGAGAAAAATAAGCATATTAAGAAATAAATAGGTATAAATATTAAATGTGCTATACAATAAATCGATATATTCTGTTATAATATACACATATAGTTGAGCTGTTTGAGAGGAGGTAGATTAAAATTAACTTATCGCCAAGACAAAAAGCAATTATTAAGCTGGTTAAATCTTTTCAACCAATTACAAGTGAAAAATTAGCTGAAAAGGTAGGGGTGACCAGAGCTGCAATAAGACCTGATTTAGCTATCTTGACAATGACAGGAATTTTAGAAGCTAAGCCTAAGGTTGGATATATCTATTCACAAAAATCTTCAACAAGTATAATTAATGATTATATTAAAAAAATTTTTGTGAAAGACATAATGTCAAAACCAGTTACTATTGATGAGCAGAGTACTATTTATGATGCAATTGTTGCTTTGTTCTTAAATGATGTAGGAACATTATGGGTTAAAAACAATGAATATCTGGTTGGAGCAGTATCTAGGAAAGATTTCTTGAAAGTTTCCATAGGTGGAACTGATTTAAATAAAGTTCCAGTAGGTATAATTATGACTAGAATGCCAAATATTATATATGTGGAAGCTGAAGATTCAGCTTATCTGGCTGCTACAAAAATAATTGACCATGAGGTTGACAGTATACCAGTCATTGAAAAAGTAGAAGAAAAAGGAGAAGAAAAGTTTAAGGTTATTGGTAAATTATCAAAAACAAACATAACAAGATTGTTTGTAAAAATGGGTAAAAATATTTAGTCAATATTTAAAAAGGTAATTTGGGTAAATTAATTATATTAATTTGCCCTTGTAACAATATATAGAGATTCTACCGTGAAATTTTATTTATATACGTCCAAAATATTTAAATATCAATTATTTTGAACTTGTATGAATTGATTATTCAACCGAGATATCTATAGCATAATATTTAATAAGGGGATGTTTACTATGGAAAGTAAGAAGTATGTATATCTTTTTAGTGAAGGTAATGCAAAAATGAAAAATCTTCTTGGTGGAAAAGGAGCGAACCTGGGTGAAATGACAAGTTTAGGTCTTCCAGTACCTCAAGGTTTTACTATTTCTACAGAAGCATGTACAAAATTTTATGATGATGGAAAAATGATTGCTGAAAGTATAAAAGAAGAGATTGAATTAGCATTGAAAAATACAGAAGAAATAACAGGTAAAAAGTTTGGAGATATTGAAAATCCACTATTAGTATCAGTAAGATCAGGTGCAAGAATTTCTATGCCAGGTATGATGGATACCATTCTTAACCTTGGATTGAATGATGAATCCGTATTAGGTTTAGCTAAATTAACCAATAATGAAAGATTTGCATATGACTCATATAGAAGATTTATTCAAATGTTTTCAGACGTTGCGTTAGGTCTAGAAAAAAGAAACTTTGAAGATATATTAGATGCAGTTAAAGAAGAAAAGGATGTTAAGTTTGATACTGATTTAACTGCAGAAGATTTAAAAGAAGTTGTTACAAGATATAAAGAACTATTTAAAAAAGAAATGGGTAGAGAATTCCCTCAAGAACCAAAAGAGCAATTAATGGAAGCTGTTAGAGCTGTTTTTGAGTCATGGGATAATCCTAGAGCTATCGTTTATAGAAGATTGAATGATATTTCAAGTGACTGGGGTACTGCAGTAAATGTTCAATCAATGGTATTTGGTAATATGGGTGAAAATTCAGGTACAGGTGTTGCATTTACAAGAGACCCTGCTACAGGAGAAAAGAAAATATTCGGTGAATATTTAATAAATGCACAAGGTGAAGATGTTGTTGCAGGTATCAGAACGCCTCAACCAATTGCAAAATTAGAAGAGGATATGCCAGAAGTTTATCGTGAGTTTATGGCTATAGCACAAAAATTAGAAGATCATTATAAAGATATGCAAGATATGGAATTTACAATTGAGCAAGGTAAATTATATTTCTTACAGACTAGAACTGGTAAAAGAACAGCACCAGCAGCATTAAAAATAGCAGTTAATCTTGTGGAAGAAGGCAAAATTTCTAAAGAAGAAGCTATTATGAAGGTAGAACCTAAAAAATTAGATACATTATTACACCCAACATTTGATCCAGGTGAATTAAAGGCAGCTACACCTATTGCTAAAGGATTGCCAGCATCACCAGGAGCAGCATGTGGTAAGGTTTATTTTACAGCTTCAGATGCAAAAGAGCATGCAGATGCAGGTGAAAAAGTTGTATTAGTAAGATTAGAAACTTCACCTGAAGATATTGAAGGTATGGCAGCTGCAGTTGGTATACTTACAGTAAGAGGAGGCATGACTTCTCATGCAGCAGTTGTTGCTAGAGGTATGGGAACTTGTTGTGTTGCAGGTTGTGGAGAATTAACTGTTAGTGAAAAAGAAAAGGTATTTAGTGCAGGTGGAGTAACTTATAATGAAGGAGATTATGTTTCTTTAGATGGAAGCACTGGTAAAGTATATGGTGAAGCTATTAAAACAGTAGCACCTGAAATTACTGGATACTTCGGTACATTTATGAGTTGGGCAGATGAAATAAGAGCATTAAAAGTAAGAACTAATGCAGATACTCCAAAAGATGCAGCACAAGCAGTTGAGTTTGGTGCTGAAGGAATTGGATTGTGTAGAACTGAGCATATGTTCTTTGATGAGGATAGAATATCTGCTGTTAGAGAAATGATTGTTTCTAAAACAGAAGAACAAAGAAGAATCGCTTTAGAAAAAATTCTTCCTATGCAAAGAGAAGATTTTGTAGGTATATATAAAGCTATGGAATATAGACCTGTTACGATAAGATTTTTGGATCCGCCATTACATGAATTTTTACCTACTGAAGAAGAAGATATCAAAGATTTAGCAACTCAGATGGAAATAAGCTATAATGAACTAAAAACTACAATTGCTTCATTACATGAGTTCAATCCTATGATGGGGCATAGAGGTTGTAGACTTGCAATATCTTATCCAGAAATTGCTGAAATGCAAACAAGAGCTATTATAGAAGCGGCTATTAAGGTTAAGAAAGAAAATGGATTTGATATTGTTCCAGAAATAATGATACCACTAGTTGGCGATGTTAAAGAATTAAAATTTGTTAAAGAAATAGTAGTTAAAACTGCTGATGAAATCATAAATGATTCTGGTATTGAGATGAAGTATTTGGTTGGAACAATGATTGAAATTCCAAGAGCAGCATTAACTGCTGATGAAATAGCTAAAGAAGCAGATTTCTTCTCATTTGGAACTAATGATTTAACACAGATGACATTTGGTTTCTCAAGAGATGATGCTGGTAAGTTCCTAGCAGACTACTATGATAAGAAGATATATGAATTTGATCCATTCCAAAGAATAGATCAAACAGGTGTAGGTCAGCTAGTGAAGATAGCTTCAAAAAATGGTAGAGAAGTTAAGTCAGATCTTAAATTAGGTATTTGTGGAGAACATGGTGGAGATCCATCATCAGTTGAATTCTGCCATAATACTGGGTTAGATTATGTATCATGTTCACCATTTAGAGTTCCTTTAGCTAGACTTGCAGCAGCTCAAGCTCAAGTTAATAATAAAAGATAAATATATTTAAATATACTTTAATAATAAAAGACGCATCAAATTTGATGCGTCTTTTGTTGGCATATGAGTTATTGGTTTACAATTGTCAGTGTACCATTGCTGTCAACTGTACACCGTCAACTCTCAACTTGAAAGAATGGTAAAACTATATAGTTAAATTACAATTAAATTTATCATCTATATATGCCTTGAATTCATTAACAAATTGCTGTTGATTATGGAAATTTCTTACGGATTTCTCGAGAATTTTTACAAAGGCTTTCTTATTGCACTTATATATATTTCGATAATAATCTCGAGAGATTTTCCAATATCTTTGAGGGAAAGCAAGATATCCAAATAAGTATTTATAATCATCTAAATTGATTTCACGGATACTTTCATAGCTGTTCAAGCAATCTATTGCAATATTAATATCCCAGTTTGTTTCTTCCCTTCTTAATAATCTTCTTAAAAAATATGCAAAGTCATGGATAGAGAAATCCATTCTACATTTATCAAAATCAATTACCCAAACTTCATCATCATTATTAATAATTAAATTCTTATTTACATAATCATTATGGCATAGAGAAATACTAAGATTATCAAAATTTAATGAGGAAAGTACTTTACAAGAATTATCAGCCAAAGCAATACCATCACTAAAGTTTTCAATATAAATTTTGGAAAATGTATCACTATGTTTGAAAGCTAAGTTTGAACATAGTAATAGTCTATTAAAATGTTTATTTATTTCATAATAAAAATCCTTATAACCTACTCTATTTGCACTATTTTTAATAGGAAAAAAATTATTACATTTATTATGTGCTAAGGCTAAATTTTTGCATACAATATCTAAGTGATTTTTATTATTATAATCACATTTAGCACCTTCAATCCAAGGTGTAAGAATGAAAAGCATGTTATTATAATTTACAAATCTTCCATTATTAACATTTGGTAGAATTCTCGGTACCTTTATATCACTTCTATAAAGCCATTCGATAGCAGAGTAAACAAAAAGGAGTTCACTTTCATTGAAATACACTTTTTTTAAACAATAACTATTTTCAGAAGTAGTTACCTTATAAACAGCTCTTTGTTTATCAGTATTTTTAAATTTTACTCTGAATATTTCTGAATCTTCCAAATTATAATGGGGAAGAACTGATTTTCTTATGTTTCCTTCAGAAAATATATCTAATGCATAGGAATTTTCGATTACAGACATAGTATCCCCCTTAATAAGTTCTCATTATAAACATATTATAAAAGTATTTTAAATATACATTTATTTGTTGAGTAAGTCATATTAAAGTTATTTTTAAGAAGTACTTTTGTGCTATTTAGGAAATAAAATATCTTTACTTAAAAAGGAATTTTATATAATATATCGAAATAATATATATATATTGAAAATGGAGGTTGAATTATGGAAAGTATTAGAGAAAGGATAGAAAATGAAGAAAAGAAAAGATTAAATAAATATGCCTCATTATCAATTAATTCAAAAGGAAGAATAAAAAATGAAAAAAAAGATGAAATAAGAACTGATTTTATGGTTGATAGAGATAGAATAATTCACAGCAAATCATTTAGAAGATTAAAACATAAAACTCAAGTATATATAAAAACTTGGGGAGATCATTATAGAACAAGATTAACACATACGTTAGAAGTAGCACAAATTGCAAAAACTATTGGAAGAGGGCTGGCTCTCAATGAAGATTTAATTGAAGCAATAGCCTTAGGGCATGATATAGGACATGTACCATTTGCACATAATGGAGAAGAAGTATTAGATATGTTAAATCCAAATGGGTTTAAACATAATTTAAATAGTATCAGAGTGCTTACTAAAATAGAGAAAAATGGTGAAGGACTAAATCTAACTAAAGAAGTTCTAGATGGCATTTTATATCATAGTGGGTTTTCAAAAGACGCAAAAAAATCAAAAACACTAGAAGGTCAGGTAGTGAGATATAGTGACAAAATTGCTTATGTAAATCATGATATAGACGATTCAATTCGTGCACGTATATTAAAAATAACAGATATTCCAAAGAAAATACTTGATACTTTGGGATATACCCATGGTAATAGGATAAACACTCTTGTTAAAGATTGTATATATTCTACTATGTTGAATTTTGATAATGATAAAGTAGAGATAACTTTAAGTAAAGAAGTAGAAAATGAATTATTAGAACTAAGAGCATTCATGTTTGAAAAGATTTATAAAGGGGAAATTCTAGCTGTTGAAAGAGAAAAGGCAAAGTTTGTTTTAAAGCAGGTATATGATTATTTTAGTAAACATCCTCAAAAAATGCCAGAGTTTTATCAGAAGGTTGTTGAAGAAGAAGGATTATATATAGGAGTAACTGATTATATTTCAGGAATGAGCGATGATTATTGCTTGTGGTTATTTAATGAGGTGTATGTTCCTAAATTCGTGATATATTAAATCTACTAATTTCTTTCAAAAAACATATAGAGTTTTCAGTTCAACTAATTATCTATACAAGTCCATAACTCATTATTGCCTGAGATTTTGTACATGTATAAATAAAGTTTCACAATAAAAACTTTTGATTAAAGACTCATATTTTTGAAAGAAAAGTAGAACTAATTCTTAAGCCGACTCTTAGAATAATATTTGTAAAAATAGGAAAGATAAAAAAGGATAGAGAATAATAAAAAAAATGAAGGAATTTTGTACTTTTTAAAGAATTATTATAAATAAGAAGTTTATAAAAGATAAATAAAAAAAATTATAATTTAAAAGGAAATTAAGATAATTTGTCGAATATGTTTAAAGGTTGCTTATTATACTAAAGTGGGTGGGTAGTTATATTTGATTAATGAAAGTATTATTCAAAAAATTAAAGATGAAAATGATATAGTCGAAGTAATTTCAGAAAAAGTGAATTTAAAGAAGGCTGGAAATAACTATTCGGGTTTATGTCCATTTCACAATGAAAAGACCCCTTCTTTTAGTGTATCAAGGGAGAAACAGATCTTTAAGTGTTTTGGATGTGGAGAAGCAGGGAATGTATTTTCTTTTATTATGAAATACAACAATTATACTTTTGTTGAAGCTGTTAAATTTTTAGCTGATAGAGTTAATATTGATATCCTACCTAATGATAATAGAAATAAAGCTAAAAAAAAGGCCATTGATAAACTATATAACACAAATGTTTCGGCCGCAAGATTCTATTTCAATAATTTATATAAAAATAAAAATGCAATGGATTATTTTACTCGAAGAGGAATTTCTTTGAGTATAATGAGAAAATTTGGATTGGGTTATGCTCCTGAAGGATGGAGAAATATTTTAAATTATTTAAAATCCAAAGGATTTTCAGAATTAGACTTATTAAATGTAGGTTTAGTAGTAAAAGGAAAAAATAATTCAGTGTATGATAGATTTAGAAATAGAGTTATCTTTCCAGTTTTTGATTCAAAAGGAAAAGTGATTGGTTTTGGGGGAAGAGTTTTAGATGATTCAAAGCCCAAATATTTAAATTCACCTGAAACAAAATTGTTTTATAAAGGTACAAATTTATATGGATTAAATTTTGTGCTAAAGAATAAAAGGGAAGATAGAACTGTAATAATTGTAGAAGGCTATATGGATTGTATTTCTCTTCATCAGTTTGGAATAGAGAATGTAGTTGCATCATTAGGTACTGCACTTACTGAAAAACAATCTAAATTACTAAGACGATATTTTGATAGAGTGATAATAGCTTATGATGCTGATATTGCAGGTCAGAATGCAACAATGCGTGGGCTTGAAATTTTAAGAAATGAGGGGTTTGATTTAAGAGTACTTACCGTACCAGAAGGAAAAGATCCTGATGAATTTATAAGAAACAATGGAACTGAGGCTTTTAAACAATTAATTAAGGATTCACTCCCTCTAGTAGAATATAGAATAAAAAAAGCTGGGGAAGAAGTGGATTTTAAAGATAATAGAAACTTAGTGAAGTATGTATCTAAAATTTCAGAAATAATTCATGATTTAAATCCCGTTGAAAAAGATGTTTATATAAAAAAAGTATCTGAAGATACAGGGGTAAAAGAGCAGGCAATATATGACTTGATAAAGCAAGAAAATGAAAATGATTCAAAAAATATACAAAATTTGTATAATGATAGGGATTTTGGACAAAAATTATATTTAGAGCCTGCACATTTAAAAGCAGCAAGAAGTTTAATTAAGTTTTCAATAGAGAATAAAGAAATGAGTGAATACATAAGAGAAAGAATAATCGTAGAAGATTTTACAATAGAAACTCATAAAAGATTATTTGAAATAATATTGAAAAATGTAGAAAAGCAGGAAAATTTAAAAGATTATATTGATATTAAATGTACAGATGTTGAAATTGCTAAGGAATGGGTAAATATAAAACAGACGGTTTTAATACAGAATGATTTTGATCTTAAAGATATTATAGATGAATTTATTATGGAAATCAAAAAAAATAAGCTAGAGGAGTCGAAAATTATCGTGATGGGCAAGATAAAAAAACTAGAGAAAAAGGGAGCTTACGAGGAAACTTTAGAACTCGTTAAAAAACTAAATGAAATTCAAAATGAATTGGTTAATTTAAATGGTTTGAAAGGAGGTAAGTAGATGACTGAAAATGTTAGAAAACAGAAAGAGGTTAAGAAAGGTAATTTAAAGAGACCTGAAGAATTTGATAAAGAAACAAAAATGAAAATAATTAAAAATCTACTGGATAAAGCAAAGAAAACAGGTACCTTAACTTATAAAGAAATTATGAAGGAACTTTCTGACATAGAATTATCTCCTCAACAAATTGAAGCTATTTATGATGTACTTGAATCAATGAATATTGAAGTAGTTGGAGATGCAAAACAAGAAGAAGAAGAGGAAACAATTGATTTATCAGTACCTGCAGGAATATCTATAGATGATCCAGTTAGAATGTACTTAAAAGAGATAGGGAAAGTACCATTATTAACTTCTGAGCAAGAGATAGATTTGGCACAAAGAATTGAAGATGGTGATGTTTATGCTAGGAAGAAATTGGCAGAGGCAAATTTAAGACTTGTAGTAAGTATAGCTAAAAGGTATGTTGGTCGTGGAATGCTTTTCCTTGACTTGATACAAGAAGGAAACTTAGGACTAATTAAAGCAGTAGAGAAGTTTGATTACAGAAAAGGTTATAAGTTTTCTACATATGCTACATGGTGGATTAGACAGGCGATTACACGTGCTATTGCAGACCAAGCTAGAACTATTAGAATACCAGTACATATGGTAGAAACAATTAATAAATTGATTCGAGTTTCTAGGCAATTATTACAAGAGTTGGGAAGAGAACCAATTCCGGAGGAGATTGCAAAGGAAATGGAAATGCCTGTTGAAAAAGTTAGAGAAATAATGAAAATAGCTCAAGAACCAGTTTCTTTAGAAACGCCTATTGGGGAAGAAGAAGATAGTCACCTTGGTGATTTTATTCCTGATGATGATTCACCAGCACCTGCTGAAGCTGCGGCATTTACAATGCTTAAAGAGCAATTGATAAATGTATTGGATACTTTAACTCCTAGAGAAGAGAAAGTTTTAAGACTTAGATTTGGTTTGGATGATGGAAGGGCTAGAACTTTAGAAGAAGTTGGAAAAGAATTTAACGTTACAAGAGAAAGAATAAGACAAATAGAAGCAAAAGCTCTTAGAAAATTACGACACCCTAGTAGAAGTAAAAAATTAAAAGATTATTTAAATTAGATGAGCGATTAACTAAAAGAGTAAAGATTAACTTTGCTCTTTTTTTATGGTATAATACCTTTGAGAGGTGAAATTATGTCGACTTATGAATGTAAAAGAGGGAATGGACACTTACATATTTTAGCTATAGCAATAACTTGTAATTTAGGGATTCTTTTATTGCTGAGATTTATAGATGTATATGAGATAGTTTCATTAATAAAGGTTTTTCTTGTATTATTTAATATTTATATGTTCTATAATGCAATTTTTATCCTTACTATGAAATATTGCATAGATAAAAATGAAATAATGATAAGTGGATTATTTGGTCTTAGAAAAATATGCATACCATTAGAAGAAATAACTTCTTATTTTATAAGTACGGAACCTATATCATCAGTAAAGTTATATGGGTTTGCTAGTAAAAGTTTTGCTATGGGTAGATTTGTTGTAAATAAGATTGGGACGACAAGGATGTTTTCTGCTTGTAACAATTTAATTTATTTAAAAACAGAAGGAATTAATTACGCAATTTCCCCAAAGAACCTTGAAGTATTTCAAAATATGCTTGAAGAACATAATGTAAAGAATGAAATGTGGGAATATGATTATAATAAAAATGAAAAATTACATAGTAAAAGAAAACTCATTATATTGATTATTCTAATAAGTGTTATAATATTTACCTTCACAGTTACTCCTCTAATTCTTTTGAAAATGAATTTATTACCAGAGGAAATGCCTTTAACATTAAATGCAAAACTTGTTCCTATTGTTATGGGTTCGAGCAAACAATTTGTTTTTAAACAACTTACTTATGGAATAATAAATATGGGTATATTGTTGTGCATGTTTTTTGCAGCATATAGCCATATAAAGTATGATGAAAAAACTTCCTATATGTATATTTATATATCGTTTTTTATTTCAGTTACCTTTTTCTTTATGCAGTTTAGAATTTTACTTCAATTTATAGGAGTTTGATTATGATTATTAGTGACAGAATTAAGAATATAGCAAAATTAGTAGATGAATGTTATTCGATTGTTGATGTGGGTACAGATCATGCGTATCTACCAATTTATTTGATAAATAAAGGCGTAGTTAAAACAGCAATAGCATCTGATATAAATAAAGGACCTGTTTTGAGAGCACAGGAAAATGTTAAGAAAAATAAAGTAGACAATTTTATTCAATGTAGACATGGAGCAGGGTTGCAAACAGTTAAACCATGTGAGGTTGATATTGCTGTTATTGCTGGTATGGGTGGAAATCTTATTAGAGATATATTAGAAGATGATATTGCGGTGGTTCAAAGTTTGAAATATCTTATTCTTCAACCTGTACAGAATCCGGAAGTTTTAAGAGAATATTTGTATAGAAGAGGATACAATATTATAGATGAGGAATTGTGTTATGATGAAGGAAAATACTATGAAATAATAAAAGCTAAATTGATTGGTAAAAATAATAAAATAGAGAAAAGAAATATAAATTACACTATTGGTGAAAAGTTAATCCAGAAGAGACACCCCTTAGTAAGGGAATATATTAGTTTTAGAATAGATAAATATAAAAAAATCATCTCGTTTATTAATGATGATGGAGAATCTTCATCAAAGAGAAAAAATCAGTTACTACAATACATAAAGGATTTGGAGGAGTTGTTAAAATGTCTTTAAAAGTAAAAGATATAACGAAAATAATGGAAAATTACGCACCTTCAAAATTCAAGGAAGACTATGACAATGTTGGATTAATGGTAGGTGATAAAAATGATAAGGTTACGGGTATTCTAATTGCACTAGACTGTACTTTGGATGTAATTGACGAAGCTGTCAAGAAGAAGTGTAATCTTATAATAACACACCATCCGCTTTTATTTAGGAAACCTTCTACTATAACTACGGATACATTATTAGGTAGAAAAATAATAGAGTTAGTAAAAAATGGTATAAATCTATATTCTAGTCATACAAATCTAGATTCTGTTAGAGATGGAGTAAATGAGCAAGTTATGAAGATTCTAGGATTTGAAAGCTATACTACTATGGATTTAGCTAATTGTAGAGATAATGGCGATAGTGTTACAGGGATTGGTAGAATTGCAAAATTACAATCACCTATGATTTTTGGTGAATTAATTCATAAAGTTAAAGAATCCCTCGAACTCCTGATGGTTAGAGTTGCAGGTAGTGAAGAAAGAGTTATAAATAAAGTTGCAGTTGTAAATGGCAGTGGACAAGATTATTTTGCTTTATCTAAGAAAATGGGAGCAGATTGTATAATTACTGGTGATACTACTTATCATTATGTCAGTGATTTCAATGAAGAAAATCTTTGTATAATTGATGCTGGGCATTTTAATACAGAATGGCCTGCTATAAAAATTATTGCTCAAAATATTCAAAATTTAATAAAAGGTATTGGATATGATATAGAAATAACTATTTCTGATTTAACAAGAGATCCATACAAATTTAAATAGAAAGTAAATTAATACTTTCTATTTTTTTTATAGGTTCTGTTCTAGAATTAATAGAAGTTATTCTTAAGGATGTACTTAACTAAAACAAGGAGGGGTTATAATGAAAAAGGAATATGAGTTGTTGATAGACTTTGATAAAAATTTGAAAACTGTTGATCAATGTAAAAAAATATTAGAGGATAAAACAACATTAAAGGAATTAAGAAACATAAAAAAGTGTTTTGATGAACATAAAGTTAAGTATGGGGAATTAAATGAACAATTTAAAAGCTATACTCTTTTTTGTGAAGATATTTCAGGGGAAATTGAACAAATAGAAGAGGAATTAAGTGAGAAGGAAAAAGTATTGTTAAATGATTGCGGTTCAGATATTCGTAAAATAAATAATACAGAAATGATTATAAATAGATTAAAGGAAAGTATTAGTGAAAAAAGTAAAGAGCTAGATGATAAATTGAATGAAGAGAATAAAATCAAAAAAGAAATAAGAAAAGTTTCACTAGAACTAAAAAAATTAAAAGAAATGTTTTTAAACATAAAAAAGGAATTTGAAGACAAAAATAAAATTGCAAAAGAAGATTTAAGTATAGCTGAAGATGCTTGTAAAATGCTTGAAAAGCAGATTCCGGAAGAATTATTGCAAACATATTTAAAAGTAAAGAATATAAAGAAAAATCCAATTACTTTTATTAAAAATAATATTTGTACTGGATGTAACCTGGGTATTTCAATGACGAAAGCTGATGAGATTAAGAATGCTAAAAAGGTTATTTTCTGTGATAATTGCGGTAGGATAATATTTCTAGAAAAATAAAATTGATTTTTGTCTGAGAGTATGTTATCATTTATCTTGCGAGTAAGCCAGACGATCGCTGCTGCAGAAGTGCAGGAGAGGAAAGTCCGAGCTCCATAGGGCAGGGTGCTGGGTAACACCCAGTGGAGGTAACTCTAAGGAAAGTGCAACAGAAATATACCGCCATGATTTCATGGTAAGGATGGAAAGGTGAGGTAAGAGCTCACCAGCGCAATGGCGACTTTGCGGCTATGTAAACCCCATCTGGAGCAAGATCGAATAGGAAGACATATGGGGCTGCCCGTCCCGTCTTCGGGTAAGATCGCACGAGTCTATTGGTAACAATAGGCCTAGATAGATGATTGTCTAATACAGAACTCGGCTTATAGGTTTAGTCGCATGTTGATATCACTCACTTCAGGTGAGTGTTATTTGTTTTTTGCCACCATTCTTCCACCGAAATTAGATTGAAACAATCTATATACCATCCTAAATAAAAAATAGATTCAAATTCCGCACTAATTTTTTAAAATTAGATCATGAAATTTAAATCTATGAATAATTCAGTTTAAAATTGTTTCATATTTAAGTTAATTTATTTTTATTATATAGAGTACATTGATTTTTTCCGTGAGTTTTTGAATAATACATAGCCTTGTCTGCTTGTTCTACTAAATTATTAATATCAGTATCACCTTTACTCAACCCAATGCTCAATGTTAATTTTTGATTAATTTCATGGTTTTTTAACACGTTGTTATTTACGCTTACTCTTATTCTTTCAGCAATTTTAAATGCATCTTGAATTTTTGTTTTTGGTAAAATTATAAGAAATTCATCTCCTCCATATCTTATGGCTATTTCATTTTTACGGAGACTGCTAGTAATACTAATAGCCACTCCTTTAAGGACATCGTCTCCAATTAAATGACCATAATTATCATTAATTTCTTTAAAATTATCAACATCTATAAACATCACAATAGTATCTTTTTCTAGAAGCTGGTTTTCTCTTACAAAATTATCATTAAAATATCTTTTGTTAAATAAATTTGTAAGTTCATCTTTCATAGATTTTTCATTTAGTTTATTCTTTTCTATTATTTCTCTTACTTTCCCAGGAGTAATATTGATAATGTGTAATAATTTCATAGTTGCTTTGTTATCAATTTTTATCTTATCCTGAGATAATGATAGATAGTATATTTCATCATTAGGTTTAATTGTAATTTCATATCTAATATTATCTTTATCAAAGTCGTAATCGCTAATTATATCATTAACGTACATACCTTTTTTTAGTTTATTAGTTCCTAAAATTTTCTTTACAGCATTATTTATACTAACGATTGTTTTATCTTCATCTATAAGGATGATACCTTCACTAAAATTTACAAATAATTCTTCATAAATATATTCTAATTCAACATTAAGAAACTTTTCTTTTACAACAGCATTCATTAAAAACAAAAACAATGTCAATATTGCAATATACATAAAATAATAGGTTTCTAATTCTGGTATAAAAATTGGGCCTATATATTCAGAAAAAATACTGATTAAGGTTGCAAAAGTTATTCCATATAATAAATATCTTAATTGTTTTTTTATCTTAGTTTCTTTAATTGTTCTATATTTTACAATTATTAATACAATAGCCCATATCATTGGAAAAGAAAATATTGCAGCCATTAAGGTTGCAGTTTTTATATCTCTAAATCGCCAATAATTTGTTTGAGAGTAATCTAGTTTCAAAAAATATCTAACTAAAATTGTGCATGTATTTAGAACCAGAGCAAAGAAAAAAGTAAAATCACGTTTTTTATTTAACAATTCATAAATAAAATTTAAAAACATTATAGAAATATTAAGCAATACAATCCAATAAAAATTTTGCATTACTATATATAGACTCGAACTACTTTTATAGAAATTAGTGATACTTAAAATCATCCAGATTAAAAGAATTGCCAGAAATAATAAAAATGCATTAGTTGTTCTATCCTTATGTTTTCTATTAGCAAAAATATAACTCCAAATAAAAACTAAAATTGTGTAGATGCCAATAAAAAATAATAAATCTAATATTTTAATCAGCTCCTTAATGATTACTTTATAGATAAACAACTTAACAAATATTTTACGAGATGAATACTTATATACAGTTTATAACAAATCTTTACATAAATCAATTATTTTTGCAAACTGATGTACTTAAAAGATAACGATGAGTTTAATAAAATTTAACTTATTAAAAGGTGAGTGAATATAAATTATTTTTGTAAGGTTTAATTAAGGTTTAGTTTATTATGGTGTAAGTTTGGAATTGTATAATAAATTTAAAGTAAAAAAAGGAGGTAAAAACTAAATGATTCATTGGGAATTTAAGAAGATATTTAAATCTAAAACAGGGTTGTTAGTTTTGATTATGTTTGTTTTTATTATTGGGGTTATGGTTTTCATAAAACCTCCACTAGAAACAGAAAATTCATATAGAAATGATAAATATGAACTTATGGTAGATAGTAGATCAGAAAAAGTTATTGCTCAGGAAAAATTTAATAGTAAAGTAGAACAAATTGAGGCAATGGCTAATATTAAGGGTACTGAAAATTTTTCTAAAAAAATGAAAGAACTATCAGAAAAAAAATTAAGAATGGCAAAAAATAATGAATATGAGGAAGTTAGTTTTTTTAAGGTTTTTAACCATAGAGCTACTTTTCCGCTTATGTCAGTAGTTATGGTGATTATTTTAGTTTTAATATTTTCTAATATATATACAGATGAAAGAGTTTCGGGTGTAAATAATATTATCCTTCCATCTAAAAATAAGTTTAAGGTTTTATATTCAAAACTAGCATTAGCTATAATATTACCCATTATTATTTATGGTTCTTATTTGGGAATAGAGTTTTTAATAACCTTAGTTCAGTATGGAACGCCAGTAAATGGAGAACTCCAAGTTTTTAGAATTGTGGATTATGGAGTTTTTCTTAAGAAAGCTTATACTATTAATGGATATTTACTTCTAAAGATTATAATGATGGCATTAATATTTGTTAGTATATCAGTGTTTGCAAGTTTTTTCTCTTATATTTCAAGCAATTCATTGGCATCTATAAGTGGAACATTGATATTCTTAGTAATCGGAAAAGCATGTACAATTATTAAATTCTTACCAGATTTATTATTGATTCTATTAAGTAAAGCAAATTATGTAGATTTAATGTTTTATCCTGAAAGGTTTATAGGAATGGATGCAGGAGAAGTTAATATTTTGGGAAAAAGTTTAGATATTATAAATTTATGTAATGGTACATTGATAGCAATGTTATTTACAGGAGTAATACTTTGTATAGTTACATTTAAAAAGGTTTTAACTAAATAATTGAACTGGAATCTATATAAATAATTTGAGGAGGAATAATTTATGAATAAACTTGAAATAAAAAATTTAACAAAGACTTATGGTAAAAAAAATGCAAATGATAATATAACAGTTACTTTTGAGAATGGTGTGTATGGACTTTTAGGACCTAATGGTGCAGGAAAGACCACCATTATGAAACAAATAACTACTTTAATAGAACCATCAAAGGGTGAAATTATCTATAACGGAAAGAATATAAAAGAGTTAGATGAAAAGTATAGAGATTTAATAGGATATCTTCCACAGGAATTTGGGGTATATAAGAAATTTTCAGCAAAACAATTTTTACAGTATGTTGCAGCATTAAAAGGATTAAGAAATAAAGCTACTAATAAAAAAATTAATGAACTTTTAAATCTTGTAGGATTATATGATGTGAGAAATAAAGCAGTTGGAAAGTTTTCAGGGGGAATGAAAAGAAGAGTTGGAATAGCACAAGCTTTATTAAATGATCCTAAGATTTTAGTGTTAGATGAGCCAACAGCTGGACTAGACCCGCAAGAAAGAGCAAGATTTAGAAATCTTCTTTCACAAATTTCTAGGGAAAAAATCATAATACTTTCTACCCATATTATTTCTGATATAGAATCTATAGCAAAGGAAACTATTATGATAAAAGATGGATCTATTTTAATGAAGGGAAATCATAGAGATATTCTTTCGGCTATGGAAGGAAAAGTTTACAGAATAAAAACTAAAAGTGAAAAAACGGTTAATGAAATAGAGAATAAATATAAAATAGTAAATATCCAACGTGGAGTTAATGATATAGAGATTAGAATTATAAGTGATAAGATGCCACAATATAAAGATACAAAAGTAGTTGAGCCAAAATTTGAAGATGTCTATATGTTTTATTTTGATTTGGAAAATGCTAGGGAGGTGTAAGTAATGGGAACACTCATAAAATTAGAAATTAGAAAAATGCTTTTTAAGAAAAGAATGTTAGTTGTGTGGATAGGAGTATTATTTTTAAGCTTTGTTTCAATAAGGGCTTTTTCAATAGAAGAGACTTATGCAGATATATTTAGTAAAGGATATGGACTAGTTCCGTTAATGGGACTTATGATGTTTATGGTGTTTTCAGGAACTTATACTTCTGAATATAGTTCAAATATGGCAGGATTGATTAAAACAACTAAAAACGGTAAAATAGAAATCGTGCGGGCTAAATTAATAGCTACTGGAACTGCAGCTTCTATAATAAATATTTCAGTATTTTTAACTATGTGTTTATCTGCATTAACTAAATTTAAATTTAAGGGGTTAGATATACCTTTGAAAAATCTCTGGTACTTTGGAAAAAGTGGCTCAGATATAACTGTTCTTCAAATGATTTTAATAATGATGGTAACTATTATAATAGGATCTTTTTTCTTTGCACAGGTAGGATTATTTTTATCGTCTATAAGTAAGTCAGCAGCAGTACCTTTTATATTTGGTGGACTTATAATGGGACTACCATATATTCTAGAAGGATTTTTGAAGAATCTTGGATTAGCGAAATATCTAGCTTTCACACCACTTTGGGGCATGATGAGTTGTCAGTTGATAAGATACAAAGCTCCATTCCTAGCTTTAATTACTTTTATAGTATTATTTGCTGCAGGATTAATATTATTTCCTAAATTTACTTTAAAGGCATTTATAGGAGAAAAATAAGTGAATTAGTATAGATAAAAAGAACCTTTCAAAGATTAGGTTCTTTTTATCTATACTTTTAAAATATTTACGAATGTTATATACTGAAAATTATAAGGTAGTTAAACCACAACATAATATTTTTACTAAAAGTATTTTTAGGAGGTAGAGTTATGGAATCCCTAGTAAAGGAAAAGAAAATATTAATTATAGATGATGAAGTAGATATATTAAAATTATTATCAACAGTATTAACAAAGGAAGGATTTAAAAAAATATTTACAGCAGAAACAGGGGAGGAAGGACTTAAATTATTTAAATCTACAAATCCTGATATTATCCTTTTAGATATAATGCTTCCCGATAAGGAAGGCTATGAGGTCTGTAAGAAAATAAGGGAAAGTTCCATGGTACCTATTTTGTTCCTTTCTGCAAAATCAGAAGAAATGGATAGGATATTAGGGTTTGCTTTAGGAGGGGATGACTATATAACAAAACCATTTAGTCCTAAAGAAGTATCTTATAGAGTTAAAGCACAACTTAGAAGAAATGCTATGAATTCTTTAGAGAGGAAAGAACAAAGAATTGGACCTTTTCAAATAAATGAGGAAAAAATGGAAGTTAAAAAGAATGGAATAATTCTTGAACTAAAGCCTAAGGAACTTAAATTATTTTTGTATATGGCGAAGAATTCTAATCAAATTATTAGTAAAGAGAGACTTTGTGATGAGGTTTGGGGAGAAGATTATATAGGTTTTGATAATACTATAATGGTTCATATAAGAAGACTTAGAGAGAAGATAGAAGATATCCCTTCAGAGCCTAAATACATTAAAAATGTCAAAGGGCTTGGTTATAAGCTAATGGTAAAGGATGATTAGAGGATGAAATGGAAGCTGACGTTAAGATTTGTATCTACGGTAATTTCAGTAGTTATTATAGTAGTGCTTATAAATATTGTGGCTATAACAACGGTTTTTATAGGACAGAATGTGTATAATCGAAACAACAAGCTCTTAGCGGAATTTGGCCCAGAGGAGTATGTGAGGGAATTTAATAATAATGTATTTATTAGTGAAGGAAATGTATATGTAAGTGATGAGGGTAAGAAATCCTTAGACAATACGGAAACTTGGATACAGATTTTAAATGAGAATGGCATAGAAGTTTATAATTACAAAAAGCCAGAAAATCTTCCATTGAAATATACCCCCTTTCAAGTTGTACATGGATATAAATATAGAGGTGGAATAGGTAGTGCATCAACTATATTTATTGGAGAAAAAACAGTTGGGGATAAACAATATAGTTATATTATTGGTTTTCCAATGAATAAGGTTGAGAAGAAAGTTTTCATTTATAACATAAATGAGATAGGGCATTTTTTGAAAAACATAACTATGATTGTGCTTTTAATAGATTCAATAATTGCTTTATTTTTTGGTTATTTATTTAGCAGAAGACTTACAAACCCTTTAGGAAATATTATAAATGGGGTAGAAAAATTAGGCGAAGGAGATTATGATGTTTATTACTTTCCAAAAGGAGTATATAGTGATGTTTATCATAATCTTAATAATCTTTCAGATACACTTAAAAGTAATAAAAGAGAACGAATGAAGATAGATAAAATGAGGGAGGAGTGGATTGCCAATATATCTCATGATATAAAAACTCCTTTAGCATCCATTAAAGGATATGCTGAAATTTTAAGTGATGATGAATATGAATTTTCTAAAGAAGAAGTTAAATCCTACACAGAAATAATTCATAAAAAATCTAACTATATAAAAGAACTTGTAGATGATTTGAATTTAACTACAAAGCTTAAAAATAAAAATTCTATTATGGATAAAAAAGAAGTTAACTTAGTCACATTGGTTAGAGAATCAGTTATAGATATACTGAATGAATCTAAATATAATGATAGTGACATTGATTTTATTTCCCAGGAAAATATAATTTTAAGGGAAGTAGACGGTATTTTAATTAAAAGGGTAATTAATAATCTTCTTTACAATGCGCTTATTCACAATGATAGTGCGGTTAAAATAGAGATTGAAATGATAAAAGATGAGAGAGTACATATATTTGTCAAAGATAATGGTAAAGGAATAAGGTCAGATGAATTAAAGTATATTTTCGATAGATATTATAGAGGAACCAATACTGGTGAAAGGCATAAAGGTTCAGGACTTGGGATGGCCATAGCTAAAGAAATAGTAGTCGCACATGGAGGAGATATACAAATAAAAAGTACACTAGGAGAAGGTACAGAGATAGAGGTGGTTTTATAATGCACAATTATTGTGCACTGTTTTAACACATAGTTTTTAAATAAAAGTGTTAAATTGGAGGATAAATATGAAAAAAATTATTATAGTTGAGGATACGAAAATTATAAGAGAAGAACTTAAAATATTTTTATCAAAATATGGTTATGAAACTGATGCTCCAGAAAGTTTTAATAATATAGTAGAATATATAAATAAGGCGAACGCTGATTTAATACTACTGGATATAAATTTACCTGTTTTTGATGGATATCATATATGTAGGGAAGTTAGAAAAAATTCTGATATTCCAATAATCGTGGTAACGAGTAGAGATAGTGAAACTGATGAACTTATTAGCATGAATATTGGGGCAGATGATTTTATAACAAAACCATATAACACTCAGATACTTTTAGCACGTATTTCTGCGGTTTTAAAAAGGACTTCCAAAATAAATTGCAGTGATGTATTGGTATGTAATGATATTAGGTTGAATTTATCAACTGGTTCTGTTAGTTACGAAGAAAAGACAGAACAATTAACAAAAAATGAACTGAAAATACTTTCTTATCTTATAAAGAATAAAGGAAATATAGTTGCCAGAGAAGCATTGATGGAATATTTATGGAATTCAGATGTTTTTATAGATGATAATACTTTATCAGTAAATGTAGCTAGATTAAGAAAAACTCTTGAAAAAATAGGAATAAGAGATGCTATAGACACTAGGAGAGGTTTAGGGTATATAATGTCATGAGTCTAAGAGGATATTTAAAAGAAAGAATTCCTTTTCTATTAATAAATTTTATCAGTTTTATTACTATATCTTTTGTACTTGTTGTATTTGATATAAATAATATATTCATATTTTTAATTTTTAATATATGGTATCTACCTCTAATTAGTTACATTATCAGAGATTTTTTTAAATACAGAAAATTTTATAATAATATGGAAGAGGTGCTAGAAAGTCTGGATAAAAAATATCTATTGTCAGAAATAATGGAAAAACCAGAATTTTTAGAAGGAAAACTTTTTTATGAGATATTAAGAGAATGCAATAAAGAAATGCATGAGCATGTTAAGTATTATAAAAATCTTCAGTTAGATTATCGAGAATATATAGAAGCTTGGGTTCATGAAGTAAAAACACCTATAGCATCCAGTATGTTAATTTTAGAAAACAATAAAGGTACTGTTATTGATAATATAGGCGGAGAAATAAAGAAAATTGAAGGTTTTGTAGAACAAGCATTATATTATTCTAGAAGTAGTGATGTTAGTAAAGATTATTTAATAAAGAAGTTTAATTTAAAAACTGCTATAAACAACACTATTAGAAGGAATACAAAGGATTTTATAAATAAAAAGGTAAGCTTACAATTAGATAACATAGAGGCTGTTGTGTATAGTGATATAAAGTGGGTGCAGTTTATCTTAAACCAAATTATAAGTAATTCTATTAAGTATGTTAAACCAGATGAAGGTAAGATAACAATAGATTCGACTACCAATAAAAATAATATAATACTTTCAATAGTAGATAATGGAGTAGGAATTTCACAGAAAGATATTACTAGAGTTTTTGAAAAGGGTTTTACGGGAGAACATGGAAGAAAATATAATAGATCTACAGGAATGGGGCTTTATATTTGTAAAAAACTTTGTGATAAGTTAGGGTTAGAGATAAATATTGCTTCAGAATTAGGAAAGGGAACAAAAGTGAATATTATTTTCCCATTAAGTAAATTTAATTTGGGAATTTAGAAGTGTGAGGTTTAATACTTGCACTTTTTTTCATTAAAAATTTTATAAAGGTAATCTTACAAAAATGCAACATTAATGAAAGCTAATTCAATATGTGATTTATTGTTTGTGTAATATAATAGTTTCATAAGAGCAAATTAAGAATGGACATAGGTTAATAGTAAGGAGGAGATAGACATGAAAAATATATTAGATGTGCAAAACATTGAAAAATACTATGGAAAAAGAGGTAATGTCACCAAGGCATTAGATGGTATAAGTTTTAAAGTAGATAAAGGTGAATTTGTTGGTATAATGGGGCCATCAGGGAGTGGAAAAACTACATTGCTCAATTGTATTTCCACTATTGATAACGTAACAACTGGTGAAATTATTGTTAATGAGATTACTATTACTAAGATGAAATCTAAAAAATTAGATAGATTTAGAAGAGAAGAATTAGGATTTATATTTCAAGATTTCAATTTGCTTGACACATTAACTGGTTATGAAAATATAGCTTTGGCATTAACAATACAAGAAAGAAATCTAAATGAAATTGATGAGTTAATAAAGAAAGTAGCAGAAACTCTTGAGATAACATCGGTTTTAAAAAAATATCCTTATCAAATGTCAGGTGGTCAGCAGCAGAGAGTAGCTTGTGCAAGAGCAATAGTTACTGATCCATCACTTATATGTGCAGATGAACCTACGGGAGCGTTGGATTCCAAATCTTCAAGAGTATTATTAGAGTCTTTTGAAAGATTAAATAAAAAGTTTGAAGCTACTATATTACTTGTAACCCATGATGCGTTTACTGCAAGTTATGGTGATAGGATATTATTTATTAAAGATGGTAAGATATTTAACGAATTAGTAAAAGGAAATGATACTAGAAAAGAATTTTTTAATAGGATTATTGAAGTAATGACACTTTTAGGCGGTGATGTCAAGGATGTATTTTAAAATAGCCACTAATAATATAAAAAAGAGTTATAAGGATTATGGAATATACTTTATAACACTAACATTAGCAGTATGTATATTTTATAATTTTAACTCTATGAATTCTCAAACAGTAATGAAGGATATTGGTAAAATAAAAGCATTAATTAAATTTATATCATATATTTCAGTATTTATATCAATTGTCTTTGGTGGGTTAATAATTTATGCTAATAATGCTTTATTAAAAAAGCGTAAAAAAGAATTTGGAATATATGCTGCATTGGGAATGGCAAAAAGAAAAATATCTCGAATATTAATTTATGAAACATTTATGGTAGGAATTATATCATTAATAGCAGGTTTATTATTAGGAATAGTATTTTCACAAGGAATTTCAGTTCTTACAGCAAGGTTATTTGAATTTAGAATGAATGAGTATAAATTTATTATATCTGCAAATGCAATTAACAAAACCTTTATATATTTTGGAGTAATGTTTATTTTAGTTATGATATTTAATACAGTAGTTGTGTCAAAACATAAGTTAATTGACATGATAAATGCTTTAAAGAAGAATGAAGAAATAAAAACAAGAAATCCAATAGTTTTAGCTATAATATTTATTCTATCTATAATTGTTTTAGGGAGAGCCTATTATATGGGATGGAAATATGTACTTACTCCTAAAAATATAAATTTTCCATTATCAACGATATGGGGGAGTGTAGGAACTCTATTATTTTTCTTTGGATTCTCTGGTTTCATACTACTTATTATTAAAAAAAGTAAAAGAATTTATTTGAGAAGGTTAAATATTTTTGTTATAAAACAATTTAATAATAAAATAAATACAAACTTTGTATCTATGACAATAATATGTCTTATGCTATTTTTAACAATATTAATATTATCAACTAGCTTAAATTTTAAGAATGAATTTGAAAAAAGTTTAGAAAACTCAACACCTTTTGATGCAACAATTGAATTAAGTATTTATGATGAAAAACAAGAAATTCAAGATATAGAAGAAGCTTTAAGAAGCGTGGATTTTGAATTAAGAGAATTTTATCAGTATGCTGTATTAGATACTTATAGTACAAATATAAAAATATCTAGTTTATTAAATCAATATGCAAATAAACCTTTAAAAAATAGGTTGAGAAATTATGTTGGAAATTTAGGTGTAATAAAGATATCAGAATATAATGAAGTAAGAAAGTTAAGGGGAGAATCTATCGTAGATTTAAAAGAAAACGAAGTATTATTAATAACAAGTGATGATGATGAAAAACAAGCTTTGAAGAAACTAATGAAAAATGAAAGTAAGTTAAATATAAATAACAAGGAGTATGAAATAAAAAGTAATATAGAATTAAAAGAAAATGGCTATAACTTATTTGCGATAATACATGATTCAGATGTAGAAAATATGATAAAATCTTTATCAATAATGTATATAAATAATACTAGTAAAGAGAGCAAAGAAGAACTTGAAAATCAGGTTAAAGTGCTAAAATCAAAATTCAAAAATATTGATTATGATCGTGATAAGATTTTAAACCAATATGGGTTTATTATATATGCTGATACAAAAATACAAGTATACGATGAGGCAAAAAGTTCAATTGGTACGATTTTATATATAGGAATATACCTAGGTTTTGTGTTTTTGATAGCAAGTGCAGCAGTACTAGCAATTCAAGAATTAACGGAAGCTAGTGACAGTGTAAATAGATATAAAGCACTTAAGAAAATTGGTGCTTCTAAAGAAATGATAAATAAATCAATATTGTCTCAGATTATAATACATTTTATGGCTCCACTTGCTTTAGCATTAATACATTCTATAGCAGGATTTATGATTTTGAATAGAGCAAGAGCATCATCATTTTTAGAAATTGGGTTTACAATAACAATAACTGTAGTTGTTGTTACCATAATATATGGTGGATATTTATACGCTACTTATATAGGATACAAGAATATAATTAAAAATACTTAAGCTAAAATTATGATTTAAATTAGCATTCAATAAAGGGTGCTTATTTTTTTATGATACTAATAATCCATTAATGGAAAATGTTTTAATACAAGCTATTATTTGTGATATAATAGTGATGGATTGTGTTATAATTTGAGTAAATCATATATTTTAAATAGAAGAATCAATATATGAGAATTTGTATATTGTAAAAATGAAAGTATTATAGGGACAAGTTAGTTCTATATTTCATAATGAATCAGGGGAAAGTAGAATTATCATTAAGTATAATAGGATTTAAGGAGTTTTGATGGTAGATAAATCAATAAGATGGAGGTTATTATGTTTTCGTTTTATAAAAATATTTTTTGTCCTGTTTTGCCATATAATAAACAGAAATTCTTTAAAGAAAAATTATTGCATAATAATTTAAGTATATTGTTTTTAGCTATTTTTTTAACTATAGAACAAATGTACTATGGTTTATATTTACAGAAACCTGGTAGCTTCATTCAAAAAATTCATTTTTTTACTGCTATTGTTATGTTAGTATTTACAGTTATAAGTGCATATATTCAATTTAAAAAGCCTAGTAGTGTTTCTTATATGTATAAAATTTATGAGATTAGTTTTGGAGTTTTTGGTTTTTTTATTGCAATAGTTAGAGTTTTATTGATACATAATGATGTTTTTTTAATCCCTGCTATATACATTGCAGTACTATATGGGTTTGCTGTAATCTTTTATTTTAACCCTTTAGAAAGCTTAGTTGTCTATAGTACAACAAGTTTATTTTTTATTATAGCAATGCCAATATTTCAGCCAACTATACAAAATAATTATATTCAAGATATTTTATCTAATAATATTATTTCTTGGATTGCTTCAGTAATTAATTATCAAAAGTATGTGAAAGAGTTTAAAAGCCAAGAAATTATAAAAAAAAGTAATGACAAGCTTAAAGAGAAGAATTTAGAAATTAAGAAAATGAATAAAAAATTAAAAGAACTTTCAATAAAAGATGGATTGACGAATATTTATAATCGTCGAAAATTAGATGAGATTCTAGAGTATGAATATAAGAGAACTAAAAGATATTCTAGAGAGTTTTCGATTATTTTATTGGATTTAGATTTGTTTAAATCTGTTAATGATAAATATGGACATATAGTAGGGGATAAAGTATTAATTGAAACAGCTGAAATACTAAGAAAAAACATTAGAAATATTGATATTGTTGGTAGATGGGGTGGTGAAGAGTTTTTGGTAATCTGCCCAGAAACTGAAATGCATCAAGCTCTCCGGGTATCAAATAAATTAAAAGATGCAATCCAAAAGCATGAATTCTCTATTGTAAATAAAAGAACGTGCAGTTTTGGTGTTGCAAGTTATCAATGTGGAGATACGATTGAAGAACTAGTAATTAGAGCAGATAAAGGACTGTATCAAGCTAAAGAAAAGGGAAGAAATAGAGTTGAAATTGCATAACTTTAAATAAAGCAATTATTTACGACAGTTCAAACAGCGATTATGCTGTTTTTTTTATTGTTTAGAAATTTATAAATTATATCTTTAAAGCATTTCTGAAAAGCCAAAAAAGGATTTTCAGAAATACTTCTAAAAATCAATTAAGTCATAAGTTGAGAATCGGCAAAAATCATTTCCATAGATTCATTAGAGTTATTTACAAATTGGTATTTTGTTAAAGGTTCTATTCTTACACTATCTCCAGAGTTTAACACAAAAATTTCATCATCAAGAAATAAATCTACTGTTCCTTTTAATATATAGCATAGCAACTCATATTTGTTTTCCATTATTGATTCAGAATTTTTAGCATTTGGAGGAAGTTTTAGTATACCAAATTCTATAATTCCGTTTAAGTCTGGTGATAATAGTTCGAATGTAATATTTTTGCTTTTTGGGATAGTCATTTTCACACGATTTTCAGGTCTTACGATAAATTTTCTTTCTTTTGAAGGTTCCATAAAGAAAGTAAATAGGGGAACTTTTAAAACTTTAGAGATAACTTTAAGTGTATTGATCGATGGGTTAGCTAATCCCCTCTCAATTTGACTTAATAAGGAAGGGGTAACATTAGCAGATTCTGCTAATTCTTTTATAGTCAATTCTTTTGATTTTCTATATTTTCGTATTTTATTACCAAGATCTTTATTATCCATAGTCTTAACTCCTTTTCTTGTTATTTAGGAATTTATAAATTTTTTCGGGAATTTAATATTTGTCAAATGTAGTTATATCAATACATTGTAGCGTTATGTAAAATGTTTATACTGTATAAATTCCATCCTTCAGTGGTGAGAAGAAGTATATATAGCGTAAAAGTCATCGTAACAAACTTTAGAAATTCTTATTTATTTTTGTAATATATGCGTTAAGAAAAATTATTGTTTGAGCATGCGAGTTATAATTTTTTAGCAGATATTTAAGAAAATAAATTAGAATTTCTTAGTGAAGTGGAGTGACTTTCTAGCTATATATGCATTTGTTCCTAAAGCAAATAATTCTATGTAAGCAAATAATAATTAGTACCATAAATATTATATCATAACATGTGTCATTAAACTAAGTGAATACTAAAAAAAAGTTAATATAATTTAATTTTTAGGAAAATATTAAATTACATTGACATTGACAAAAAATGCTGTTAAACTATATTTAATAATCACAAACAAAGTAAATATAGTTTAATTTTATTTGTATAAGAAATTATATACTATAAATCAAATAATATAAATGTAAATATCATATTCTTAATACTTATCGTAAAAAACAATCTAATAATCAATGCAAAAATCAACAAACTAAAAAACACATATCGAATGAAATCAATAAATTACATATTTAATTTAAAATACAAATTTAAACAACTAAATATAAATGCCAGAGAATAGAGAGGCGATTATAAATAGGGAATAACCTGTTTCTTATCGTCTTTTTATTTATATAATTTAAAAACGTTTTCAAATAGTGTTGTTTTACTAATTGGATTTTTGAAAAAACGAAAATCTTCTAAAATTCAGGCTATTCAGTTCACACAACTAATCAAAAGATAAAAAGTGTGAAGTTAAAAAATATAAAAAGTTTTTAGGGGGTAATAAAATGAATTTTCAATTAACACCTGAACAGGAAATGATAAGAAAAGTTGCAAGACAATTTGCAGAAGAAGTATGTGAACCTATTGCGGAAGAAATTGATAGAACACATAAATTTCCTCGTGACACTTTCAATAAATTAACAAAATGTGGGCTAACAGCAGTAGGTTTCCCTAACGAATTTGGTGGTGCTGGACTTGATAAGCTCGCACAAGCAATTGTTACAGAAGAACTTGCGAAAAAATGTGCTACTACTGCAGCTATGTATTCTATCCATCAAGGAGCGGCATGGGTAATCCATATGTATGGTACAAAGGAGCAAAAAGAAAAATATTTAAGACCAATGCTAGAAGATGGAGTTGTAGGTGCTTTTGCTCTTACAGAACCTAATGCTGGATCTGATGCTTCAAATGTACAAACTGTGGCTGTTGAAGATGGAGATTCATATATTTTAAATGGTACAAAATGCTTCATTACTGGTGGAAGCCAAGCAGGAATTTACACTGTAATGGCAATGACAGAACCTGAAAAGAAGACAAAAGGTATAACTGCTTTCATAATTGAAGCTGGCACTCCTGGATTTAAAGTTGGGAAAATCGAAGAAAAGATGGGTATATGTGGATCGGATACAGCGGAACTTATATTTGAAAATGTAAGAGTATCTAAGGAAAACATATTAGGTAAGTTAAATCAAGGCTTTAAGTATGCGCTATCATCAATTGATGGAGCCCGTATTACTGTTCCAGCAGCTCAAGGTTTAGGAATAGCAGAAGGTGCTTTTGAACATGCTGTTAGATATGCAAAAGAAAGAGTTCAGTTCGGAAGACCAATAGCAAAGCAACAAGGAATTCAATGGTATCTAGCAGAAATGAAAACTAGAATAGAAGCAGCAAGATTCTTAACATATCAGGCAGCATGGTTACATGATCAAGGAAAGAATGTTTCAGCAGAATCTGCTATGGCAAAATATTATGCATCAGAAACTGCAAGATTTGTTACAAATCTCGCATTGCAAATACATGGTGGATATGGATTTATGAAAGATTATCCTTTAGAAAGAATGTATAGAGATGCCAAAATAACTGAAATTTACGAAGGTACAAATGAAATACAAAAACTTGTTATTGCGAGAAGTGTACTCTCATAATCAAAGCTATATAAGTCAGAATATGTAATTTCTTAAAAAATGGAGGTAAAAATAATGAAAATAGTGGTTTGCGTTAAGCAAGTACCTGATACTAACGAAGTAAGAATAAATAAAGAAACTGGAACACTTATTAGAGCAGGTGTAC
>NZ_BAABMF010000021.1:0-85275 GCF_050402865.1 Clostridium sediminicola
TAGGTGAAGGAAGAAAATTAGCAGATAAGATAGGAACAGATTTATCAGTACTTTTATTAGGAAATAAAATAGATGAAGAAGCAGAAAAATTAGCCCATTACGGAGTAGATAAAGTTATTTATTTTGATCATGAAAAGTTAGAAAATTACTCAACAGATGCTTATTCCAAAGTTATAGGTGAGTATATATTAGAAAATCAACCTGAGTCAGTATTGATAGGAGCTACTTCAATTGGAAGAGATTTAGCGCCTAGAATTGCAGGAAGAGTAGGAACTGGATTGACAGCAGACTGTACATCATTAGATGTAGATTCATCAGATAATAAATTATTACAAACACGTCCTGCTTTTGGTGGCAACTTAATGGCGACAATTATATGTCCAAAGAATAGACCACAAATGTCAACAGTAAGACCTGGAGTAATGGAAAAAGCAGAATATAAAGATAAAGCAGCAGAAGTAGTTAAGATAGTTCCTGAGTTAAAAGAAGAAGATATAATCGCAAAAGTATTAGAAGTAATTAAAAGTGAAAAGAAAGCTGTATCATTGACAGATGCAGAAATAATTGTATCAGGTGGACGTGGAGTTGGTGCTCCAGAAGGATTCAAGCTTGTTGAAGAATTAGCAGAAGTTTTAGGTGGAGTTGTAGGTGCTTCAAGAGCAGCAACAGATAGTGGATGGATAGATCAGTCACATCAAATAGGACAAACAGGAACAACAGTAAGACCTAAGCTATATATAGCATGTGGTATTTCTGGAGCTATTCAACATATGGCAGGTATGTCAGATGCAGAATGTATAGTAGCAATAAATAAAAATGCTAATGCACCAATATTTAAGGCAGCACATTTCGGTATAGAAGGAGATTTATTCAAAGTTATTCCGGAATTGATAGAAGCGATTAAAGAAATGAAATAGTAGTCAACATAAATAATATTGAAGAAAGGAGACATCAGATGAAACCATTAGAGGGTATCAAAGTACTAGATTTAACAGTGCTCAATGGATTATGTACTATGGAATTGGCAGATTATGGGGCAGAAGTGATAAAGGTTGAAAAACCAGGAATGGGAGATCTTATAAGAACTTCGGAGCCATTAAAAGATGGTATTAGTCCATATCATGCATTTCTTGATAGAGGTAAGAAGAGTATCACATTAAGTCTTGAAAGTGTAGAAGGAAAAAAGATATTTAAAAAACTTGTTAAACATGTAGACGTCCTTGTTGAAAATTTTAAAGTAGGAAAAATGGACGAATTAGGGTTAGGGTATGAAGTTCTGGAAAAAATAAATCCTAAGCTTGTGTATGCAACTCTTACTGGTTTTGGAACTACAGGGCCTGAAAAAGATTATCCTGCAAATGAGATAATTGCACAAGCCAAGAGTGGAATGATGGATATAACAGGTTTTCAAGATGGACCACCTACACTTATTGGAATGTCAATAGGTAATCAATATGCTTCTCTTTACTTAGCTTCAGCAATTTCTATTGCGATTTTTCATACTAAACGTACAGGCCAAGGTCAAAAGGTAGAAACGTCAATGTGGGAAGCTTTATTCGCTGTAACTGAAGACAAATTAACAAGTTATGATATTGGTGGAGAGAATCCGACTAGAGTAGGAAATGCACATCCACTTATCAACCCTTATGATATTTTGAAATGTAAAGACGGACATGTAGCACTTGGAGTATCAACAGATCGCCAATGGAAAAGCTTTTGTAGTGAATTTGGACTAGATGATTGGGTAACAAATCCTAAATATTGTGATAATGAAGCACGTGGAAAATATTATTTTGGAGATTTAAGAGATAAGTTAGAAGATTATTTGCAAAATTTTACTAAAGCAGAAGTTTCAGATAAATGTGAAAAGGCTGGAGTTCCAGCTGCGGGATGTAATACCGTTACTGAAGCAATGAATCAGGAACAATTAAAAGTAAGAGACATGATTGTTGAAGTAAATGACCAAAGAATAGGACCTATCAAAATGGTTGGTAAGACAATTAAATTTCATCAAGACAATGAACTTGATAATGTGTTTGCATCAGCACCATTACTAGGTGAGCATAATCAAGAGATATACAAATTGATTGGATTAAGTAAGGAAAATCAAATCTCATTGAAAGAAATGAAAATAATATAGTTAAAGGAAGGTGAAAATATGAGACCTTTAGAAGGTATCAAAGTGCTAGATTTTACCCAAGCTTTAGCAGGTGTTTTTTGTGCTTACTATATGGGGGATTTTGGTGCAGAAGTTATTAAAGTTGAAAGACCCAAATACGGAGATCAATCAAGAGGATGGGGACCCTTCAAAAATGAATTAAGCGGATACTATGCATCTTTTAATAGAAGCAAAAAAAGTATTACAGTAGATATGAGAAGTGAAGAAGGTAAGCATCTTATTTTAGATTTAGTAAAAGAATGTGATGTAGTATTAGAGAACTTCAAAGTAGGAACACTAGATAGACTGGGAATAGGATATGAAAGAATGAAAGAAGTAAATCCAAAGATTATCTATGGTTCTGTTTCTGGGTTTGGAATAGAAGGACCTCTTTCACATCTACCTTGCTATGATATAGTTGCAGCTGCAAGGAGTGGAATAGTAGATCGTACAGGAGAAAAAAATGGTGAACCAGTGAAACCTGGATATTCTCTTTGTGATAACTGGAGTGGATTAAATTTATTGAATGGTATTTCTATGGCATTATATAGAAAAGAAATATCCGGTGAAGGTATGAGACTTGATGTTTCAATGTTAGATAGTGCATTCTATTTAATGGATTGGCCAATGATTGAATATTCAGTTTTTGGTACAATTCCTGAAAGAAATGGAAACCATCATGCATCTATTGCGCCTTATGGGGTTTATAAAGCAGCTGATGGATATGTGGCTCTTGCTGTAGATTGTGAAGAGGATTGGAATAAGTTTTGCAAATTAATGGATTTAGATTATTTAAATAACAATCCTAAATTTATAGATAATGAAGCAAGGCTTAAAAATCTTTCGGAATTGGTTGAAGAAATAGAAAAAGTAACAAGTGAAATCCCTAAATTAAAAATTGAGAAAATGCTAGCGCCTAAAGGAATAGCAGCTGGTTCAGTTATGACAATTCCAGAAGTTATAAATAGTGAGCAAACAAAAGCAAGAGAAATGGTTATTGAAGTTAATCAAAAGGCAATTGGTAAAATGAAAACAATGGGTATTCCAATGAAATTTAGTAAAACTCCGGGTAACCCATACAGCTCCGCACCGTTGTTAGGAGAACATAACGATGAAATCTTAAGAAAACTTTTGTATCTTAGATATACTCAAGAAATACATGAAGATTTATATCATAAGCAAGTTGTCTAATGATTAAGCCATAAACAGAATACCAGCCAGATTGCTGTTATGGCTTGATCATGAAATTGTGCCATAAATATATCTAATAATTCAGAAAGTAAAGTTAGACATGGAAAAACTGTCCATCATAAGATGGGCAGTTTTTCTATACTTCAATATTATACTTTCTTTTAAGTCTGGAAGCTTTAGATTGACTCATCATAAGAGCTTCTGCTACTTTTCGTGTTGTTTTATGCTCTTTAAAAGCATCTTCTATAAGTCGTTTTTCTAAATTATCTATAGCGTATTGATAATTCTTTTTATTACTTGGGTCATTTTTAATAAGTTTTTCAAGAATGTATGGAGGAAAATCTTCTAGCTCTATAGAATTTTTGTTTGATAACACTACAGCTCTCTCTACAACATTTTTTAATTGTCTAATATTACCAGGCCAACAATATTTGCAAAGAATATCAAGTACTTGTTGTGAAAATACCTTATTGAATTCATATTTTTCATTAGCGGAGTTTAAAAAGTAATTGGAAAGGGCGATAATATCCTTTTTTCGCTCTCTTAATGGAGGTAATGAAAGGTTTACAACACTTAGTCTCCAATATAAATCTTGTCTAAATCTTTTTTCTTTAATTAGTGCCTCTAGATTTTGATTAGTTGCGGCAACTATTCTAATATTAACTGATTTTGGGGATTTAGCGCCTATAGGATAAAATGTTTTATCGTCAAGAACTGTAAGAAGTTTGGCTTGAAGAGCCATTGACATTTCTCCTATTTCGTCAAGGAAAAGAGTTCCATTATCAGCTAATTCAAGTAGTCCAATCTTTCCTTTAGGACTAGCTCCTGTAAAAGCATGAGGAACATAACCAAATAGTTCAGATTCCATCAAATTTTCAGGTATTGTTGCACAATTTATTGATAATAGAGGATGATTCTTTCGAATACTATTTTCATGTATGTGCTTAGCTAAATAAGTTTTACCTGTACCTGACTCACCTAATAACAAGATAGATATATCAGCTTGGGAAGCTTTATTTGCTATCTTCAATATATTTTTATAAGAAGAACTTTCAGCAATGAAAAGATTATTTGATTTCGAATCTTCTTCATTATGATTTTCAGTAGAATTATCATATCGTTTAAAGCTGATATCGTAATTATGTAATTTTTCTTCAACAGAACTAACTACCATTTCAATTTCGTCATTTTTATCAAGTAATGGGACAACAGCTGAGACTCCCGTTCCTCCCATACAGAATTTATGTTCAACCATAATACGTTTTTTTTCTCTATATAATGTTGGGTGACATGTTGGCTCCCAACGCCCTTTATAAAGATCAATGGTATGTTTACCTACGATTTCCATTGGGGTCAAACCATAGTGTCTAACACATGCAGGATTTACATATAACACTTTTCCGTTTTTATCAGTTACATATACTTCATGGTGAAGATTTTCTAAAATTCTTAAAAGTGTATCTCTATCAAGATGATCCAGATATTTTTTATTTTGAAGATCATTATCCATAATTAATACCTCCATAATATTCAAATGTATTCTTATGACGATTTTAAAAGTATTTTGTAGTACAAAAGATTGCTGTAGATTACGGAATGTAATTCATATATATATTATAACAAAAAATAGATATACTGTGTCGAAATGTTATCAATAAAGTAAGAGCTATTAAGAGTAAATATTTAAAGAGTGAGTCAATTGTGATTAGAAATTTATCTATATCACATCAAATCCATATGGCTTATCGACAATTTTATTTTCAGGTTTAGTTTTAATTAAATATAATGCCATATATATATCACCAGAGGATCCTAATAAGTTTAGTAAATAAATAAAAGCTCTAATCCACCCATCAAAAAATAGAGACAACAATGAAATAATAAATATAGGGAATAGTAATACGACTAAGAATTTATTTCTTTCCAAAGCTTTTCCGGAAGTCTCTTTTGTATATGCAAATAAACCGTTAAATCCAAAAGATACTGAACATCCAAAAAATTTATATGCTATGCCATGCATTAATTCGTGAAAAATTGTGATGAGAAGCATTATAAGGAAAATGTATAAAAAGAAATCGATTGAGGGATTCTGGGTAGGAATAGTAGAATATTTTGAAGTTATGAAACTATAAAGAGCACCATCAAGCATACTATAATGAATTACTGTTAGAATAATTGCAAGGGCAGTACATTTTAACTGAACTTTCCATGTTATTCTGAATGACATTCATATCACCTCCATTAAAGTATAGACGTTAAATATGAATATTATTCCAAAGTTATTTTAAGGTGTAATATAAATCACATTCTAAATATGATTAGGGATAGAAGAAAAATTAAAGAAATTCACGATGCATAATTAAAAAAGGAGATTAATTGAGCATCGTGAATTATGTATTTCCAATTGAATAAGGTACATTAAACTAAATATACTAGGTATCGAATTTTTCAAATATTGAATCTTCAGGTAAGGGTTTACTATAAAGATAACCTTGAAGCATATCACATTTGTATTTCTGAAGTTGTTTAGCTTGATTAGGATATTCAACTCCTTCTGCTACAACATTGAGACCAAATTTATGAGCTATATATATAATTGATTGAATCAAATCTTTTTCATTACTAGTTTTATTTATAGCATCAACAAAAGATTTATCAATTTTTAGTGTGTCAATAGGTAATTTTGTTAAATATGATAATGAAGAATATCCAGTACCAAAATCATCTAAAGAGATTTTTATACCCATTTCTTTTAGTGCATTTAAAGTTAAAGAGCAAGATTCAAAGTTATCTATTAGTGAAGTTTCGGTTATTTCAAAATTTATTAATGTTGGATCAATTCCTGTGGTTTGTATTATCTCATTTACAGAATCAATAAAGTTAATTTGTTTTAATTGTATTGCTGACACGTTTACTGATACAACTAATTTTTCTTTTTTTCCTACATTAATTTTTTCGGAGAATAAAAGAGCATTTTTTATAACCCATTTACCAATATCGAGTATCAATCCCATTTCTTCAGATAATTTTATGAAATCATTTGGTGATACAAAACCAAATTCTGGGCTAACCCACCGTATTAATGCTTCAAAACCTTTGATTTTACCATTCGTTACTCCAATTATTGGCTGATAGTATAGAACAAATTCTTCATTTGAAATCGCCTTTCTTAATCCATTTTGTAAAACTAACTTACGATTTAATTCATCGTTTATTTCTTTTTTAAAAAACTTATAACAGTTTCTACCTTTTTCTTTAGCTTTGTTCATTGCAGCATCTGCATTTTTCATAAGGTCAGAATATGAGACACCATGGTCTGGACAAATAGCAATACCTATACTGGCTGTAATATAAAATTTATTTTCCCCAATACAAAAATGTTTTTCTAGATTTTTAGATATTCTTTTTACTTCAGCCTCTATTAGTTCTTTACTATGATGGTTTTCTAAAAGAATTACAAATTCGTCGCCACCAAGGCGAGCTAAATAAGAATTTTCAAGAGTCAATTCTTTGAGAAGAGCACTAACTTTTAATAAAAGCTTATCTCCAATAGAGTGCCCATATGTATCATTAATAATTTTAAAGTTATCTATATCTATAAATACAAGAGATAAAGTATTAGTATGTTCATTAAAAGATTGTATAAATTTATTAAAATGGTATTTAAAGTTGGTTTTATTCGGTAAACCTGTTAATTTGTCGTAATATGCATACTGATGAACTTTTGAAAGTTGATTTTTCAATTTTTCATGGGTGAAGTTTAACTCTCCATTTTTTTGAATTAATCTTTTTTCAGCAACCTTTCTTTTTCTTATATTAGTTAAAAGTAAAAAAATGATGACTAAAAATGCTGAAAGAGTGAGGGAAGAGAAAATTAATAGTTTTCTATACCTTTCATAAAAAGAACTTTCTTTATTTAGTATTATGCTATCTTTGGGAATTAGAGAGCTTTCTATATTAAACTTTTTTAATTGAATATAATCAAACATAAATTTATTTGGAGTTTGACTTATAAAAGGGATTTTTTCAGGTGGTAATCCATCATCTAGAATTTGATTTATTAAATTAGCAGCGGCTTTTCCTTGTTCAAAATGACTGATTACTTTACCACCTAAAATACCTTCACCAATTCCATGAGACCATAGATGAAAAATAGGAGCTTTTGAGTTTTCTTTAATAAGTTCTAAACTTTCATAGAAATTAACCGAGATACCCATTTTATCTGTATAAGCCGATAAGAGTAATATAATGTCCTTTTCGCTAATTGTAGCTACTTCTTTTGAATATTCAGCAAAGTTAAAATTATCTAAGTTTATGTCAGTAAAATTTAACGTTTTATATTTGTTTTTTAAGGCATAATAGCTTTTTAAATCGCATTGCCCACTTGTAGTGCCATCTACAAGAGCAATAATGTTTTTGGCGTTACTTTGGAATTTTAGTGCCAAGGAAATAGTTTCATCCATAGAAATAGCTTCTGTGACACCTGTAATATAAGGGTTACTGCTGAATTTTATTGCTTTATTAACATCGTTAACTCCAAGAAATACTATAGGAATTTCTTTTAACAGGTCATCTTTGTATATATTAATAAAATCTAGAGCGTTATCATCACAAACTATAACACCATTGTATTTTTTTGTATTAGTTATTTTATATTTAAGAGAATTTAAAAAATTGTTTATATTTTCTTCTGTATTAAACCTTTTGGTATCCATAAATTCAATATCAATAAGTATTTCTGAATTGTCTAATTCTGATTTTATACCTTCAATTTGTTGATTGAAAGTTGGGAAGCTTGGACTATATGAACTTATGACTAAGATACTCTTTTCTGGTGAACATGAAATCTTTTTTGTTGAAAAAAAACTAGTAGTTACTATAAAACAAAATACTATTAATAAACATAGAGTAGTACTTTTTTTTAAAGGGAGCATTTATAATCAGCCTTTCATCTTCATTAGTATGCAGATTTAATTTTAAAATTTAAACATGTAATCCAATTATAACATGGATTTTAATTATAATAGTGAATTATGTCTAAAACCTAAAAATAATCAACTTTTTTTATTTTTGTATTTTTTTTAGCATTTCATAGTCAACAATTATTCTATGGAGTCATATTTTGAATTATATAGAGTAAAAAAGTTCAACTATAAATGGAGTTGACCTATTGTTTATCTATATATTTGAGCTTTAGCATTTTTAAGAGACTTAAATGAAGGATGATTACCTTACTGCTAATTAAGGTGAGCCTACTACAGATGATTAAAACTTATTAACTGTATGAGAAAGAGGACCAGCACTGCTTCAAGATGTAGTGTTTTTAGAAAAACTTGCACATTTTGACAGAGAGCGAATTTCTGAAAGAGTCGTTTATGCAAAGGGAGCAGGAGCACATGGATATTTTAAAGTGTACTAATTGGGTCTAAAGTTGTTGCAGATACAGTGAGAGATGTAAGAGGGTTTGCAGTTAAATTCTGCACATAAGAGGATAATTATGATTTAGTAGGTAATAATTTCCTGGTATTTTTTATTTGGAAAATGAGCTAAAGTTGGGTTAGGACTTTAGCCGATAAAGTTATTTCCAATCAATACTTTTATAAAAGGTAGGATAAAAATCCTACCTTTTAACATGAATATAACCATTTTTTTGAATTTTTCACTCGAATAAATGATATAATAAAGTATAAATATTGCTGTACCAATAAAAATCAACAATAGCTTAGAACAGATTCTAAAACAATAAAAGGGGTGTTTAAGTGAAGGGTAAAATATTTTTTGGAATTATTTTAATTTTAGTAGGTTTAGGAATTTTATTAGAACAATTTGGACTTTGGGATTTTTGGAATATTATTTGGATGTGGTGGCCAGTAATATTAATAGTAATAGGTGCATGGCAGTTAGCAACAAACCCTGTTTCAAAAACTTCAGGATTGATACTTTTGTTGGTAGGAATTTTCTTTCAGTTAAGAAAGCTAGATGTGATAAATGTAAGTCTTATAAAATTCTTCTGGACAGTGTTAATTATTGTGATTGGAATGTCTTTTATATTTTCTGCTAATGGTGTTAATAAAAGTAGTAAATATCATGGAAGAGACATAAGTGAAGATGTTATTGATAAATTTGTAATGTTTTCTGGTTTCAATGCAAGAAATTATTCTACTAGCTTCAGAGGTGGTAGTTTGGTAGCGGCTTTTGGTGGCATGGATATTGACTTAACAGATGCTAATATTTCCACTGAAGGTGCTAGGTTAGACGTAACTGTTGCTTTTGGAGGTATTGATATAATTGTACCAGATAATTGGAAGGTCATAGTGAAAGGTGTACCTATTTTTGGTGGATGGTCTAACAAAACAAAGGCAAATAATTATTCTGCAGTAGAAGGCCCAGTACTATTGTTAAAATGTTTTGTGGCATTTGGTGGAATTGAAGTTAAAACTTATAAAAGTAGAGAAAACGACATGGCATAAGCTTTGTCGTTTTTTTTCAGATTAAAGATATTGTGTTTATTAATTAGTAGAGTTAATAAAGGTATTATTTTCAAAAGTAACTGGTAGTTTTGGTTTATTACAGAGAAAACCTATGATTGAGCTTAAGAGTGAAATAAATGCCATAGCAATAATAGCCCAATTATAACTACCTAAATTATCAAATACAGCCCCAAAAGGGATAGGTCCAAATGCAGAACCTACAACAATGAACATAGTTGCTGCAGCTTGGATGCTACCTAAGTATTTTCTACCAAAATAGTTAGGCCACATTACTTTTCCTGATACATCTTGAACGCTTTTAGCAATACCGTAAAGGATCATAAAGAGTACTGCTGCTGTAAGTGTTTTTACAAAAACAAGAATTAATAGAGCAAAAGCTTCTATAACAAAAGTTATAGAAAAAACATATTTGGGATTCCATTTATCAAGGATAAATCCTCCAATAATTGGTGCAATGAATCCAGGAAGACCCATAAGTCCTAAGATATAAGCTGCTTGAGATTGATAAATTCCTTTTTCGCTCATAATAGAAAAAAAATGAAATACTAGCCCAGTAGTAATCATAGGGGTTATGGTTACACAAAAGCCTAAAAACCAAAATTCTTTTGTTTTCATTGCAGTTTTTAGTGTCCATGAATTCTGTTCCATACTAACGCGTTCTTCGTTTATATCAGCAATGCTATTAATACTTTTGTTATCAGGTAAAACTCCAATTTCTTCAGGAGTGTTAACTACTAGTGTCCACATAAGTGGAAGGAAAATAAGTATTATAAGAATCGACCATATTCTCCAAGACGATTGCCAACCATAATTATTAATCATCCATATATTTAAAGAAGGTACAGAAACAGAAGCTAGTGAACCACCAATTCCATATATACCTATTGCAAGAGCACGTTTACCTTTAAACCATTGAGGTACAAGTGTACTGGGTATTAATGCCAAAGAGCCTTGTCCAAAATATCTTGAAGCTAAAAACCCAAAAAATATCATATATATTCCGGAGATAAAGCTATTAAAAATACATGTAATAGCCAGCATTACGCCACAGAATATAAAAACAATTCTTTGTCCAAATCTATCAACTAACTTACCTATGCCTAGTAGTGATAACCCTGAAATCAATGTGGCAGTTGAATAGATTACCGATATAGTAGTACGACTAATTTGAAATGTTTCAATATAGGAATTTATAAAAGTGGAAATTCCATAGGATTGCCCAGGTGACGAAAAAAATAGACTTAATGCAGCTAAACCAACAATAACCCATCCATAATAAAAGTTCTGATTAATTTTCTTTGCGATTCTAGTATTCATCTTAATCTCCTTAATGATAGTTTAAATTATTACTCTTTATCTATGAAAGAGTATAAGCTATTTAGAATAAAGATACAACTTTTAATAAAAAACTTTTTATAATAAAATCACTGACTTAACAGTGTTACGTAGAATATATTAAGATTTGAAAAATATGAGTTAATCTAGACTGTTTATTTATATTTTGAGTTATAATAAGAGTAGAAATTGGCAATTTATAAAAAGGAGGAATTATGAGTTTTAATAATTCAATTATAGAAACTATAAAAAAACGAAAGTCAGTGAGAACGTTTGAAAATAGAGAGATAGATAATGATACTTATAAAAAAATATATAACTATTTGGAAGTAGAGGAAAACTTGAAAGGACCATTAGGGGGCAATCCTAAGCTGGGTTTAGTTCCTGTAAATAGAAATATTACTGATAAGGGTATGAAAATTGGAACATATGGATTTATCAAAAATCCACAGGCATACATCGTAAGTGTTATAGAAAATAATGAAATATCACTTGTAGAACTAGGATATGTCTTTGAAAAAGTGGTTTTATATTTAACAGAAATAAATCTTGGAACTTGTTGGCTTGGAGGTACTTTTACACGCGATTCATTTGAAAAGCAAATTAATATCAATAATAAAGAAATAATTCCTACAGTTACTCCTATTGGTTATGAAAGAGAAAAACCAGGTTTTCTCCAATCGGCTATAAGATTTGCAGCTAAATCAAATAGTAGAAGACCTTGGAAAGAACTTTTTTACTATTCTAATTTTGAAAAAGAATTGAAGGAAGAAGATGCAGGTGAATTTTCAACAAGTTTAGAGATGGTGAGACTAGGTCCATCGGCATCTAATAAGCAACCATGGAGAATTGTATTATCTCAAGATAAAAGGACCATTCATTTTTATTTATCACATACACCTAATTATGCAGGTAATAAAATGGGATTTGATATGCAGAGAATAGATATTGGAATTAGTATGTGTCATTTTGAACTAGCATGTCAGGAATTAAACATTGTTGGTAAATGGATAATTGAAAATCCGAATATTGATTTGCCTGATGAACATATGGAATATATAGTGAGCTTTAGGAAGTGAAATAAAAGACGAAGAAAATTAGTGACAAGTGGCAAGTGATAAGTGACAAGTTAATGAAAGAGATCGTTGAAGAATAACTTCTACTAAATTCTTTCAAAAAACATATAGAGTTTTTAATTCAACTAATTATTTATGCAAGTCCAAAACTCATAAGTGCCTGAGATTTTGTACATGTATAAATAAAGTTTCGTAATAAAAACTCTTAATTGAAGATTGCATATTTTTGAAAGAAAAGTAGAACTAATCCTTAAGCCGACTCTTAGGATAATTCTCTTGCAGAAAATCTTTAACTAAGCCTTAATCATCTTCGACGATAGAAACTGTACTTTTGCTACGCAAAAGGAATCTTTTATCTTTTGTTTAATTAAAAGCTTTCGCTTGCGAAAGGTATCCACAACTTGTAACTTGTCACTTTTAACTTGTAACTATAAATTGCTCCGCGATTTATAAAAAGGGAGGATAATATGATTAAAATTTCTGGTTCAATAATAAAAAAAACGAAGATTATCAGTGAAGAAATAGTTTCTTCCACAACAGATGGGAGTTATCAAGATAAATTAAAAGAATGTATTACTGAAATTTGTTATAGATTAGATATAGAAAAACCTTATTGGTTACCTAATAATTTAGAGGAGTATAACAAAAGGAATAAAACATCTTTTGATGAGCATAATTTTGTTGATGAAATTGCTTTTGATAAGTTTGTTATAGAAGAAATTGAAGAAATATAAATTGAGAATCGAGAGAATAATTGGTAAAATAAGATTATAAAAAAGATAAAGTATAGACAAAAGGGGTGTTTTTAATGAAATCTTTAAAAGGAACTAAAACAGCAGAGAATTTAATGAAATCTTTTGCTGGAGAGTGTCAAGCTAGAACTAAGTATACATATTATGCATCAACGGCAAAAAAAGAAGGATATGTTCAAATATCAAATATATTTATGGAAACAGCAGAAAATGAAAAGGAACATGCTAAAAGATTCTTGAAATTTCTTAATTCAGACATGGGGAACGAGGGAGTAGAGATAAATGCTACTTATAATGCAGGACTAAGTACTACTGCTGAAAATTTAAAGTATGCAGCTGGTGGAGAAGAGGAAGAGTGGACAGAGTTATATCCGCAGTTTGCAGCAACTGCTGAAGAGGAAGGATATTCTGAAATTGCAGAAGTATATAGAAAAATAGCAGAAGTTGAAAAGAAACATGAAGCGAGATATAGAAAATTATTAGCAAATATTGAAAATGGACAAGTATTCAAAAAAGATAATGAAGTTTTATGGAAATGTAATAATTGCGGATATATTCATGAAGGATTAGAAGCTCCTGAAGTTTGTCCGGCTTGTGCGCATCCACAAGGGTATTTTGAGGTATTTACAGAAAACTATTAATAAACTATTTTATATGAACTTATTTTATATGAACTTATAAAAAAGACCTTTTAGAGTTAATTTAAACTCTAAAAGGTCTTTTTGTATTGGTAAAAATTACAATGGCATTCTACGTCAAAATACGACAAAATTCGAGTATAATATATGTATAAGTTTTATAAAACAAAAGATTAACTTAAAATGCACTTCACAATAATAATTTGGAGGTACAAAAGATGAGAAATATAAAATACGGTAATGTAATATCATTATTGATACTAATAAGTTTTATTTTAATAGCGACAAATTTTGTTTCTAATCAATCAACAAGTAAGAAACACGGTGAAACCGTTGGATCTTTAACTTCGGCTAGTTCAAAAACTGAAATAAAAGAAGAAAGTAATAATGATTTAACTAAAAAAACAAATGAAATAAAAAGTTTATTAAACTATGATGAAGAAGAACTAAATGAATGTCTTCCAGAGGACAATAGTGATGAAATAGATGCCCTACCAAAAGATGAATCAGATGAAGTTAAAGAAGTTAAAGAAACTAAAGAATACCATGAGAAAGAGGACATTAAGACTGAAACTAAAACTGAAGAAAAGAAAGAACAAGTAAAAGAGGAAACTAAAAAGGAAACTGAAGAAAAAATTGAAGAGAAAGTAGAAGTAGAAGAAAAAGTAGAGGTAGAAGAAAAGCTGCTAGTAGAAGAATTAAAAAAGATAGGTAATTCAAGTCAAGTGATAATTGTTACAGGTGATTATGGGAGCAACAATGTAATTGTAAAAACATATGAAAAAGTTAATAATAAATGGACAACCATATTATCTTGTACAGGGTTTATAGGAAGTAAAGGATTTGCAGTTAACAAGGTTGAAGGAGATAAAAAAACACCAAGAGGAATGTATACTTTAGGTACAGCCTTTGGAAGATATGATAATCCAGGAACTAAAATGACTTATACTAGAACAGATACAAATGATGTTTGGGTTGATGACAGTAATTCTAAATTTTACAATACATGGAATTATAAAGATCAAAATAATGGTCAATGGAATTCAGCAGAAAACTTATACATTGCACCATATAATTACTCGTTGGTTATAAATTATAATACTAGTAAAAGAGTACCTGGAAAAGGTTCGGCAATATTCTTCCATGTTAGCGTAAAACCAACTGCTGGTTGCGTTGGAGTAAGTGAAAGTAATATGGTAAAAGTGTTGAAATGGCTAGATCCAGCTAAGAATCCTATAATTATAATGACACCGAAAAGTGAGCTAAACCAATACTAAATGCAGTTGACAGTTTTAAGTAAAGGAAGATTTTCTTTTAGAAAATCTAAAATTAAGCTTTTTTACTAGAACAATATGAACAAAAACTATAGTAAACAAGGGATAGTAGATAGATTTGTGTAAAAGAATAAATCTATTTACTATCCTATTTTTGAATTTAGATTTTTATCAAGTAAATATATACTTAAAAAATGAAATCAAATTGGTGTTTTGGAAGTCCCTTCTTCAGTATTTTCACATGATGAATTTATCCGCCTGAATTCAATAGGGGGAATACCTTCATGATGCTTAAAAAACCTAGAAAAATAATGTGGATCTTGAAATCCTGTAGAATGTGCAATCTCCATAATTGAAAGACTTGAATGACAAAGATAATGTTTTGCTTGTTTTAAACGTATTTTAGCAAGATGTTCTGAAGGAGAGTAACCAACTTCAGCTTTGAACCTAGTAGTAAAGTGAGATCTGCTTAAACCTGCATAGGTAGCAATTTGCTTGATAGTAATATAATGTGGATAATTAGCATCAATAAATGCCAATGATCTTTCTATAGGTTTTGTGAATTCTGCCTGTTCACATATAATATTGATAGAATCGCTAGCACACTCATTTATAATCTGACCAAAAAGTTTATACAAACAGCCAGATGACTTTAAGACCATACCTGAAGAACTATTTAATGAAGAATCAACAATTTCCTTAATATTATCGAAGATTTCAGCACTGTGAATTCCCTTGATAACACAGTTATCAGGTGTTATGCTTAAATCATTAATAAGCTTTTGGGCATTTGGACCGTTAAAACCAATCCACCAGAGCTCTAACAAATCTTTTGAATCGGTTTTATAATAATGAACAACTCCAGGAAAGAGAAAAAAAGCATCATGTTTTTTTATCTTGTATTCAATATTGTTACATCTAAATATACCTTTGCCTGAGGAAACAAATATTATAAAATAATCATCTAGAACCCTTGGCTTACATTCATAATTTTGTAAAGCAGTAAGATACCCTACCCAAGTTGTATATAATCCAACAGAATGATGATATTTAGATTTATGTAAAACGTTAAATTTATATTCACCAAACATAATTGCACCTTCTTATATTTATTATCAGTCTATATTTTAATAATACCACACAAAAATCCACCTGAGAAAGACTTCTGTCTATATGTTTTAGCTCTATTGAAATATATAATTAAATTAAATAATCTTAAAGGCGGTGTTGATTTGGTAAATATTTATGAAAAAAACAAAGAACGATTCCAAGCAGCATATGAAAAGATAAAAAAAGTTTATGAACATAAGGAAACAAAAGAACTTCCTATTGTTTTATCAGATGTTAATTATTGGGTTTCAGGAGATACTCCAAGTCTTATTCCAGATGATTATTTCACAAATTTTGAATCAATGTTTGATTTTCAAGTAAGTAAAATAGAAAAGCACTTAAACAAATTTGATGATGATTATATACCTTTACTTTTTCCCTGGTATGGAACTGGAGTAGTTCCTTCAGCACTAGGTTCTGAAATTGTATTTCAATCAAAGATGGACCCTAGTGTCCATGGAACTGTTCTAAAAGAAGCAAGGGATATAAAAAAACTTTGTTTACCTGATCCGTATAAGAATGGATTAATGCCGAGGGTACTAAAATGTATTGACTATATGAAAGCAAACTCAGACCTTCCCATTTCTTTTACAGATCCTCAAGGGCCTCTTAATATTGCGCTTTGCTTGTGTGGTGTTGAAAATCTTTTTATATGGATGTATGAGGAACCTAGGTATGTTCATGAAATTATGGAGTTTTGTACCGAAGTTTTTATACAATGGGTTAAGGTACAAAAGAAACATGCTGGGCAACAATACAATAATGGAGCTTTTCCGCATGGTATTGTTTTACCGGAGGGATTTGGAGGAATATGGATTTCAGATGATGATTGTACTGTTATATCTCCAGAGCTCTACAAGAAATTTGTAGTTCCATATAACTCTAAAATATTTAAGGCTTTTGGCGGTGGTACTTTGCATTTTTGTGGAACAGCTGAGCATCAACTTGAAAATTTTTTAAACACTGAGGGATTAACGGGAATCAATAACTTTTGTATGGGTAATTTTAGTCAGGTATCCAAAATGCAAGAAATGTTTAAAGATAAACTTGCACTTATGATTTGTGATTTTACTCCACTTGATATTGAAAAATATTATACAGAACTAATTAATATTTTGAATTTCAAGGGAACTATTCTTTCTACTTTTATATCTCCTGAATGTGCCCTTGTAAATGGTAAATATGAGAATATTATAAGGGATAGAGATGAGTTAATGAATAAAACTAATGAGATTATTACAAGGCTTGTTTGTGAAAAAAGGTTTTAGTTTATAAACCTCTTTAGAATGGTTTCTAAAGAGGTTTCATTATTAGAAAAATCACTTTAAACATTATGATGAATTTTTATACTTATTTGGAGACACACCAACATATTTTTTAAAGGCCATTGAGAACTGTTGGGGATTTTTAAAGCCAACTTTTTCAGCAATTTCATAAGATTTTAACTGAGATGATGACAGCATTTCTTTGGCTTTCTTTATTCGCAAATCCATAATATAATTACTTAAATTAATTTCTGTTTCTTTTTTAAATATCCTGCAAAGGTATACCTTATGAACATTTAAATTGTCAGCTATATATGATAAACTCAAATCGTAATTTGAGTAGTTATGTTTTATGAAATCAATACAATCATTTACGAGTTTACTATATTTATTACAAGTTTTTTCATCTTTGATTCTTAATATTTTTACAAAAATATTTGAGAACCAATTTGACATTTTATTAATTGTTTCAAATTCAGAAACCTTAGCTATAGGCAGATAGTCAACGTCAAATACATTTATATAGGGAATGCTATATTCATTTAATATTATTGCTATAATTTCAAATAAATGCGAGTTAGTGAACTTAATATAATTATATTGCATAAAGCCTTTTAAATCTTTTGAGTATATATTATTTATTTCTTTTAATAATTTTTCTTCATTGTTATTATTAAAAGCATCTTGTATATTATCTAGTCTTCTCTTCAAAATATCTGTATTTAATTGACATTGATCCGAATAGAAAGTGTTATGCAAAATTGTTTTTCCGTTTCCTAAGAAAATTTTATATTTTAGCATATCGAAAGTTTCGGTATGCTTTATTGGTAATTTCCTTAAATCAATAAATTGTCTACTGATACTTATAGTTAAAGAAATATTTAGTGAGGATAATATTTCTCTTTTTATTGCTTCAGCTATTTTATGAATTTTTTCTATATAATTTAGCTCGCTATTGTCTCTTTTTAAACTTAAAATGGCAGAAAAATTACCATTTTTAGTATATACACATTCTCCGTTACAATGGGTTTTTATAATGCTGTTTATGGTCGTCAGAATTTCTTTGTTAATATTTTTTTCATCGATATAACTTTTAGTAGCTAGATTTAAATAATATTCATCTATGGATATACACATTACAGAATACATGCTGTTTTCTGCAACAATATCAAGATTATATTCCTTTATTAGATAAATAATTCTTTCAATATTATAACTATTAAAAAGTAGGTCTTTTAATACACTATGTTTAAACTCTTCAAAAAACTTTTCTCCTTTAGAGAATTCAGTATAGAGTATACTTTGAGAACTATTGAGCTCACCTTCAATTTTAGAAAGAAGAGCATATAATTCTTCAGCAGTAATAAGATCTTTTATTAGATAGTCGGTTACTTTCATTTTTATAGCTTCTTTAGCATAATAAAAATCTTCATGGCAACTTAGAATAATAAATTTTTGATTTGGATTAATCTTTTTTATTTCTTTTATCATTTCTAATCCATCCATGACAGGCATCTGTATATCAGTTATTATAAGATCAGGCAATATACTTTTATATTTAGAAAGGGCATCTTGCCCATTTTTAGCAGTATCAATAATTTTAAAGTTTGTTTTATGCCAATCAATAATATAATTTATAATATCTCTTCCGGGTTTTTCATCATCTACGATAAGTACTTTATACAATATATCCACCTGCTTTCTTAAAATTTATAAACTATTCTAAAATTGGTATTATGAAGGTAATGCTTGTCCCGAGCCCAGTGTTGCTAAAAATTTTGATTTGAGATTCTTTTCCAAAATACATTTCTAATCTTTTATTTACATTTGAAAGGCTTAAATTATTTGATCCTTTTTTAGCGAGACTTGGTCTGTTTATAAGCAAATCTTTCAAAGTATCTTTTTTTATACCGACACCGTCATCAATTATTTTTATTCTAAGATAGTTAGTATCTATTCTAGAAAAAGTAACCTTAATTGTCCCAAAGCTGTCTTTTGGAGAAATTCCATGGTAAATTGAATTTTCAACTAGCGGTTGTATAAGAAGTTTTGGTATTTTATACAAAAGAATATCTTCAGGAGCTTCTATTAAAAATTTTATAATGTTATCATATCTATAATTTTGAAGTTTTATATAACCTTGAAGATAATTAATCTCTTCGCTTATTGTAATATATTTTTTCTCAATAGACATATTAATTCGGAGCAATAAATTAAAGTTCTGAATTAAATTACGAACTTCGACATCTTCATTTTTCATAGCTATATATGAAATTGTATTTAATGTGTTATGAATAAAATGTGGATTCATTTGTGATTGTAAAAGATCTAGTTTAGATTGAACTACAGCTACTTCTAAAGCTTTCTTTTCTTCTTCTTCAATATAAACTTTATCAATTAAATTTTTTATATCATAGACCATTTTATTGAACCCATTTATTAGAGTTTCTATTTCATCGTTAGTCTTAAATTCGATTTTTTCCGGCCACTCTCCTTTTTCAAAACATGCCATAGACTCTGCTATTTTATGTATAGGATAAGAAAGCTTTGTAGATAAATATAAACTAAATACAATAACAATAAATATGAATATCAAACCTATTAAAATTACTGATTTAATTAAATCATTCAAGCTTCCAAATATAGTTTTTGAAGGCATAATTCCTACAATTGTCCAATCAGGATAGGAATCAATTTTTCTTCTGAAAATTGAATACATACTTTTGTTAATCTCTATAGCATTATTGTCTTCCATAATAGATTTATCAAATTCAATATCACCTAGTTGATAGATTACATTTCCTTTACTATCATAGATATAAGTTGTTTCAAAAGTATCCATGCATATATTTTTGATATTATTGAAAAAAGTATTTATTTTCAAATTAATAATAAGGTACCCTAACCCGCTATAGTCACTTTTATTATAAAAACGAAGATAATAAGTTATTCTGTTTTTATCCTCTAGATTATCAGAAGCAATGGGGAAACTTGACGGCTTTGAAAATTTATTAGAATAATTTTTTACTATAAAATCATGGAATTCATCATCATTGTTAATTATTGATTTGAAATTTTCTGATGAATATACTGGATCGAGGATGTTCATGTTTTCGTCAATTGCAATTATTGAAGTAATGCTATTATAGTCTGATGAGTAATGGGTAAGATACTTTGATATTGCTTTAGTCCTTATCGTATCTTCTTCGAGATCTGATGGTTTATTTAATAGTAAATTTTCAATATAAGAATTATTTCTTAATGGGTTTATATAAGATAGAATTTCTGAAATATTGGAATCAATTTGTTTTATTACAAGGTCCATTTTTTGCGAAATTATATGTGTTGACTGACTAATTATCTGATTAGAAAAGACTTTTATAATAGTAAAGCTAATTACAACTACAAGGAAAATAATAATTGAGGAAAAATATATAATTAGTTTATGTTTAAAAGATTTCGGTTTTAGCATAATGATTACCTCTCATAAGTTTATTTTTAGCTAGTATAATAAATTTAAAAATCCTCTTATCTAAAAATAAAACAAAAAAGTTATAATTTTTATAAATTAGTTAATGAACTATAAAAAAAGTTAATCTGAAACATTAATTATATTTATATAACTTTGTATAATTAAAACATAGCAAAGATAACGTTTACTAAGTTAAATGTTATCACAAATTAATAAATAATCAAATGAAATTATTAAATTTTTGGAGTGATACTAGATGAGGAGTACTTTAGAATTTAGGAATATTACTATGGAATTTCCTGGAGTAAAAGCTCTAGATAATATGAGCTTCAAAGCCTATGGTGGTGAAGTTTTAGCTTTTCTAGGGGAAAACGGAGCAGGAAAATCCACATTATTAAAAATTTTATATGGAGATTATCAACCAACAAGTGGGAAAGTATTTTTGGATGGAAAAGAAAACGAATTCAAAAATCCGAATGATGCAATAAATGCAGGTATAAGTATTATTTATCAAGAAAGACAAGTTGTGCCTTATTTATCTGTTGCAGAAAATATATTTATGGGAAATATGCCAGAAAAAAATGGAATGATAGATTTCAAAACTATGAATAAAAATGCACAAAAGGTTATAGAAGAGTTTAAACTACCTTTTAAAGCAACTGATAAAGTGAGAGATTTAAGTGTAGCATATCAGCAGATGGTTGAAATTATGAAGGCATATTCAAGAGATATAAAAGTAATTGCTTTTGATGAGCCTACTGCTAGTTTATCTGATGCAGAGATTAATAGTTTATTTGATATCATTGAAAAGTTAAAAAAGAGAAATGTTGTTGTATTATATGTATCTCATAGGTTGAAAGAAATTTTTCAAATTACTGAAAGAGTAGTGGTTTTTAAAGACGGTAAATTTGTAGATTTACTAAATACAAAAGAAACTAATGACAAAGAATTAGTAAAGTTAATGGTAGGAAGAAATTTAGGAGATATCTTTGACAACCTTGATAGAAATAAAAAATTTGGTGAAGATATACTTAAGCTTCATAAAGTAAATAATGATTATATAAAAGATATATCATTTAATCTTAGAAAAGGAGAAGTTCTAGGACTGGCAGGGCTTGTAGGAGCAGGAAGAACTGAAGTTGTAAGAACAATATTTGGTGCAGATAAAATAGAATCTGGAAATATTTATTTGGATGGGAAAGAGATAAAATTAAGATCACCAAAAGATGCCATAGAATTAGGAATAGCTCTTTGTCCAGAGGATCGAAAGGAAGAAGGAATAGCACCTGTAAGAAGTGTAAAAGATAATACAACTATGGCTATACTTCCTAAAATATGTAAAGGACTATTTGTAGACTTTTCAAAAGAAAAGGAAATAACTCGAAAGAGTATTGATGATTTGAGTATTAAAACTCCTTCTATGAACAAAGCTATAAAAGAATTAAGTGGAGGGAATCAGCAGAAGGTTATCTTAGGAAGATGGCTTGCAATTAATCCAAAGGTACTGATTTTGGATGAACCAACAAAAGGTATTGATGTAGGAGCAAAAGCCGAATTTTATAGAATAATTTGTGAAGTTGCTAAAAAAGGTATTGGTGTTATTGTTATTTCTTCAGAACTCCCAGAAATAATTGGTATATGTGATAGGATACTTGTTATGAAGAATGGAAGGATTACTGGTGAAATAAGTAGTGAAGAAGCAACAGAAGAAATAATTCTAGAATATGCTATGATACATGATAATAAAAAGAAAATTGCAAATTAGATTAAGGAGGTTTTATCAATGGAATCTTTAAAAATAGAAAAAACTGATAAAAAATCAATGTCATATATAAAAAAAATTCTTAATTCAGATAAGATTGGACTTATAATAGCTTTAGTAATTATGATAGCAATATTTGCTTCGTTATCACCACATTATTTTACTCCAGGAAATTTTATGAATATTCTTATAGCTGCTTCACTAACAGGTTTAGTTGCAGTTGGAGAATCATTTTTGATAATATCAACTTATATTGATTTATCACCTGGTTCTGTTGCTGCATTTTCAGGAGTATTATGTTCTGTACTTCTTTCAACAGGATTAGGAACTGTGCCTGTAATTATTCTTGTCATAATAGCAGGATTATGTATAGGAGCATTCAATGCATTTTTCGTAAATGAACTTAAGATTGAGCCTTTTATAGCAAGTTTAGCTGCTATGTCGATTTTTAGAGGGCTTGCATATATAATTTGTGATGGAAAGCCTGTGTTTATAACTAATTCAACCTTTTTAAAAATTGGTGTTGGAAGAATTTTAGGGATCCCTATACCGGTAATAATACTTTTATTAACTTTCATAGTTTTTGGTATCATACTTTCAAAGACAAAACTTGGAAGACATACTTATATCATTGGTGGGAATAAAAATGCAGCAAGATTAGCAGGCATTAACCCTAAAAAAGTAGCGCTTAAACTTTATATGATTATGGGAGCTTTGTCAGCAATTGGTGGAATTATTTTAGCCTCTAGAATGACATCTGGCCAACCTTCTGCATTTGTTGGTTTAGAATTTGACGGTATTACTGCAGCTGTATTAGGTGGTATGGCATTTAGTGGCGGTGTAGGAACTATGTTTGGTACAGTTCTTGGAGTTCTGATTTTACAAGGGTTTAATAATGGCTTATTGTTGTTGAATGTTCCATCATTTTGGCAATATGTTGCCAGAGGTTTATTGCTACTAGCGGCATTATCTTTCGATTATTTTAGAAGTAAAAAGAGAGCTAAAGCTTAAGAATTGAGTGCAAATATATAATAAAATTTATATATATAATTTTAAGGGGGTATTAAGGTATGAAAAAAATTATTGGTTTAGTAATGAGTTGTGTTTTAATAGCAGGATTATTTGTGGGTTGTACATCAAATAATTCTACAAACAAATCAAAATCTAGTAATACTGCAGAAGAATCAAGTAAGGATAAAGGCGATGACAAAATTGTTATAGCAGCTATTTATAAAGCATTAGATCAAGTTTGGTTTCAAGATGAAGGTGCTGCTGCAGAAAAAGCTGCAAAGGCATTGGGGGCAGATGAAGTTTTATTAATTGATGCAAAAATGAATCCAGACACATATCTTACTGCACTAGATAATGTAATAACTCAACAAGTAGATGGAATTTTAGTATGTCCACCAGACCAAAAATTAAGTGCTGCAACAATTCAGAAATGTGAAGCAGCAGATATACCTGTAATTGCATGTGACGATGCTCTTCAAGACGAGAATGGAAATTTCTTAGCACCGTTTGTAGGAATAGATGCAAAACAAATTGGTAGAGATATGGCAGCATGGCTTTCCGATTATGTTGAAGCTGAAGGAAAGATCAAAGATATGAAAACAACAGGATTGTTGTTAATGACAGTTGATACAGTATCAAGTTGTTTACCAAGAACAGAAGGTCAATTAGAAGTTTGGAAAGAGAAGCAACCAGATTTTTTAGAAGAAAATATTTTCAGAGCAGACTATAATGGTGAAACTGCAAAAGGATTTGATGCAGCTGCAGCAGTTCTAACATCTCATCCTGAAATTAAAACTTGGTTAGTAATGGGAGTTAATGATGAAGGTTGTGCAGGAGCTACTAGAGCTTTAGAACAACAAAATTTAGATAAAGATGCAGTTGTAGTAGGATTAGGTGGATACTTAGCAAAAGGTGAATTTGATAAAGATTATTCTTGTTTTGTATCATCAGCATTTATTGATGCCAATGATATAGGTACAACTTCTGCTACTGAATTAATGGAAAATATTTTAAATGATAAAGAAATACCAATGGATTATAGAATTAAAGCTAAAATGGTAACAGCTGATAACTATAAAGATATAATGGGTGATGCAGCAAATTAAAGTTTTCCCCTGAATTGTTATTTATTAAAGCCACTTATTATAGAGTGGCTTTAATTATAGCTTAAGGCAGGCAAATTAAGATTTGATGGAGGTAGAAAAATGAATTCAAGAGAAAGGTTTATGAAAGTAATTAATGGGGAGATGCCTGATAGGGTACCAGTAACTTTATTTATACAAGATCAAGGACATTTTATTAATCAAATGTACCCTGAAGTTGATCCATTAGATTACTATACATTGCTGTTGAAGGTTATTGAATTTCAAAAGCAATTAGGTGTAGACATTTTTGTAAGGATGTTATTTGATATAACAGACCCATTGAACATAATGCTAGGTGGATTAAATGTTAAAGATCAAACTGAAGATTGGCAAGTGCATACGGAGAATATCGTTAATGGAAGTACAACAGTACAAAGATCAACAATTAAAACACCTGATGGAATTTTGACTCAAGATTTTTCTATTAACGAAGAAAGAAAAGGTACGTTAATGTATGCGTGCACAAAACATCCTATTGAGAGCGAAGAAGATTTGGATATTGCAATTAAATATGAACCTAAAATGACATTAGAAAATAAAGCAATGATCAAAAAAAATATTAAAAGAATCAAAGATGTCCTAGGAAACGATGGTATATTAGGTACATGGACACCTGGTGGTGTATTTAATAATGTATCTACTCTTATTAATCACGAAGATTTATATTGTTTATTCTTAACTGATTATGAGTATTATGAAAAACTTATGAATTTTGGATTAAACCGTATAACTGATTATGCTTTGGCTATGGAAGAAGGCGGTGCTGACGTACTATTATTTGGTGGTAATGTTGCAGGGGGATTTCTTGGAAGTGAATTTTATGATAAATATATAATGCCTTTTGAAAAAAAATATGTTGATACTATTCAGAAAAATGGCACTCCAGCAATGTTGCACAATTGCGGAGAAATAATGAATCTTGTTGAATCCTATAAAAAATTAGGAGTTAGGATGGTGGAACCATTCTCACCTTCTCCACTAGGTGATGCAGATTTAGCAAAGGCTAAAGAAATTGTAAATGGAGAGTATATAATTACTGGTGGAATTGATCAAGTAAATGTATTGCAAAAAGGTAGTGTTGATTTAGTAAAAGAAGTAACGGAAAGAACTATGAAAATTGGTAAACCAGGAGGTGGATTTATACTACAATCTGCTGATTTCTTAGAATATGGTACACCTTTAGAAAATTTAGAAGCTTATGTAAAAACTGCAATGGAAAATGCTTGGTATTAGTTTACTTAATATAATCTATGAAGTAATAAAAAAGGGTAATTATTGAAGTACTAATAATTTACCCTTTCTTTATATCCCTATAGGCGCTAGGGGACATCCCCATAACTTTTTTGAAAATTCTAGAAAAATAATATGGATCATTATATCCTAATTTGTTTGATATTTCTGAAATGCTGTTTTTAGATAAATCTAAATGGTTGCATGCATGCTGAATTTTTAGCCTTATAAAAAAATCAATAGGAGTATGTCCGGTATTTTCTTTAAATATATATGTTAAATGACTTTTGGATAAATTAATATGTTTTGCAAGTATTTCCAAAGTTAAAAGTTTCGATATATTATCTTTCATAAACTCTAAAGTTTCATTGATGTATTTTGTGTTTTTATCAAGATAAGATTCCTCCTCTAAGGATAAGAAAAAAATACTTGATAAAAAATGACTGAAAATTTGGCTGGTATAAATAATATTATTTAAGGTATAACCTCTGTCTAAAGTTAAAATCATTGTATTAAATAAGTTAAATAAAATTGGAAATTTAGATATAGGGACAGGAAAAGTTGAGATAGTATTACTATATTCCTGTGGGAAATAATGAATTACATTTTCTCCATGAAAATGAATCCAATAAATGTCCCATGGATTTTCTGTGCTAGAACCATATACATGAGGAATTCCTTTTGGAATAAATAATATATTATTTTCAGTAATTATTAGTTTTTTTCCATCAATTTCAACAAAACCCATTCCTTTAACACAATAAATTAGGATATATTGATTACTTCCATTCTTTCTTTCTATATAGTGATATTGTGCATTTGGATAAAAACCTATATCAGTAATAAATAAGTTCTTAACCAAAGGGTGAATGGAGGTTTTACTTACTAAATATCTTGGTAACACTATTATTTTCTCGTTTTTAAAGCCTTCTATTTTTTTTATATTATCCATATTTAAATTATATAATATTACTATTATATTTTCAATAGAATAGTAATATAGTCCATTTTTGTAAAGATAAATTGCATGGTAAGATGGTGCGAAAAAGTATATATTTTAATTAAGAAGAAAAAACAATTTAGTTAAGTAAGAATGTAAAATTCACTATTGAAATTAATATTATTGAGAAAATAGAAAACATAAAAAGGGAGTGTGGCAAAGTGTATAAAGATTTTGGAGTGAAAATATGGGAAGAAATAGTTGAAATACCTACTTATTGTGTTGGAGAGCCTGATAAGAATCCAATGTTTCTTGAAAAAAGAGTTTATCAAGGAAGTTCAGGAAAGGTATATCCCCTTCCTTGTACTGACAAAATAAGCGATGAAAAAGTGAATAAAAAATATAATATGGTATATCTTGAAAATAAATATTTAAAAATTGATATCCTACCAGAAATAGGAGGAAGAATACAGAGAGCTTATGATAAGACAAATGATTATGATTTTGTATACTATAACAAAGTGATTAAACCTGCGTTAGTTGGTTTAGCAGGTCCTTGGATTTCAGGTGGAATTGAGTTTAACTGGCCACAGCACCATAGACCAAGTACCTTTTCACCAGTTGAATATTCTCTTGAAGAAAATACTGATGGTAGCAAAACTGTTTTTGTAAGTGAAATTGATAGAATGTATGGTACAAAAGCAACTGTAGGATTTACATTATATCCGGACAAAGCATATTTAGAAATTAAGGCTCAATTGTACAATGGAACAGAAGTGCCACAAACTTTCTTATGGTGGGCAAATCCAGCTGTTGCTGTAAGCGATTATACAAAATCAATTTTTCCTCCAGATGTGCATGCTGTTTTTGATCATGGAAAAAGAGATGTTTCTAAATTTCCAATAGCTACAGGTGAGTATTATAAGATGGATTATTCTTCAGGGGTAGATATTTCTAGATATAAGAATATACCAGTACCTACATCATATATGGCTTATCATTCTGATTACAATTTTGTTGGAGGTTATGACTTTTCAAAGGAAGCAGGAATACTACATGTAGCAGATCATCATGTTTCACCAGGTAAAAAGCAATGGACCTGGGGATGTGGCGATTTTGGGCAAGCATGGGATAGAAATCTAACTGATGAAGATGGTCCTTATATTGAATTAATGACTGGAGTTTTCACAGATAATCAACCAGACTTTACTTGGTTACAACCTTACGAAATGAAGAAGTTTACACAATACTTTATGCCATATAAGGCTGTTGGAGAAGTTAAAAATGCATCCATAGATGCTGCAATAAATATTGATATTGCAGGGGATACTGCAACTATTTATGTTTATACAACTTCTGAAATGGAAGGATTATATGTAAAGCTAAAAAAATTCGAAGAAGAAATTTTTAATGAAAAAATTAATATTTCTCCTGAAAAGGCTTATGTAAAAGAAGTTAAAATAGATGAAAATATAGATTCCTCTGAGTATGAATTAGAATTAATAGATAGTAATGGTAAAATGTTATTATCATACAAAGAAGATAAAAAAGAGTTACTAAAAACACCTGAAGCGGCAAAACCTGTAAAAGAACCTGAAGATTGCAAGAATAACGAGGAATTATTTTTAACAGGGTTGCATATTGAGCAATATAGGCATGCAACTTATGAACCAGATCCATATTATCTTGAAGGTTTGAAAAGAGATCTAAATGATATAAGAATAAACAATGCTTATGGAGTTTTATTATACAGAAGAGGACTTTTAGAAGACAGTGAAAAGCATTTTAGAAGAGCAATAAAATCAATAACTAGAAGAAATCCTAATCCGTATGATGGTGAACCTTATTATAACTTAGGATTAACATTGAAGTTGCAAGGAAGATTAGAAGAAGCATATGATGCATTTTATAAATCAGTTTGGAATAATGCATGGCAACATAGTGGATATTATTCATTAGCGCAAATTTCATGTGAAAAGGGAGAATTTAATGAAGCACTTGAGCATGCAGAAAATTCTATAATAAGAAATTACCATAGTACAAAAGTAAGAAATTTAAAAACTTCATTATTACGTAAAATGGGAAGATTGCAAGAGGCTGAGAATTTTGCATATGAAACTATAAAAATTGATAAACTAGATTTTGCTTCAAGAAATGAATTGTATTACTTGTATAAAGCAAATGGAGAAAATGAAAAGGTAAAGAGTGTTAAAAAAGAATTAATTAGAATACTACGAAACTCAAATCATAATTATTTAGAACTTTCTTTACAATATGCTTCAGCAGGACTTTATGATGAAGCGATTGATGTATTACAGTTATACTGTGATATTACAGAAAAAGATATTTACCCAATGGTATATTACTATATGGCATATTTCTATGATAAAAAATCAAATAAAGAAAAAGCACTAAAATACTTTAAGATTGCACAAAATGCTAATCCAGATTATTGTTTCCCAAATAGATTGTATTCTATGATTGTATTAGAGAAAGCTATAGAAATGAATCCGGATGATGCAAAAGCAAGATATTATCTTGGAAATTTACTATATGATAAAAAACAACACTTAAAAGCAATTGAACTTTGGGAAGAATCAGTGGAATTGGATTCTACTTTCCCTACAGTTATAAGAAACTTAGCTTTAGCACAATTTAATAAATTTAACAAAAGAGATAGTGCTAGAGAATTACTAGAGAAAGCATATAATTTAAATAAAAATGATGCAAGGGTATTATTTGAACTAGATCAGCTGTATAAGAAAATAGGAATGGAACATAGCAAAAGACTTGATTTTCTTAAAGAAAACATTAATGTTGTTGGCCAAAGAGATGATTTATATATAGAGTATATTACTTTATACAATAATCTTGGACAGCATGAAACTGGTCTAAAATTATTAATGGAGAGAAAATTCCATCCATGGGAAGGTGGAGAAGGTAAGGTTATTTCACAATATTTATTAAGTCTTATAAGCCTTGCTAAAAAAGCTATCTCAGAAAATAAATTAGAGGAAGCTATTGAATATTTGGAAAGAGCAAAAGTATATCCACATAATTTAGGAGAAGGAAAACTTGCAGGTGTACAAGAAAATAATATTGATTACTATTTAGGATGTGCATATGAAGAATTAAAAGAAAAATCAAAAGCTAAGGAGTACTTTTTTAAGGCTAGTGTAGGTCTAGAAGAGCCAACAGATATGATGTACTATAATGATCAGCCTGCTGATAGTATCTTCTACCAAGGGTTAGCACTGGAAAAGTTAGGAAGAGAAACTGAAGCAAGAGGTAGATTTAATAAACTTTATGATTATGGTGAGAAGCATATATTTGACAAGGTTAAAATTGATTATTTTGCAGTATCATTACCTGACTTCTTAGTATTTAATGAAGATTTAAATAGGAAGAATAAAGTTCACTGTAAATATCTTATGGGGTTAGGCTGTTTAGGACTTGGAAATATAGAAAAAGCGGAAAAAGAATTAAAAGCTGCAAGAAAACTTGATTTGAACCATCAGGGAATTTTAGTACATTTAAATTTATTGTAAAGGAAATAACTTAAGAAGAAGGCTATGCTATAAGTTTTCATTTATAGCGTAGCCTTCTAACAAAGAATCAACATTTATATATAAAATCTAAAAAGGAGAATTGAAATATGATAAAAGAGATAAAGTTTAAAGGATGTAGTGGTATTTTATTAGAAAATGAAAATTTGAAAGCGATAGTATTACCTTTTTTAGGAGGTAAAATAGCATCTCTATATCATAAGAAAAAAGAGTTTGAACTATTATTTCAAAATAAAGATAATAGTTATAAAAAACCAGAAATTTATTCTGATTTTAGCAAATTTGATGCAGCTGGATTCGATGATGCTTTTCCATCTATCAATATAGGACAAGTTAATTATTCTGGTAGCTTAATAAATTATCCTGATCATGGTGAAATATGGAGTGCAGAATTCAACTGTGTAATTGAAAATGAAATCGTAATTTTAAATTATAAAAGTGTTATTTTGCCATACATATATCAAAAAATAATATCTTTAAAAGATGATAGATTAATTATAAAATATACTATTCTTAATAATGGGAAAGAAACTATACCTTGTTTTTGGACTATGCACTGTCTTATTAATTGTGAAAAAGATATGGAAATTATATTCCCAGAAGGAACTAACGAGATTGAAAATGCCATGGATAGTAATAATCTTGGGGCAGAAGGAAGTATACACCCATATCCAGTTGTTAAAACAGACAAAGGAACTGAATTCTACCTTAATAAAGTGATAGAGACTGAAAGCAAAAATTGTGAAAAGTTCTATGTAAAAGGTAAAGTAAGAGGGAATAGTTGTGGTGCATATTATCCTAGCAAAAATATAACTTATAAAGTTGAATATGATAAAGAAATACTACCATACTTAGGTTTTTGGGTGACAGAAGGAGGGTTCAGAGGAGACTATAATTGCGCTCTTGAACCATCTAACGGATATTATGACAGTATTGAAATTGCTAAGAAAAACAATGCATTTTATTCTCTTAAACCAAATGAACCCTTGGAGTTTGAAATCAAAGTACAATTAAAATAATTCAACAGCTTGTAAATGAAAATAGGAAAAGATAAAATAAACTTATTGGTTTATAAATGATTAGAAGGAGGGAATGTTCATGAGTACTACAGATTTACTTTGTGAATTTTTAAAGAATACAAATATTTCTTCTCTTTTATGGCGTTACTATATTAATGAGTTTATGCCTGGCTGGAGTATGCAAGATTATCATAATCATGAAGCTTATGAAATTATTTATTGTACCTGCGGTGAAGGTTTTATAAAGTTAAAAGACGATTTAGTTAAAATAAATAAGAATGATTGTATTGTGATTTTTTCTAATAAATCTCATAAATTCTATGTTGAAGAAAATAATAAGTGTACTTTATTGAATATTCATTTCAATATTAATAAAAGGGAAACAATACTTTTTAATACTGATACATTAAATAAAAAGGTATATGCTAAATTCAATAACAATAGTGAAATAAAGTATATTATGAATGAGATTGTTAGAGAGATGGATAACAAAAAAGATAATTATGATGTGTTAGTTAAGATGTATTTTTTTCAATTATTTATTTTTTTATCTAGAATTTTTGATGAGAAAAGAATTAAAGAAAAGAAAGTTTCAAATACATATGTAGATAATGCTTTGGAATTTATCCATGAAAATTATAATATGAAATTATCACCTAAAATAATATCAAAGGCAGTTCATATTAGTTCAGATTATTTGTTACATATTTTTAAAGAACATACAGGACAATCCGTTATGGAATACATAACTATAAAAAGGATTGATAAAAGTAAAGAATTATTACAAAATACTTCTAAAACAATATCAACAATTGCTCATGATTTAGGGTTTTCAAATTCACAATATTTTAGTACACTTTTTAAAAAATATATAGAAATGACTCCAAATCAATTTCGTAAAATTAGTAAATTATCAAATAACAGTGATTCAAACATTTTCAAGTAAAGGTAAACAGTAAATTAAAAGAAAATGCCTCCTTATTTATCTATAATTAAGTTATAGATAAATAAGGAGGTTATTTAAATGGCATTAACAAATAGAGAAAATGTTTTAAAAGCACTTAGAAGAGATAATCCAGAGAGTGTTCCTTTTGAATTTGTATTAACATCAACTTATAAGAAAACCTTTGCAGAAAAAACAGGTAAAAAAGATTATGAAGAGTATTTTGGTTTTCCAATCCGGTATATAAAACTAAATCCTACTAACAAGAGAGTTGATTATTCAGTCTATTATGATGATTTGCCAGAAAATGCGACTCCTTTAGAATGGAATCCAGAATGGGGAGTTATGGGGGTACAAGGTTCTATTGCTCACTTTCAAGAAATGCTGCACCCAATGACTAATTTTGAAACAGTAGAGGAGATATATAAATACCCTTTCCCAGATTTTAATGAAGATTATCGTTGGGAAGGTGTACCTGAACAAGTTGAGTCCCTTATTAAAAATGATTTGGTTGCAGTAGCTTTTATGCAAATGACTATATTTGAGGTTTCATGGTATTTAAGAGGAATGGACAATTTCATGATGGACATGATTATAAATAAAGAATTTGCTGAAGCATTGTTGGATAAAATAGTTGAAATACGTGTAGATATGGCTCAAAGATATGCTAATGCTAATGTGGATATTTTGATGCTTGGGGATGATGTTTCTACTCAACTAGATATGATGATAAGTCCAGAAATTTGGAGAGAAATGATAAAACCAAGACTTGCTAAAGTTATAAAGGCAGCAAAAGATATTAAACCGGATATATTAGTATTTTATCATGGAGACGGAAACTTACAAAAGATTATACCAGATTTAATTCAAGTAGGAGTAGATATTCTGAATCCTGTTCAACCAGAGTGTATGGATCCAGTAGAAATAAAGAAATTATACGGTGATAAATTATCATTTTGGGGGACTTTAGGAACACAAACTACAATGCCTTTTGGAACGCCAGAAGAGGTTAAAAAAGAATGTAAAAGACTTATAGAGAATGTAGGTAAAGGTGGAGGGTTATTATTAGCACCAACTCATGTTATTGAACCTGAAGTTCCATTCGAAAATTTAGAAGCATATATTTATGCAGTAAAAGAATTTGGGAAATATTAAAATGTCGTGGTAAAACTTACCCACGTTTTAGTTGTAAGGTATAAGTTGTAAGTTTTAAGTTTTGGATACTTATCACTTACAACTTACAACTATAATTTGTTTATCATGCTTGCCAAATATCCTGCACCAAATCCATTATCAATATTCACGACACTAACTCCACTTGAACAACTATTAAGCATAGCGAGTAATGCAGACAATCCTCCAAAATTAGCTCCATATCCAATACTAGTTGGAATTGCGATTACAGGTTTATCAACTAATCCACCAACTACACTGGCAAGAGCACCTTCCATACCTGCTGCTACCACTACAACTTTTGCACCTCTTATAAGCTCTAATCTATCAAATAATCTATGAATTCCAGCTACACCTACATCTGAAATAACTTCTACTCTATTTCCTAAAATTTCAGCGGTTACAGCGGCTTCTTCAGCTACAGGCAAATCAGAAGTGCCGGCAGTTACAACAGTGATATATGTATCAGGTTTTTCTATTTCTCTTTTCTTAACAACAATTGTTCTGGAAAGTTCATTATAAACAGCTTCATCGCATATTTCTTTAACAGCAAGATACATTTCCTTGCTTGCTCGTGTTCCTAAAATATTAGTATTTTTAGTAAGCATAAATTCTACTATTTTTTTTACTTGTTCTACTGTTTTACCTTCACAATAGATAACTTCAGGATAACCTACTCTTAATTCTCTATGATTATCAATTTTTGCAAAGCCAAGATCTTTAAAAGGCAGATCTTCAAGACTATTTACTGCATCATCTATATCTAAGGTTCCGTTCTTAACTTCTCTGAGTAAAGTTTTTAAATCATTTGAATTCATAAGAATACCTCCATTATTTTTTATTCAAATCTGATATCGTTTCATTTAAACTTCCAACTCTATATCCTTGTAAATCCATTGTTACATATTTAAAACCAAAATCTTTTAATTTAGAAGATATTTTGTCTAAAAGTTTTTCATCAAATAGATCGGCTCTTTTGTTTCTATTTACCTCTATTCTAGCTAAATCACCATGAGAGCGAACTCTAACCTCTCTAAAACCTAAAGACATCATATATGTTTCTGATTTTTCAATTCTATCTAGCTCACCGGTTTTTATTTCACTACCATAGGGAAGTCTAGATAGAAGACAAGCGTAAGCTGGTTTATCCCATGTTGGAAGATTTAATTCTTTTGAAAACTTTCTAATATCTGCTTTTGTAAACTCATTTTCTAGTAAAGGACTCTTTATTTCTAATTCTCGTAAGGCCTTTATTCCTGGTCTATAGTCTTTTGTATCATCCATATTTGTGCCATCTAAAACAAATTTATAACCATTTTCTTTAGCGTAATTTTTTATGGTCGAAAAAATACCTTTTTTGCATATATAGCATCTATCTTCAGGATTGAACTGAATTGCTTTATCTAAGTCCACTTGGACAAATTCATGTTTTATATTCATATCTTTAATAAGTTCTTTAGCCTCTGCTATTTCCCATTTTGGTATAAATGGGGATACTATTGTCAAAGCAACTGCATTTTGTCCTAAGGCCTCTTCGCATGCTTTTAATAAAAATGTACTATCTACTCCACCTGAAAAAGCAACAACAACACTTTCTAATTTTTTTAAATAATTTATAAGATTATCATATTTTCTTTTCATTGTACTCTCCTTACTTAGATAGACTATTTAACTAAATATCTATTATTTCAAAAAAATAACCACGAAAGTTAAACTATCAACCTTCGTGGTTTATTACTAATGTAAAAACAAGACTTTCTTAGTCTCATAAAAGTATTGTAATACAATATCATAGATGTGTAAAGTAATCTTTTAATATTCCTTCGTTTATATTGAGTTAAACTGATTTATTTATAATGTAAAGGTTTTATGTTAATATTATTTATATAGATAAACAACTTCAACTATACATTTATAATAATTATGAATTACATACTTTGTATTATAATTTAAGAGGAGGATTACAAAATGAAAGAACAATTAAAAATTCTTGCTATCAATCCTGGATCTACATCTACTAAAATTGCTGTATACAGTGAAAAAACAGTATTGTTTGTAGAAACTATTAATCATTCTGAAAAAGAACTTAATAATTTCGAGACTGTTCAAGAACAATTCTTAATGAGAAAAGACGCTGTTTTGAAAGTTTTGGAAGATAATAATTTTAATATAAAGGATTTAGCAGCTATAGTTGGAAGAGGAGGAATTTTACCTCCAGTTAAATCAGGAGCATATGTTGTAAATGACCTTATGGTGGATAGATTGAAAAATAGACCACTAGTAGAACATGCATCAAATTTAGGCGCAATTATTGCTTATGAAATTTCGAATAATCTTGGAATTCCATCGTATATATATGATTCAGTTGCTGTGGACGAAATGGAAGATATAGCCAGAATATCAGGAATGCCTGAAATTGAAAGAATTAGTTTATCTCATGCCTTGAATATGAGAGCAGTAGCAATAAAGACAGCAGAAAAAATAGGGAAACTTTATACGAAAAGTAATTTTATTGTGGCACATTTAGGTGGGGGAATCTCTATTAGTGTTCATGAAAGAGGTAAGATGGTTGATATAGTTAGTGATGATGAAGGACCATTTTCTCCAGAAAGAGCTGGAAGAGTACCATGTAGAAAACTTATTGAACTCTGTTATTCAGGAAAGTATGACAAAAGAACTATGCAGAAAAAACTAAGAGGAAATGGTGGAATAAAGTCATATCTTGGAACTCATAGCACTCTTGAAGTTGAAGAAAAAATTAATGCTGGAGATGATAAAGCTGTGCTAATTTATGAAGCTATGGCTTATCAAGTGTCTAAAGGAATTGGGGAACTTGCTACAGTAGTAAATGGTATGGTTGACAGAATAATAATAACGGGAGGTATTGCTCATTCACAAATGATGACAGAATGGATAAAAAGCAGAGTAGAATTTATAGCGCCAGTTGAGATAATGGCTGGAGAAAATGAATTAGAATCTTTAGCTTTGGGAACACTGAGAGTTCTTAATGGGGAAGAAGAGGCGAGGGAATACATTGAACAATAAAAAAATATATAGATATATGATTATAATTTTATTTTTAGGTATTTTAACATTTTTGGCTATTAATACAATGGTAATATATAAAGCTAATAAATATATATTGAATAAAGAATCTCATTTTCCGAAAGTAGAGGCTTTATTAGTTCCTGGTGCTTATGTATATCCTGATGGCAGGCCGTCAGATATACTAAAAGATAGACTTGATACTGCTTTAGAGGTCTTGGAGCAGGATAAAAATATGAAAATACTTGTAACAGGTGATCATGGTACTGTCAATTATGATGAAGTTAATGCTATGAGAAAATATTTAGAAAAAAATGGTGTTGATACTTCAAACATATTTATGGATCATGCAGGGTTTAGCACTTATGAAAGTATTTATAGGGCGAAGGAAATATTTCAGGTAGAGAGCGCAATATTAGTGACTCAAAGTTTTCATTTGAAAAGAGCAGTATATAATGCAAGAAAAATTGGTATAAATGCTTATGGGATTGAGGCTGACAAGCATATTTACGTAGATATTTTTAAATATCAAATAAGAGAGAGTTTAGCTAGATGTAAGGATTTTCTTTTAGTAAATTATCTAAAAACAAAGCCTAAATTTTTAGGAGAGAAAATACCTATTAGCAGCAGTGATGGGGTATTAACTCACGATAAAAAATAATATAGTCCATCTTAGTAGTCAGAAAAAGCATATATAGCGTAAAAGTCATCGTAACAAGCTATAGAAATTCTTATTTATTTTCGTAATACATGCGTTAAGAAAAATTATTGTTTGAGCTTGCGAGTTATAATTTTTTAGCAGGTATTTAAGAAAATGAATTAGAATTTATTAGCAAAGTGCAGTGACTTTCTAGCTATATATGTCTTTATTTATTTAGAGCATTATATTTTGAATATTACCATTCATCCAAGCTTCAATATTTTCAAAAACAATTCTAGCTCTTCTAAACATTGATTCATCAGTCGCAAATGCTACATGTGGAGCCAAAAGAGCATTTTTTGCATTAAGTAATGGATGATTTTCTGGAATTGGAGGTTCCGTTTCAAAAACATCTATTCCTGCACCGGCGATTTTATTTTCGTTTAATGCATCTGCAAGAGCTTTATTGTCAACAACAGCACCTCTTGCAACGTTTATTAATATTGATGAAGGTTTCATAAGAGCAATCATTTCTTTATTTATTAATAATTTAGTATCAGGTGTTAGAGGAGTATGTAGTGATACTATATCACTTTCTTTCATTAGTTCTTGGAGAGGAACATACTTTATTCCTAATTCTTTAGCTTCTTCTTTTTCAGTTCTACTATATCCAAGTAAATTACATCCAAAAACTTTTGCAATTTCTGCAACTCTTAAACCAATAGAACCAGTACCTACTATACCTACTGTTTTTCCATATAATTCATTACCAACAAGACCAACTCTTGTTTTACTTTCACGTGTAGCTATATCGCAGGCATTAAGATTTCTTAAAACTGATAGAGTAAGACCAAGAGATAATTCTGCAACAGAGTGAGCACAATAACCAGCAGCATTACTTATTCTAACACCTTTAGCTTTGCAAGCGTCTATATCTACGTGATCAATTCCCACAAAGGCTACAGAAATTAATTTTAAGTTTTCAGCAGCATTTATTACATCTGCATGGAGTGGAGAATTTGCGATTATAAAAACATCTGCACCTTTAGCTAATTTTATTTTCTCTTCTTTTGTTTCGATTTTTTTGTAACATGGTACAAACTCATGGCCTTTTTCGATAAAAGAATTTGCTAAAGATTCAATATCACTTTTACTAACGCCAAGAGGCTCAAGCATAACTATACGCATTAATAAACACTCCTTTTTCTTATAAGTTTAAGTAAGGTTTATTTCTAGCATATCATTTATAGATTAAAAGTCAACCTGAAATAAAATGCGAATCACTTTTCTTACCAATTTATAAAAAGTGTGAAATTTAATCCACACTTTTTATGAAATACTAACCTTATTTTAAGCCTTTCAGTCTTTCATTTAAAAAAATTATTCTATCTCTATTATTAATTGTTATTTGTCATTTCGTTTTCAGCTTGAGATTTTGTTTGAGATAATTCTAAATTATCAAAGCTTGATAAATCTATGCTGGAATTTTCATTAATATAATAAGTAAATTCAACATTATCACTTTCTACTGTTAAAGGCAATTCATTACTCATATTTAAAGGTGCTATAAATATTTTATTAGGATTCTCATTAGTTACAATATAATAGTAGGTAGTGTCGTCGATAATCGATGATCCAATTCTTTTTATAGTACCGCTTTCTCTTGTTTCTTCACTACTGTTTTGAAGCCCTTGCCAATCTCCATGATTTTTAAGTTTCTTTATATAATTTGATTTTGTTTTGCTTAATGACTCGCCTACTCCTACTAAACTATAATCTTTTACATTGACCATAGCATAAAGCTTAACTAAGCCTTTTTTATCTTTCAAAGTCATAAAATAAGTAGCTTCTCCATCCACATTAATAAGAATTGGGAAAGTAGCAGAGTATTCTAAATTTTGTACTTGTCCTTCTGCTGATTCCATAGCAGCAATTTCATGGGAACCAGAAACTTTATAAAGATTTGTTTCCTTTGTTTTGGTGTCAACAAGCATAAAACCAATTGTTGCTTCATCAGCTCCTGCAGAGGTCATACCTGTATAATAAAAACATTTACCATCATTATATACAATATTGTATCCATCTGTAGTTTGTACTTCATCTTTTTTCGATGGATTCCACCAGCCATGCACATATTTACCCCAATAATCTAATTGTTTCATAACAAAGTTAGCAGGGATTACTCTATCTACCCAATCAGGAATACTTTCCAAATCATAATCTTCAATAGCACCTGTTTCAGCATCTACAATAATAACTCCTTGAGCTTTTGATCCAGTAAATCCAAAAGTATTTTGGTATTTTGTTATAACCCAAAAAGGTTTCATTTCATCATTAAGTTCAAAAGAAAAATCAGTTAAGCCAATATTCTTATAACCTGACATGTAAACATGACGAGCTAAATCATCTCCAAGAAATGCATTAGGTTGATATTTTATTTTAATTTTCTTACCATCAACTTCTTGGACTAGTTCAATATCTTGTTGATTAGTAGCGCTTATCATAATATAACCAGGAGTTCCAGCTTTATTTCCATTCCATTTAAAAAATCCGGAATGCATTAAGGGAGCTACCCAATACAACTTGCCATTAACATTTTGTTGAGTAAATTCTCCTAATGTTACTTGACTACCTAAGGCCACTTGTTCACCAAGTTTTTTATCTCCTAAGTTTTGAGCTAATGATTGATCAACTACAGGAATTTGCGTCAAATCAATAGGGGAGATTTCTGTGGAAAAATCTTTTTCTTGGATTTCTCCTATCATCGTTCTCTTTTTAGAGCTATTTACTATCCCTGTTGATGTTACAATGTTAAATAGAAATAACACCAATACAATTGATGGGAGTATAAGATATGCTATTGATTTTTTTGACAAATAACCTAGAGCTATTGATAATGGAATAGTTAATATAAATAAGAAAATAACTGTACCTAAATAACTTAAAGATAATACTGGTAAAAACATATACCAACCAATCAAAGTAAGTATTATACAAATGAATAAAACAATTAATAATAATGAATTTTTATTTTTCTTCAATTTAAAACCACCTTTTTTATTTGAGAGTTGATAGTTGGCAGGTCACAGTCGACAGCTAGTGTAATTTAAGCACTGTCAACCGTAAACCATTACTTTTACCATCTCCCTTCATTTAAGAAAATGTTTTATATTAATTCAGGGGATTGAATTAACTAATTTAGTGAAAACTTGTGTGATTAACTTAATAAATATATATTTAAATAACGATTACAGTTAAATAAAAAACATAAAAAAGCAATTAGAATCATATTAAGAGTTAATTAATACTGTATTTAATGTATGAATTAATTATATAACAAGGTTAAACAAACTTCAAAGTCTATACTAGCTTGAGAAATGTTAAAAATGTAATATATATAGGAATATTGAAGATTATATTAATAATTCTCAATATTGCTTTTAGTTACTCTATATATCTAGTAATCTTGATTATAATTATGGTGAAAAGTTTACTAAAATTGTTTTTAAGGCATAAGCGTATGGATATTTACCAATAATAAACATATGAACTTTTTAGATAATTAATTTTTGCTAAAAATAAGATTAGTTTACAATATGCTGAAAATACAATAAAATTGAAAGAAGTGATTTTATGATGAATGATATGGAGGATATTATGAATTGTAATACTTTGGTGAATATTGTTGATGATTTTAATTACCATAATATAGTTGCATCTTTACAGTTAAAACCTAATGAAGTAGTTTTTATTTATACTAACACATTACATCAAAAAGAAATTTTGAATAATTTACAGGAGTTTTATTCTGATAAATTACCACAGACAAAATTTATTTCAATGGAAATTAATGATATTGATATGGTTTCTTATGAAAAATTAATTAAGGAATGTGATAATAAAAACACAATAGTAAATATTTCAGGAGGTAGTAAACTTCAAAGTCTATACCTTTATAAAGTTGCTGAAAAGAATGGATTTAAGTCTGTTGTTATTCATGAAGAAAAAGATGAAATGCTACTAATTGAACAGAATGAAGTTAAGACTATGGAAAATAATCTTCAAGACTTATTGGTTTTTGATTATATTGAGAGTAGCGGTGGTAGGATACTTAATGATGAATCAAATTTGGTAAATGATAAAGGCATTGAAAAAATAACAAATTATATTTTAGGACATTATGATGATTGGAAAATTTTAAAGAAAGTTTTCATAAATCCAAATATTGTGAAACATTGTGAAGGAAATCCTTATCTTATAAATATATTATTAACTCAAACAAAAGATTTTCAAATGAAGGTGCTTACAAATTTTATAGATAATATGTGTTCACAAAAAATAGCTAATAAAGTGAATAGTAATAATAAAATAATAACATTGAAATTTACCTCAAAAGATGTTAAAAACTTTTTATTCAAAACAGGATCATGGTTAGAAGTGTTAACTCATGAAATAGTAGAGGGTATAGCGAACATAAATGATGTGAAAAGTGGAGTAGTTTTTTTATGGGATGATGATAATCTTCACGTAAAGAATGAAATTGATGTATTAGCTACTTCCGGTAAAAAACTAATTTATATTTCATGTAAGGATACATCTCATTATGATGAAGATACTCTTAATGAACTACATGTATACAGTGAAAAAATTGGTGGAGAGTTTGTACAAAAGATATTAGTAACAACCTCTGAACCTACGAAACGAAGTACATTTTCTAGAGCTGAAGAAATGAGAATAAAAATAGTGATTTTTAAAGGGAATGTTGAAGAATTCAAGAAAAAATTAGAAAAAATTATTAAAAATTGATATAATCTTCATATACATGTAGATAAACAAATTCAACGATTAATTAATTTTAAGTGATGTTTATCTATCAGTTGACAGGTTACAATTGACAGTATCAAGTTTAGGAAAACTTTCGCAAGAGCAAGCGAACAGAGACTTATTAATGGATTTTTTTAAGAAAATCAACATTAACTGACACCTGTAAACTGAAAACTGTGAACTGAATATATGGGGGTATATAAATGAAAAAAATAGCAGTGCTAGGAGCAGTTCTAGAAAATCCAAAAGAAAGTAGTAGTAGATTTAATGAAATTGTTGCAAATTTCAAAGGAATAGTTAAAGGAAGAATGGGAATACCGTTTGAAGACGAAGATATGTCTATTATTTCAATTATTGTAACAGGGACTTTAGATGAAATAAATAGCCTTACCGGAAAACTTGGAAATATTGATGGTGTTACAGTTAAAACATCTATATCAAAAAAAGAAGTAAAATAAAATTTTTGGATTTAGTTTTATATAAAACACCCTACATTATTAAAGATAATGTGGGGTGTTTTTGTTATATGACAATTTTTTTAGAGTGTACATAAAAAACAATTTACAAAAAATGTATTTACTAATTTATTCCAATGTAATATAATGGAATAAATTGGATTTTAATTTATTTTGTATTAACTGGAGGAGGAGAAAGTGATGTCAAGTGGAAATTCAAATGGGAAAACAAAAGTTGTAAGTGGCTTTACAGTACAAGTTATTGATGATGGCTATGCTGATACTAAATCAAAATCAGAAAACTCAAATATGTTCATAACACCTTCATATGTAACTGCTTGGAGGCAATTTTATGATAAAGATAGTGATTTAACTCAATTACCAAAAAGTAATTTAAGTAGAATTGAAGCGAGAGTAAATGCAACAAAGTTTTTAGTTGGTGAATGTGCAGTTAAACAAGATAGAGCACTTCAATGGAACGGAGCATTGGACAAGCATAATGATACTTCTTTTGATGTATTATTAAAAACCCATTTGAATTTAATGGCCACAAAACCAATGAGTAGGGTTAAACTTGTGATGGGATTGCCTGTAAAAGCATGTTTGGATAAAGAAAGAATGGATAAAATGAAGGCCAAAGTTGTTAGACAGCATGAAATTGGAGTAAAACTTTACGGTATGAAAGATTTTGAAAATAAAATAATAAAAGTTGATGATTTGATTATAAAAGCCCAACCCCACGGAACTTTATGTGATCTTATTTTAGATAATAAAGGAGAAATTACAAATAAAGAATTGGCAAGAAAAGTCAATGCTATATCAGATATTGGCGGTAAGACTCATAATTTATATTTAGTTGATACCTTAGAACCCCTCTCAGATTTTTGTGATACAAAAAACAGCGGGATGTATACTGCTTATATGTGGATCAAAGATTACATCGAACAGGAATTACATTTAAGTGTAGCTGATGGACAAATTCAATATATTGTTGCAGCAGGTCAGATAAAAGGATACGATCTAACTCCAATTATTAAAAAAGCATATTCTACATTAGCAAAGAGAATAATTTTGGAGATACAAACTGTATGGGCAGATGCATTTCCCTTTATAGATAATCTTATTTTTACAGGAGGAGGTTCAGCTGCGTTGAGACCTTATCTTGAAGAAGAATTTCAAAAAGCTACTTATCTAAGTAGAACTCAGAATCCATCGGGTTTATTTAAACAAGGTATTAGGAGATGGAAGCGCTCAATTTGATAAATATAGATAGGAGGTAAATCATGCAAATATCCCTTTACATAGGTACTAGAAAAAAGAAAGATAGGATTGTTAACCAAGAGCTTTCTAAGTTTATTGAAGGTGATAGAAGTGCAAGAATAAAAGACTTAATCTTAAAAGGATTGATATTTGAAGGTAACGAAGATATTGATGAAAAATTATTAGATGTTAGGTATATGATGGGTTTAAATGTAGAAGTTAAAACGGTTAAAAATAATAATTTAACCCACAAGCCTATAAAACAGGAAAAGACTAACTTGAGAAATAAAAATACTATAAAAGAAACAGAAAATATTATACCAGACTTTAAAAAAATAAGGATAAAAAACTCTGATGTATTGGATGATTTAGAATTAGAGGATAGAATATAAATCAAAAAGGCAGGTTAATCAAACCTGCCTTACCCTATAAGGATTTAAGAGCTTAAAGTCATCTTAACTCCGACTAATATAAATCATTACATATCTAAATACAATCTTTCAACTGTAAGAAAACATTACACAACTCATAAAAATCTTTGCTCGACCAAAAAAAATCCCTTAGAAACATGGTATTATCTTTCGACAACAGCACATCTCTAGCATTAAATTTTAATATTCAAAGTTAAAGAACTTCAAACACGTTATAAACTCAAGCCTGCGGAACTAAAGTTGATCTTCGCTCAACTATTATGCATCTTTTTTAATAGTATAAACATCGGTAGACACTTATACAACTATACAAAACACATAATAATCTTCCCGCCGACTCAGTCAAAACCATACCAACGATCCTGAAAAAATCTTAGGTCGAATAATACACAACCATATTTGATCACGTATTACTCTTAACTCAACAACTTTAAACCCTTTTCAGTAATTATGATACCCATTTTATAATAAAATAAACATGGTAAAATAAGGAATCGTAATAGAAATATAATTCGAAAAAAACTGGCATTTTATTTCAGTGCACAATGTACAGTTGGCAGGTGACAGTAAAGGGCACCTTTTACTGAGTAAAAGCTTTTAATTTAAAGTTCTTTCTTTTGTGTTAGCAAAAGTACCTTATTTAGACTTTATTTATGTAAAGAAGAATAATTCAAATTTTGGAGTTGATCTAGGTAACAGTGGTATAAAAGATGAAGTATTAAATTTTGGTTTGAAAGGTAAAGATATATCTATAGGAGGAAGAATTATTTCTGTGGCTGATACATTTGATGCTGTCACATCTGATAGAGTCTATAGAAAAGGAATGTCAAAAGATAAGGCTACAGAGATACTACTTGAAGAATCTGGTGAACAATTTAATCCTGAAGTGATTAATGCATTTATGAATATTGTGGATAGTATAAAGATTAAAGAATAAAAGTACGAAATGTTTTTTCGTGCTTTTTTCGATTTACTTATTAAAGATTTTATTTTATAATGTGGTTAAACCACATTGTCATTTATATTATTGCAATAAAGTTATTTAAACAGAAGTAAAAATTAAAGGAGGAAATACATATGAATAGTTTATGGAATTTAAATTTACAGGTTATAGGAACTAGTATTATAAATTATGGATATAAAATCATTATTGCGCTATTGGTTTTATTCATAGGTTTTAAAGCAATTAAGATAATTATGAAAGTATTCAAAAAGTTTTTGGGTAAAACAGATATTGACGAATCACTTTATAAATATTTGGTGAATATAAGTGAAATAGGACTTAAAATATTACTGACATTTGGTATACTGGAAACTACAGAGTTAATTAAGATTGCTCCATTTTTAACAGTGATTGGTGCTGCTGGACTAGCAGTAGGTTTAGCTTTTCAAGGGAGTCTTTCAAACTTTGCAGGTGGAGTATTAATTTTAACTTTTAGACCATTTAAGGTTGGAGATTTTATTGAAGCTCAAGGATACGCAGGGATTGTTGATGAAATTTCAATAATCTATACTGTCTTAAATACTGTAGATAATAAAAGAGTAATTGTTCCAAATGGGGATCTTTCAAATAGTAGTTGTATAAATTATTCCGCTAATGATAAAAGAAGAGTTGATATAACATTTGGAGTAGGATATGACGCAGATATTAATAAAGTAAAAGAAGTTATTGGACAAATTGCCAATAAGCATGAATTTATATTTAAAGATCCAGCACCATTTATAAGAGTAGTAGAACATGGTGATAGCTCTGTTAATTTTGTTACTAGAGTTTGGTGTAAAACTGAACATTATTGGGATGTATATTTTGATTTGATGGAAGAAGTGAAAGTTGCATTTGATAAGGAAGGAATAAACATTCCATACCCACATATGGATGTGACTATGCTAAAAAGCTAATTTCTGATATAATAATAGGATAGCATAATTAGAATTTTTATAATTTTTAGCTTTGAAGAAGACATATGCTATAAATTATATCTTAGCAATTTTTTTATAATACTAATATTATTTCTATTTGAATTAATTTAGGCAAAAGTTGTGAAGATAGCGGAAAGTAACTTATGTTAGAATGTCTTTCAAATAAAATAATATTTAGTTCTTAGAATTCAACATAATGCTAAGAAATATTTTCTTGTAGAACATAATATACTTAATAGAAGACTTTAGAATGTTCTATGTTACTTTACATTTGGATTATACTAGAATATATAACTAATGAAGGGAGCTGATGCTCCCATTTTTCCTTTTGGAGGTAAGAAAACTAAACTCTTTTTCTTACAACAAAGTTATCTTTTACAAGTAGCCAATTTTGGGGGAAATCTCTTCCTAATACCCAATAGAAAAAGCCCCTAATACCTAATTCTTTTACAAGATCAAACTTTGCTTGAATACTACGAGCATCTTCAAACCATACTTCATGTTGTTGACCGTTTTTATCATAATAATTAAAATAAGGAGATTGAGCTTTTTCGTCGTATTGTATACTTACATTATTTTTTTTTGCTAATTTTATTGCATCTTGAGGTCCAATAGACTTAGCCCACCTTCCTCCTTTTACGTAAGGGAGAGTCCAATCATAGCCGTAAAGAGGGATACCCATCATAATTTTATTTTTGGGCACTTGTGTAATTGCGTAATCTAGAACTTGCTTAACTTTGTTTAAAGGTGATACAGCCATAGGAGGACCACCTGACCATCCCCATTCATAAGTCATGAAAAATATAAAATCCATAATTTCTCCATGAGCTTTATAATCATGTCCTTCGTATAGAGTTCCTTTTTGATCAGTAGATATTTTAGGAGCTAATGCAGAAGAGATTAGATAATTATTAGCTTTTAATTTTTCTTTTGCTTTTCTTAAAAATATATTATACCTTTCCCGATTTTCAGCACCTACATATTCAAAGTCAAAATCTAGTCCTTGGTATCCTTTTTCTTTCATTATACTAATTGCTTCGTCTAAAATTTTATTTTGAAGTGAAGGATTAGTTAGTATATCAGTTGCCAATTCAGTGGTAAATGTACCTTTCTCAAAGTTTGTTAAAACCATGAGAGGAAGGGCACCTTGACGATAAGCAGAATTTATAGAAGGATTATCATCTATAGGAGTAAGAGTACCATCTCTATTTACCGCATAGCTGAAAATTGTAACATATGTTAAGTTTTCAGCAACTTTATCAACTTCTTTCCCGGAGTTTACACCAGTAATTTTTGGATCAATATATCCTCCAGTATCTATAATTGGTCTTTTCTTAGGTGGGATGTACAAGCGGATTCCTATCGGTAAAAATGCAGGATTCATTATACCATTAATTCTCATAAGGTCATAAACGGATAGCTTATATTGTTCACTAATGGAGTAAAGTGTTTCGCCGGATTTTACAAAGTGATATTGCCCCCAAATAGGAATAACAATAGTCTGTCCAACGACTAAACTACTTGGATTTGGAATATTGTTTGCATCTATAAGCTTCCCAAGGGGGAAACTATATTTTTTAGATATTTTCCACAGGGTATCACCAGATTTAACAACGTGTATCTGCATTAATTCATCTCCTTTTAAAGTATTAGTTTTATTACAAGTCACATTAATATTATATGGAGAGAAAGACATTGTGTAACTAGAAGTATTCAAAGAAGATAAAAATTTAAATTCAAAAAATCATATTATTTTTGCATATGGGTATACTAAAATCGATTTGTTGAGATTTCAAAAGAAAACAGGAGGCGACACACATGAAAAAAACAATGAACATAACGGCAGCAATTTTAGCAAGTATACTTACTATTGGTTCTCTAGGGATATCAGTATTTGCAGAGCCACAAGGTAATGGAGATGCAAAAAAAGAAAATGGGATAAATATAACTGAAAAACGTGATAAAAACAGACAGGATAAAAACAGACAAAATAATTGTAAAAGAATTTCACCATTAAAAGCTAAAGAAATGCTCCAAAAAGATGGGAATATTATTCTGTTGGATGTAAGAACTCCAGAAGAATATGCAGAAAAACGTATTCCTAACAGTGTGAATTTGCCAATAGATGATTTGGGAGAAAAAGCTTCAGAAGTTTTATCTGATAAAAATGCAACAATAATAGTTTACTGTAAACTAGGAAAGAGAAGTAAAAGAGCAACAAGAATTTTATGTAAAATGGGATATACAAATGTTTATAACTTAGGTGGAATTCAAGATTGGCCTTATGAAACAGAAAAAAATTGAATTTGCTTTGATAAAACAAATGGTTTTCGTGGATTCGAAAACCATTTGTTTTATCTATAGAGTTTCCAGTTGAACTATTTATACTTTTGGTTGGAGAAATCTATATAATAAAAATAGTAAGATTAATATAAGAATTATCCAATATACTTGTGTAGTAAAAAGTATAGTATTTCCTAATAAACGCTCTATTACTACTAGAGAAGCAACTATGAAAATGAAGAATAAAGCAAAATTAATAGTTTCTTTACGTTCTACCTTTTTTCTTTTTTTTATGTCTTTTTCAAAATGTCCATTTATAAAAAATGTTGCTAATATATATGAAGAAATGCTCAATATAAAAATCATCAATAGCATAGCTACAGATATATTAAAGGTAACCCAAGATTGAGAATTATTTAGTATTTTTGGCAATTCAATATTTACGTAAGAAAAGAAAGTGCTTATTATTAAACTTAGTAGAATAATTTGTATATTTTGTCTGAGTCTTTGTCTCTTATCATGATTACCATAGGAAGAGATAATATTATCACAAAAATCTTTAATATCGCTTCCTAAAATATTATGAATATCCGTTTTTCTTTCTTGACCTTCAAGGAGCATCGTTAGAATATCTCCAACAGCTTCTTCGGCATCTACATCAATTAACCTACTTGTTCGTAAATAAACTATAATTTCTTCATAAGTTTTTTTGTACTCTCCTGTGAGATTTTTGCTTAAAGCATGATGAGCTTTGATTTTTTCTTTTAAACTTACCACAATAAATATCCTCCTTAATTATTTAAAATTCCATCAACACAAATTTTTAATTCATTCCAGGTACTATTAAAATCATTTAAGTCCTCATTACCTATATCCGTTAAACTATAATATTTTCGTTTTGGACCAAGGGGGGAAGCTTTTTTTATAAAACTCAGCTTTTTATTTTTTTCCAGTCTAATTAAGATTGGATAAACAGTACCTTCGGTGCAATTTTTGAATCCATAGGTCTTTAGTTTTTCTACTATTTCATATCCATAAGTTTCTCCGTTGCTAATGATTTTTAAAATGCAGCCTTCTAGTATTCCCCTTACTAGTTGAGAATTATCTTTCATCAAATCACCTACCTTGTTAAACATAGTAGTAAAGTTAAAAAAACAAGTACTTTGTATTACCAAGTACCTTAACTACATTGTAACACAAAGTAGTGTGAGTGTAAATATATAACATTAAGTATTTATTGTAATTGTATAATTAATCTTCACGTCTCCAATCAAAGATATCCTGAATAACATTTAGCTTATGATTGTTTATAATAACAGTAACGTTGTCAATCCACTCAATGTTAGCATGGTCTTCTCTATAGTTCCAATATATATTTTTAGACTTTTTTATTTTTTCATTGTAGTTTAATTCAGCTCTTACAGCAGGTGCCGAGAGAGTTCCTTCTGATACATATGCCTTAATAGTATATTTTCCATCAGGTGATTGTACTTCGGTAATAAATTCGCCTTTTGGTAATCTTCCCATATGGTAAAAAGCCCAGTATACTCCATAGGATAGAAGTGCAAGAACTATAATAAGAATAATGGCTATTTTCTTTTTCAATAATTCTCCTCCTTTAAGTAAATGAACACCCAAACCCAATTGAACGATACCTATAATCAAGCATTCAACGCTAATAAGATAAACATCAAGAATTAGCATTTGAGCAATAATACTTATAAGTAATAAACTACCCATAATTATCCCAATAATTCCAGAATGCTTTTGAGATTTTATAAAATTATTAATTCCAGCTAAAAAATTTCCAAGTCCGAAAATTAAAATAGCAATAATTCCTGGTATAAACCAATTATTAAATGGAACTTTAGTCAGCCATTCTTGGGGAAACTCAGGAGGAAAACTCCTATATGCTCCATTAGGGTTAAGTATCATTAAACCTCCAGTTGCAAAGGCTGCAACTGCAATTAATAACTCAAATAGACCATATAAAATTTTACTAAATTTTAGTTTCATTATTTTCATCTCCTATAGATAAACTTTTACTAAAACAAAAAGTTATCTTCTTTATTCTTTAACAAATACTTATATAAAAATTTGTAAACAAGAATATTCAAAGCAATTAATGAAAGTACACAAAAAAACATACTAGGTAAGGCTCCTCTGTTTATATAAGCTTTATCTTTATAAAAGAATAAAAAGAGTAATAAATGCCAAGGAACAAATGAAATTATTAAATTCCAAAGGCACATAAGTACAGATATTTTCATATTATTTAAGGTTATAGTCCAAGTTAACAACAAAGAAAATAATACTGTAGCAAATACAAAAATCAAACTAAAACTTACGGTGCGAAAAGATAAATATTCAAGCCAAAGTACAAATAAAGCCAATGAAAGGGACAACCAATAATTTTTTAACAATAAATTTTTATTTTTCAACAGTATATCCTTCATCTTCTAAAAACTCCTTGATACTATTCTTTTTAATATTAAATTCATACCATTTAGTAGAGGTATCTAACTCTTCAATTATTCTATTTATATACTCTTTAGAATTATAGCTAATATAATAGTCAAGTTCGTCTTTTAAAGAATAGATTTCCTCAAATGCATCAACAGAAAGACTTATATTATATGCCATATCAATTTTAGCAGTAGCCATGTATCGTTGAATATTCCTTTTAGCGATAAAACCATCTACATTAAAGAAATTTATTACTGTATACATTGTTAATAGTGATATCAATGTTAGTTTAGCTATAGAAACTTTTATAGACCAAATCCCCACAAAAGAAATAATTAATAAAATAAAAATTGTTAAAATTGTATAATGAACATAAAATCTTAAATAAGTAAATCCATAATAATTTTCATATAAAGATAGTTTGAAATGGGATGCATAAAGCATATTTAAAGTAAACAACACAATTAAAGACAATAAAATTTTAGATATTTTCTTGGCTTTTTCATTTTTATACCATATATATTTAGTGGAAAAATATATAATTGATAAATTAATCAATGTAACTAAAACTAGTTGGAAGAATCCTGTTCGTGCATATTGAGCATAAGTTATACCAGCAGGTAGAGTTTTTCCACCATTAGTATATAAAAAGCTAGATTGTATTATGGCAAATAACAAATATACGATATTTAATGATATTAGTAAGACTAATATTATCGATGAACTCACAGAAGTTTTTTCTTTTTTAGTAACTATTAATCTTTGAATAGGATAATTGAAACTCCACATAAAACCAAAGGTAGCTATAAAAACTATAAAAATCCTTAAAAAGTGTCCAAAATCAAAATCTAGATCTAAATTAGGAATCCAGTCTGTAATATAATAATTAAAAACTAAATCTGATGAAGCTAGTAATAACAATATTACAATTAATACTGGAATAGTAATTAAAATACCTAAAATAATATCTTTATTTAAAGATTTTTTTTCTTTTTTTGAAGCAAAAACATCTTTTGAAAATGAAAATGGTTTAAACATATTTTCTATAGTTAAAGGTAAAATTCTTCTGAAAAAATCTTTAACAAATCTAAATTTATACCATTCTAAAGAAGCATATATAATAAGCAAAAAGCTAGAAGTAAATAATATAGGAAGCATTAAAATATTCATTGATCTTAAAGTGATATTATTATTTAATGTATAACTAAATGATATTAACAAAGAAGGTATCAATAAGAACCATCCTGCACTTTTTCTAAGTTTAATTGTTTCTTTATTTGTTACATAAAAACATACAAGTAGTATCAAACAATAAATGAAGAATGAAATACCAATATTTTTTCCAATAAAAAAAGTATCAAAAATTATAGCAGATAAAAGTATTATGATAATACTCCATATTTTTGTAGTAGATGATTTATCTCTATCAATTGTTCTTATCTCTTCATTTCTTCCTTTGCTTAAATTGTGATATTCTAGCCATTTATTACTAGACTGAGTTAAATCAATTTCATTAATTGAATTTCTATAATCCATAAAATCACCTCATTAATCTTTTTTGTATTCTAAAATGTCACCAGGTTGACAATCTAATTCTCTACATATTGCCTCTAATGTTGAGAATCGAATTGCTTTTGCTTTTCCTGTTTTCAATATTGATAAATTTGCATTTGTAATTCCTACTTTTTCGGCTAAATTGGAAAGTGAAATTTTCCGTTTTGCCATCATAACATCTAAATTAACGATAATAGCCATAATTTGTCCCCCGTTTATATTGTTAAATCATTTTCTTCTTTTACTTGAACGGCTTGTTTGAATACCTTAGAAAGTATTAGTATAAAGCACCCTGCAAAGAAAAATATCATTGCTTCAAAGTCAGTGTGAATACCTGTTAAATCAAAGGTTATAATATCAAAATCTGTATACTGTTTGTTTATAACAAAATTAATTATGTAATTTGAGGTAATAGTGAAACAGCAAATTGAAATTCTTTTTAAACTGCGCTCATTGTCAGAAACAAAAGGAGTAACTTTTATTAGAGTACATACTATTCTTCTTAGATAGTAAAGAATAGCTAAAGATGCAATTCCTCCAATTGCAAATAGAATATAAGTTATTGTTAGTCTTGGAGTTAACTCTCCAGTATTCAATACATATTTAACAAAGGTTATAACCCATAAAACTAATCCACCAACCATTAATAAATCAAGTAAAATCCTTAAAATTGATGATAATGACATCTTTCCATAATATTTCATGAAAAATCCTCCTAAAGAATTGTTTTAATTAACTACTTTAAAGTAATAATACATCATATTATTTTGAAAATCAATATAAAATTAGTGTAAAATGATATTTTTTTATTGAAAAACAATAAATTAGTTAGTTTGCAGATTGCAGTCTACAGTTCACAGTAAAGGATACCTTTCGTTTATACGAAAGCTTTTGTATTGTAATAAAAGATTAAAAACTCTTTTGTAAAGCAAAATGTGTTGGTTAAGAATAAATAAGAAATAGAACAATAAATAGTTAAATGCGACATAATATGTTAAAATATTTCTTGTAAGATTTGTTTGTAATTTTAGAAAAATTGAGGTAAAAAGAAATGATAAATATACTTGTAGTTGAAGACAATGAAGTAATAAGAGAAAATCTATGTAAAATAATAAATGAAAATTTTTATGATATAAATTTACGATCTGCAGAAACAGGAGAAGAAGCAATAGATATATTGAAAAAAGAGAGAATAGATTTATTTTTTCTTGATATTGAACTTCCAGATATTGGAGGTATGAAGATTGCAGAAGAGATTCGTTCAATTGAAGACTATGAATTCTCATATATTGTTTTTATAACCACGTATATTTCATATCTCCCAAAGGCGCTACAAGAATATCATTGTTACGATTTTATAGAAAAACCTTTTAGTAAGGATAAAATTATTGATACAATAAACAAACTTTCAAAAGGTATAAAACAACAAACAAAAGATGATGAAAAAAAGGTTATAACCCTTGAAAGCGGCATTGTGATTTATAAAATTGTTTTAGATGATATATATTTTATAGAAGTACAAGCTAGAAACTTAAGAGTTCATACAGTAAATGGCGTGCTGGAATTTAATAATATACCTTTAAAGAAAATAAAAACTAAAATTAACGAAGCAGGTTCAAATGATTTTGTAAAGGTACATAAGTCTTATGTTGTTAATATGAAGAACATTCTGAAGGTTAGCAAATATGGTAAGAGGTTATGGGAGATAAGTTTTAGTAATTATGATGAATGTGCTTTATTAAGTGAAAAATATAAAAAAGATTTATTTGAAAGAACGGAATTATAAGGGGAATGGCATTAATGGGTCTATATGAAATAATAATATTATCTACTATGGAAATAATAAGTACTTCTTTAATTATAGTAAAAATAGATAACAGAATTAGAGAAAAGAAATCAAAAATAATTGCTTTAATAGCTTTTTCGGTTATATTTAGTTTTGTTTTTAATAATTTTAATTTACCTATGAGAGCAGTTACAGTTGCGATTTATGAAATAATATTGCTAAAGATATTATTTCAAATTAACTTTGTTGCTGCTATATTTGATTATTTTACTGCATTTATTTTTGTTTATATTTTTCAAGTATTTGTTATGTTAGTAATGCAACTTCTTAAAGTTAATATAAATGAGAATATTTTCATAAATGGAGTAATAATGAGTATAGGTGTATTAATAATCAGTTTAGTAGTGTATAAGTATGTACCTATAAATAAGATAACTGATATGTATATAAAGGAAGATATGTTGGTTAATTTCATTAGTATTATTATAATATTTCCTTTTATGATACATAGTTTCATATGGGATTCTAGTATTACTGAAGGATTGGGATATTTACCTTTAATATTAAGTGGGATAATTATATGGACTTTGCTTGTGATTATTGTTTTTTATGAAATAATTAAAATAAGAGAAAATAAAAAAGTTATAGAAATATACAATGAATATAATCCTTTGCTCCAAAATTTAATGAATGAACTTAAAGGTAAACAACATGATATTAGAAATCATCTTCATGCAATATATGGTATAGCGGAACATGAAGGAAATGATGAGATAAAAGATTATATAGATAATTTAGTACAGAGTTTTTCTGAGAAAGACAAGCTTATTAATACTGGTAATATTATAATAAGCTCCTTAATATATAGTAAAAGCAATATTGCCAATTCAAAAAATATAGATTTTAAATTTAATTATGAAAAACCTATTCCAGTATATCCATTGAAAGATTATGAAATCACAGAGGTAATTGGAAATATTATTGATAATGCTATTGAAGCTACAGAGTCAGTTGATAAAAAAGATAAAAAGATAGTAATTAATATGAAAAATGAAGAAGAACTAAAGGTAATAGAAGTACAAAATACTGGAGTATTGTTAAATAATATAGAAAAAAATAAATTTTTTAAAATTGGATTTTCTACAAAAGGTAAAAAAAGAGGATATGGACTTTATAATGTTCAAAAGATAGTAAAATCCTATAAAGGATTTATAGAAATTTCACATAACAATGGAATAACAACTTTTAAACTAATGTTTCCATAAACAAAGTTATTTGCTTTTTTCGTGGTTAATACATCCTGATATTATCAGTTGTATACTTTGTAATACTATAGTCCATATACCAGTTGTGAAAAATTTTGAATGATAAAAAAAAGTAAATAATATAACAAGCCAAAAGAGTGTAATTGATAATGCAAGCGTTTTGGCTTTTTCTTTATGCTTAAAGCTAGTTATTGGTCTGGATTTTGATGGTATAGGAGAAAAGTAAAAAATTATTATTATACTGAGATAACTAATAACAAAATAAAAATAAAGATTATTAATAAAAGGAATAGTCGGCAGTATAACTATTGCAAATATAAAAAATGCTACCGAAAAAAGAAAACTGTATATATTATTATAAAAATGAAAGCCTCCACTAAAATATCCTATTGATGTTAATAAAATAAGTGCAAATATAAATTTATCAAAATGACCCCAAAAGGCAAATAAAATAATCAATAATGAAATTTTGACAATTTCATAGAAAAAAGTTTTTATAGTATATTCTGTTTTACTAATGTCTCCAGTAGACATTAGATTTTTTTTGGCTATGATGTTAGAAAAGCTTTTTATAAAGTTATTTATTTGCATTGTAAAATATCCCTTCGTGAAATTTAATTTATCTTTGTTTAAAACTCGCTGAAAATTACTTTGACATTAACTCAAACCAAGTGCAGAGTCAATAGAAGTTGCATGAAACGGGTATATTTTGTCATGAAACGGGTAGGGGTACATTTCATGACAGAAAAAGCACGTTTCATGCAAGATGGGTTGTACAGGCTATGGGTTTAGTATAGAGTTGATTGTGTCGACAATTATTATAAAAATATAACTTTTATGGTTTGATTTGTAATAAGGAGTCTATTATCAAGCGCTTGAGAGTAGAAAATATAATAAAATTAAGGAGGAAATTTTATGAAAAAATCAAAAAAAATAATTAGTGCTTTAACTCTTTTAGTGATGTTGGTTTCATCTAAACCTGTATTTGCTAGTGAATATAAAGTGTGGAGTGGCTCACATACTTTTACAAGTTCTTGGGAAGTACCAGTATATGGCTCGGATTGGGTGATGAAATATGGATTTAATACATTTTTGATTAATGAAGATTACACTCATACAAAACATAATTCAGTGGAACATATGGCAGTGGTTGTAAACAAATATTCGTCTAATAATATGGCAGAAGCAGGTTACTGGGCAAAAATAGAAGTTAGGCACAACTCTGATACTGTACTTTATGGGATAAAATATTAATAATATATTTTTATATTTATTAATAAAATTCAAAATTAAAAACTTCCTCATTGTTATGGATAAATAAGAATGGGGAAGTAAGAAACTATAAAAAAATATAAGTTATATTGGCAACTAAGAAGTACGGAGGGATATTTATGAAATGGATTAAGTATATTATTAGTTTTTTAATAATGTTTATAGGTCTTTTAATTATAGGAGAAAGTCATATTTTTTATTTAGATAATTTTTATACTCAATATGATAATACTACATTATATTTACAAAGTCGTATAACTAGTGAAGAAATGATTACTGATATTCTTGATTCAGCTGCTCGCAACGAAGTTGAAGTATTTACCTATATAAGACTTCAGCCTAATATTTCTCTTGCTGAATACGAAATTTATGGGACATCAGGAGTTGAGAAATATATTAATGAGAATTCAAATATATTTGAAGGAAAGTACACAAGCCTTTTTGTGGGGAATATAAATATTGAATTCAATGATATTGAAAATACACCTAATATTGAGAATATGCATGACTATTATATTATTGGTAGTAAAGGGCAAGTTCATCAATTCAAAATGGATTTAATTGATAAGTATGCAGGTAATCATCCTAAAGAAGGTTATCCTGATAAAGAGTCAAGAAATAATACAGTTGCTATATGGCTACTTATCATTAGTATAATTTTATTACTATCTTTTTATGATGTAATTTTACAAAAGAAAGAAAATGTTGTTAGAGTGTCTATGGGAGAAAAAATAAGTAAAATTATTTGGAAAAATATTATTTTAGATTCTTTAGTATTTAGTTCAATTTTTACAGGAATATTATTTATACTAACAAGATATACTCATGTATTCTTCAATTTTAAAATCTCAATTATAGCATTTATTTTTTTATTATGCATTAATGGGTTATTATATTTAAATATATATTTTTATGATATAAAAGAGGTTTTTTCTAATGGTAAAGGCTCTAAAAACTTATTATCACTTAATTATGGTTTAAAATTAGTGACAACTATTATTACGATTTTTATAATATCTAGCAACATAGCTTTTATTTCTCAATCTTATAGTCTTTATAAGCAAAAAATTTTTTTTGAAGACCATTCAGATTATTACTACATTAAGTTTATGTATAGACCAATTGAAAATAGTGATGGCTCTATGAAAGATAGATTGGATGAAACTGCAAGTGTGCAAGCAAGGTTTTACAGAGAATTTTTTGAAGAATTTCACGTAACTGCACTAAAAGATATTTCTGATTATTTAAGGGTAGAAGGTATTTTAGCAAATACAAACTATTTTGATTATTTATCTAACAAAATAGATGAATTGAGAGGTATTAATTTAGATAAAGATTTTTATTTTCTATTACCTGAAAACATGAAAGAGAGTTCTGAAGTTATCGGTAGTCTAGAAGGATATATACGATTTAATGAAGGGAATAAATTTGATTATGATTATGATGTTATTTATTACCATGATAATGTAGATATTGTTGGAATAGATGAAGATACTATATACGGAAGTAACTTAGTCAAAAATCCCGCTATTATTTACAATAATATGGCAGTGGATAAAGTTAAAAGTCAGAGTGACGATAATGATTTGAATGGAAAAAGATTAGATTATTTATATGACACTATGTATAAAATATCCTCAGATGATGAACTTGATGAATTCAACAAATTTTTAGTGGAATATAATTTACAAGATCAAAATGTTCAGAAAACAAATGTTTTAAAAAAATATAAAAACAGTTGGATAATAGCTAAAAGAATTTTATATATTAATTTAGTATTTAGTGTTTTAATTTTACTTTTAGAATTTATCATTATTAGTTCAATTATTAGGTTAGAGTATGAAGTAAATGCCATTGAGCTTTCTATTAAGAAAGTTATGGGGTATAGTGTGTTAGAAAAAAATAGGAAAATTATTATGATGACAGTTATAACTACGATATTAAGTATGATAATAGCGGTTATTGTTGCGAGAATAATGGAAACTAAGGAAGCTTATTATTTAGCTTTCGGAGGAACAATCATCTTGATATTAGAATTATTTGTTATTACATTTTACATACATAGGATTGAAAATTCTAAAATTCAGAAGATATTAAAGGGAGGAAATTTATGATTGAAATAAAAAATATAACTAAAAAGTTTGATGATAATGTAGTATTTACAGATTTCAATTTAACAATAGAAGATGGAGATTTTGTCATATTTTCAGGTCCCAGTGGTTGTGGTAAAACAACGTTATTAAATATGATTGGAGCAATTGAAAAAATAGATAGTGGCAAAATAATTGTTGATGGAATAGATATTAGAAATAAAAGAAAGCATCTAAATTATTTTAGAACAAAAATTGGTTTTTTATTTCAAAACTTTGCATTAGTTGATAATAAAACCGTTAAAGAAAATCTAAAACTTGTTCATAAAAATTGTAAGACAAATTTATCAATAGAAGAGGCTTTGAATATTGTGGGTTTAGAAGAAAAACTGAATAAAAAAGTATATACATTATCAGGTGGAGAGCAACAAAGAGTAGCTTTGGCTAGATTGATGCTAAAAAGATGTGATATTATACTGGCTGATGAACCAACAGGCTCTCTTGATAAAAAGAATGCAGGAGCTGTACTCAATATCTTAAAACAACTAAATGAACAAGGAAAAACAATTATACTTGTTACGCATGATGAGTACATAAAAAAAAGAGGAAATAAGGTGGTGAATTTATGATAAAGATTAATGGGAAAAGAATTTTTCAATTTATCATACTAGGAGTTGTTATTTTGAATTTAAGTTGGTTTTTAATAACAACAGTTAAGTATCATAAATTTATTAAAGCTGTACCTAAAGATAAGTATGGGGTGTATGGTATAAAAAAAGAAGATGGTTTTACCTACAGTGTAAAAAAACCAGATTATTTACAGTATACAGGAAATTTGGCGGTTTCTAATATGGAAAAAGGTGAACTTTTAATAATATGGCCATTGATATTTGGTGGGTATGAATATGGGTTTAGAGTACAAGAAGAAGGTGGAGCATATGAAATCTATGTTGATGAAAATATGAATTCAATAGATAAAGAGGACAAGATTGCAATCAAAAAACTTCAAGAACATAAAGCCGAATTAGAGGAATTATTTTTTAAAGCTAATGAAATGTGGAAGTTGGAATAATTGGCCAATTTGATTATTAAGCTTTTATGTATTTAATATTAGGTATTTAGACTAAAATATCCTATTAGTATATTCTGTTTTACTAATGTCTTCAGTAGACATTAGATTTTTTTTAGCTATGGTGTTAGAAAAGTTTTTTATAAAGTTATTTATTTGCATTATAAAATATTCCTCCGTGAAATTTAATTTATATTTGTTTAAAACTCGCTGAAAATTACTTTGACATTAACTCAAAATAAATCCAGAGTCAATAGAAGTTGCATGAAACGGGTATATTCTGTCATGAAATGGATTGGGATGCCATTTCATGACAGAAAAATACCGTTTCATGTAATACGGGTTGTAATTTAATAAATGGAATATTATTATAAATATTGTAAATTGGATATAGGTCTATATCAATTTGAACTTCAAAAATATCAAGAGATTTGAACAGAAAGAAGATTAAATGTTAAGAAAAATTAAAATAGTAATAAAGATCTTTATACAGAATTTTATTATACAGGTATTTAATTTATTGAATTATTTATAAAATATATTTGTTAAAGGAGTAATAAATGTCTATAACTGCTATTCTGATAACTATGCATATTATAAATTCAATAAGTTTTTTAGTTCAAATTTATTTAATTATTAAGATTATCAAAATTTTAAAGAATAAAAAAAACAAAAAATAATTTCTTGTGGAGAGTTAAGAAAGATAAAAAATTTTACAAAAGTTTTTAAATGTATGGTTTTAGTTTGTACTATTATTATCAGTAGTGTTTTTCCTGTAAGTGCAATGGAAACAACAAATGATTTTAATATAGGAGATAAAATAACTATTGGTAGATATGGAGATAAAATAATAAGTGCGGAAGAAATACCTGATCATATTATTCCTCAAAAATTTTCTAGTTTAGAAGAAGCTGAAAAAATATTGGACAAACATAACAAAGAAATTGAGGAAAACAATCAAAAAATAAAAGAAATTAAAGCTGCTAGATTATCTTATCAGGTGGAGAGCAACAAAGAGTAGCTTTAGCTAGGTTGATGCTAAAAAAATGTGAAATTGTATTGGCAGATGAACCAACAGGTTCTCTTGATAAAAAGAATGCAGGAGATGTTCTCAATATTTAAAAAAAACTAAATAAACAAGGGAAAACAATTATACTGGTTACACATGATGAAGACATAAAAAAGAGAGGAAATAAGGTGGTGGATTTATGAGAAAAATTAATGTGAAAAAAATCTTTGGAGTTATCATACTTGGGTTTGTTGTTTTGAATTTGAGTTGGTTCTCAATAACAACTATTAAATATAAAAAATACATAAAAGATATACCCAAAATAAAGAATAGTTCCTATGGTATAAAGAAAGAAGACGGATATAATTATCATGTAAAAAAACCAGATTACTTGCAGTATACAGGAAATTTAGCAGTTGATAATTATGAAAAAGGTAAGCTTTTAATTATATGGCCATTAATATTTGGTGGATATGAGTATGGGTTTAGAATACAAGAAGAAGGTGGAGCATATGAAATATATGTTGATGAAAATATGAATCCAATAGATAAAGAGGACAAGATTGCAATTGAAAAATTTCAAGAACATAAAACTGAATTAGAGGAAATGCTTATTAAAGCTAATGAAATGTGGCAGTTAGAAGAATAGAAGAAGTTGCTTATTAAGCTTTTATGTATTTAATATTAGGTATTTAGACTAAAATATCCTATTGATGTTAATAAAATAAATGCAAATATAAATTTATCAATTTGTCCCCAAAAGGCAAATAAAATAATCAATAATGAAATTTTGACAATTTCATAGAAAAAAGTTTTTATAGTATATTCTATTTTACTAATGTCTTCAGTAGACATTAGTTTTTTTTGCTATGGTGTTAGAAAAGTTTTTTATAAAGTTATTTATTTGCATTATAAAATTTTCCTCCGTGAAATTTAATTTGTATTTGTTTAAAACTCGCTGAAAATTACTTTGACATTAACTCAAACTAAGTGCAGAGTCAATAGAAGTTGCATGAAACGGGTATATTTTGTCATGAAATGGATTGGGGGACATTTCATGACAGAAAAAGCACGTTTCATGTAAGATGGGTTGTACAGGCTATGGGTTTAGTATATAGTAGATTGTGTCGACAGTAATAGAGATGAAAACAATTAATTCACGTGTATTAATTATAAATATGGTTGACTTATTATGTTTGGAGTTAAGTTAATTATATATTTCTAAATGAAAAAAATTTGAGTGTAGTCTTTAGAAAATATCCTATAGAAATACATTTAAAATTTAAAGAAAGTTCTGAGTAAAAAGTATGAGAAATCAATAAAAAATTAGGTGCGATAAAATAAGAGGAGTGACACTTTATGAAGTTTTTAAAGAAAATAATAGCGGTCATAGTTATTTTTACTATAATTATGCCAACGTCAGTATTTGCATCAGAGAATATGAAAAGTGAATTTTCTACAAAATCAAGTACTAAAAAAAAGGAGTTAGTTGAATTACTAAATAAATATGATTTAGAAGCTTTAAGTCCAGAAAAAGTAAAAGAATTAAATTTAGATAAAAGTAATGTTCCTATATTACAATCATCAATGTCAATTGATGAAATAGAAAAATATATTATTAAACATAAAAAACAAATAAATGTTGAACCTGAAAGAGAAGTTAATATTCCTATTGACATAGATGATGATAAAAGTTTATTAAATAATGTTTTAGGAATGTCAAGTTTGTCTATGGATGGGTTGGTAACTAGAAGATTATCTTCAGGTTATTCTGGAACTAAAATTGAAACTAAGACATTGTCTGATATAACAAATCTTAAGCAAGATTTGACTATTAAGAAGTCTGTTGCTGTAACTTATAAGTATGATTGGGTACAGTATCCAGGTGAAGGTGCTACTATATCGAATTTAGAAATTATATCTCATGATCAAGGAAGTATTGAAGAATTGACATTGGGAGGAGCAAATAGACTAACCAAAGTAAATTCTTCTACTTGTAGTAAAGTTAGCAATACAAGAATAAAACATGATTATAATTTAACCTATAAAGGATATATGGGTATAGGAGTAGGACCTGCAACTATATATATACCGCTTGATTCTAATACAATTACTGGGACAACATACTATAATTTAACTTATTAGATTTAATCATTTAAGTATTCAAACTATAAACAACTTTTTACATCAAGTGTTATTGGTGGGTTTAAATACTAAAAAATAGAATGTTGTAAAGGGACTGTCTCAGGATTTATTCAGAGGCAATTCTTTTAGTTTATTTAATGTGGTCTTATGTCAAAAAAAGGACAAGATAAACATGAGCTTTTTAATTTATGATAAAATAATGATTCCAAGGATATGATATAATAAAACAAGAGAAGGGTGTATTATATTATTTTAAATTTGTAGTTACATTAAAGAAATAATGTAAAAAATAGTAGTCTAATGAAAATTGATAGGAGTTATTTAAGTGAAAACTATTGTTGGGTTTTTAGTAGTTGTAATAATTGGTATATTTTATGGTAAGGTAGCAGATATGGTAGGAGCGATTATTAACTTCACAAAAATTTTTAGGTTTTTTGTGGAATTATCCAAAAAAATTAGGAAAAAAATAAGAAGATTATTAACAAGTAAAAATTAAAAAGGAGTTTCTAAAAAAACTCTCGCATCTAGTAAACTTTATTATATCTTTCAATAATAAGTAACAAAGCTACAATGTCTTTTATTATGTTATTTAACTCAAATAAGCAAGTGGTCCAAACAAGTTTTGCCCACTATGGGTGCGTCCAGCAAAGCTGGACTATACTAGCTGGTAAGCAAGCTCGTCTACATAGCCTCCTCGCTACGAGGACTGGTCCTCATTAACAATTGAATCGCTACAATTGAATTGTCATAAAATTATTGGCATAATTTTATGAAAGAGAATATACAAAGATCGCGCAGTCAGTAGATTTTTTGTGAATTCTAAGACATTACGGATAATAGTATAATGCTTGATGCTATAGACAAGTTATAGTGGTGTACAAATCTTAATATATGAAGGTTCTTTTGGAGGAGAAAACAAATATTCCATAGTAGGTAAACACAGAGTTGTTGGAATTGGTTTCCCGGTTTACTCCAAATATCAAAATATAGTTAGAGAATTAAATATATCTGCTAAAACTAATTAAAAAATTATACTGAGACTACAAATGTTTATGTACATACAAAGTGGAGGATATTCAAATGAAATATATAAAAGTGATTTTTGGCTATCATTGTATTGTTTACATGATATACTCAAAAAAATGAATTCAAACGAGATTTTGAGAATTCTGGTAATAGTTCAACAGTTGTGGAAGATGATTTTAAACTTACTATATCTACTGCTAAAAATGTTTATAATATGGATGATTTATTTACGACTAATCCATTAGATATTACTGCAACCGTAAGATATTTGGGGAATGAAGATGAAATAACCATATATCATGGTGAACCTATTGTTGCAATATCATTAAGACATAAAAATGGTAAACTTCAATTGGGCACTGATATTCTTGACATAGGATGTTCGTCAGTTATTAAAAGTAAAAAAGAGTATTTATTTAGTCAAGATTACGTTAATGATTATTATAAAGAAGGTTTAATAAAAGGTGATTATGTAGCCGTAGCATATATTAAAATAGTGTTAGATGAAGAATTTAAAAATAAGATAAATTTTTCATCCGAAGTACCTTTTAGTATTTAATAATTCGATAGCATTAAGTCGAAGCCCACATAAATTCAATGTATCAAATAGGTACTTTTATTATCGAGGGGGATACTTTAATGGAAAGAAACATATTTAAATATATTGATTATACTTGTAGTTTCTTTATGATTTTACTACTTATTGTAATGAATATACGTAAAACTTTAACACCGTATATTTTTATAATATATGGCATTGCATTTCTAATACCACTTTTCAGATTAATAAAAATTTTTGCAGAAAAAAAGAAGAAAAACTTAGGAATATATATTTATTATATTATTGAACTCATTATTTATAGTATTTTAATTTTATTTCTTTTAAAAAGAATATAATATTAGGTACGCGTATAAAAAATAATAATAGTTTAAAAGAGTTGGTTAAAAAAATAGTTATAGAAGGAAATGAAATTGCTTATAATCTAGATAATCCTGTGATTAAACGAGGTTCGACTTATGGTATATTAGAAAACAAACAAAATATTTGTAAGATTAATAATAAAATATATGAACAAGTTATATGTGGGTATATAATTATATAAATAGTAATAAAAGATAAGAGTATAATTATGTCACAATACAATTATAAATCTTATTTATTAATGAAAGGGATCGTTGAAGAATAATTTCTACTAATTTCTTTCAAAAAATGATTGAAGCGTTCATATTTTTGAAAGAAAAGTAGAACTAATTCTTAAGCCGACCCTGAGGTACGGAGAAGGATATCATAAAAAAGGTTTATTACAACTTGGTGAATATTTAGAACAACATGGAATGGAAGAAGGATATCTGCTAGTTTTTGATTTTAGAAAAGAAAAATCTATAGTTGGAGAAATTAAAGAAGAACAGGTTATAGTTAATGGAAAGAGTAAGAGGATATATGGTGTCTTTTGTTAAGGAAAATACTTTTTAGAATAAATAGATTTATGTAAAGCTGCCGTTGTGACGTCAGCTTTTTCTGATATAATTAATTAAGGGTCGGCTCAAAAATTATTTTCCACTTTTGTCATCAAAATATAGATAAACTACTTCAACTATTAATTTATTCAAGTCCATAACTCACTAAAACCTGAGATTTTGGACTTTGATAAATTAAGTTTACGTAAGGTTTATCTTCATTGATGGTTTTACAATTTTTGATGGCAATATATAGAGATTCTACCGCGAAATTTAATTTATACATGTGCAAAATCTCGACGTACCAACGAGTTATGGACATGTATAAATTAATTACTGAGCTGAGACATCTATAGTGGAAGTTATTTTTTAACGATTCCTAAGTAAGAGCTCCATAAAAAAATTTAGGAGGTAGAATTATGGACTATCTTTCAAATGATTTAAATCTTGTTGGTATAGCTGTATTTAATCCTAGTGGAAATTTGATTTATAGCAACAATAAAGCAAAATCAATATTGAAAATTGAAGAAGATGGAGTTATTAATATTGATAGCATTAATGAAATTATCAGGGATAAGAATAATACTCAAGGTAAAATTAATGTTCTAGGTAAGATGTTTGAATATGAAAAACTAATAGATGATAATAATGGGAAAATAGTCTTAGTTATTATAGATAATTGGTGTAAAGAAGAATTAGATAAAAGTAAAGAACTCTTAAATTATACAAATACTATCCTTGATTCTTTTTATGATGGAATATTTATTACAGATAGCGAAGCAAATGTACTTAGAATAAACAAATCTTATGAGAGAATAACAGGAGTATCATGGTCAGAATTTTGTGGAAAGAATATGCGAGAGGTTGTGGAGAAAGGGATTATATCTTGTTCATCTTCCTTAAAGGTATTAGAGCAAAAGAAAACAGTAACTATGCAGCAGGAATTTATAACTGGTAAAAAGGCTTTTGTTACTGCAAAACCTGTGTTTGACGATAATGGAGAAATTTCCATGGTGGTTACAAATGTACGTGATATAACAGAACTTGAAAGATTAAAAGATGAACTTGAGGAGAATAAGAATCTTGCTCAAATATATTTTACTGAACTAGAAGAACTAAAAAAACAACTTATTAAAAATGAAGATATAGTTGCTAGAGATAAAAAGATGATTGAAGTAGTCTACATGTTAAAGAAGATAGCTAGTGTAAATACAACAATTTTATTATTAGGAGAAACAGGAGTAGGAAAAGAAGTAGCAGCAAAGTATATTCACAAGCATAGCAAAAGGAAAGAAAAGCAATTTCTAAAGATAAATTGTGGAGCAATTCCTGAAAACCTTATAGAGTCAGAACTTTTTGGTTATGAAAAAGGATCTTTTACAGGTGCTAAAAAAGAAGGAAACCTAGGTATTTTTGAAGAGGCTAACGGAGGCACGCTTTTTCTAGATGAGATAGGAGAACTTCCTTTAAATATGCAGGTAAAGCTACTCCGGGTTTTGCAAGAGGGTGAAGTTACAAGAATTGGTGGAGTTATACCGAGAAAAGTAGATGTTCGTATAATTGCGGCAACTAATAGAAACCTTGAAGAAATGATAAAAGCTAAGAAGTTTAGAGAAGATTTATATTATAGATTAAATGTATTGCCAATTAATATACCACCTTTAAGAGAAAGAAGGGGGGATATAATACCTCTTATAAAATACTTTATTTCCCTTTTTAATAGTAAATATGAATTTGAAAAACATCTGAGTAATGAGGCTATTGAGGTGTTATATAACTATAATTGGTATGGAAATATTAGAGAATTGAAAAACATTATAGAGAGAGTAGTAGTTTTATCTTCAGATAATATTATCACTAAGGAAAACTTACCCAAATCAATATTATCCCAGTTTGAAGAAAATAAAGAAAATATTTTAGATACTATAATGCCTCTTAAAGAAGCTGTTGCAATAGTAGAAAAAAATCTTATTGAAAAATCCTATAAGAAGCATGGAAATGTAAGGGCTGCTGCAAAAGAACTAGAAATAGATCCTGCTACTTTTGTTAGAAAAAGAAAGAAATATATTGAAAATAATAATTAAATAAGTATGTTGCTAAAATGCAACAACGTTGAGAAAATGCAACGTTGTTCTTTTTTTGTTTAAATGAGTAAATAACTGGATATTGGATTACTAAAGAAAAAAATAATTTAAAAAGTGTTGAGAAAATGCAACAAGGAGAAAAATACAATGTTTATTTTATAAGTATTTAAGCCATTTCTAGTCAATATCTTATATAAAAAAAGTTGGCATGCAAGTTGCTTTATATATCCACATAAAAGATGATTCTTAAAGAAAAGACATAGAGAAAAATTATAAAAAAAGGTGGAGGGATTTTTAATGGTTAAAGTAGCAGTTGCAGGATATGGAGTAATAGGACAAAGATTAGCGGATGGGGTATCACTACAAAAAGATATGGAACTAGTAGGGATTATAGATGTAGCACCAACGATTTCAGTTAAAGCATTAAAAGAGAAGGGAATGCCTTATGATTTGTATGCAGCAACACCTGAAAGCGTTGAAACTTTAGAAGCAGCAGGTATTCCTGTATCAGGAACAATGGAAGAATTAGTTCAAAAAGTTGATATAGTTTTAGATGCTACTGGTGCTGGTATTGGAGCTAAAAATAAGAAAATGTATGAAAAGTATGGAGTTAAGGCTGTATTCCAAGGTGGAGAAAAAAATGATGTAGCAGATGTATTCTTCCATGGGTATGCAAACTTTGAAAAGGGATTAAATAAAGACTACTTAAAATTAACTTCTTGTAATACAACAGGATTAATAAGAGCAATTGATTGTTTAGATAGAAAAGTTGGAATGGAAAAAGTTGCAATTACAATCGTTAGACGTGTAGCAGATCCAGGTGATTATCATAGAGGTCTTACAAATGCATTGAAAGTAGACAAAGCTCCAAACCACCAAGCAGTTGATCTTATGACAATAATGCCACATGTTAATGCAACTGGAATACTTGTACATACTCCAGTAACTCACGGACATTTCATTACAGTAGTAGCAACTCCTAAGAACGATGTTACAGTTGAAGAAGTAATTGAAGCATTTGAAGGTCACGATAGAATCAGAGTTGTTAGCATTGATGAAGGATTCTTAGGAAATGCATCTTTATTTAGATATGCAAGAGATCTTGGAAACCCAAGAGGAGATATGTATGAAATAAGTATTTGGAAAGATACTGTTGTAAAATCAGGAAAAGATGTAATGTTTGGAATTCACATTCCACAAGAATCAGTTACAATTCCAGAAACTATGGATGCTGTTAGAGCTGCTTTAGGAATGCAACAAACAAGAGAAGAAGGAACTGCTAAAACTAATGAATATTTGGGGATGGCAAAATGGAAATAAAGAATAATAGTGGAATTAAGTCAATGGAGGAGTTTGATTATTACAACAAAACAGTGTTACTGAGAGTTGATATCAACTCTCCAATTGACCCAAAAACTAAAAAAATAGTAAACGAAAATAGAATAAATAAAAGTATACCTACTTTAAAACATTTAATTGACAGCAAAGCTAAATTAGCTATTATTGCCCATCAAGGTGATACTTTGGATTATGCAAATCTAATACCTATGAATGAACATGCTGAAAAATTATCAGAAAGATTAGGAATTAATGTTAGATATATTGATGATGTTGCAGGGCCAGCAGCACAAGAAGCTGTCAAAAGTCTTGCACCAGGAGAAGCTGTTTTGTTAGGGAATCTAAGATATTTATCAGAAGAAATTTCTACTTTTGAAGATGCTGTTAAACTTAAACCGGAAGAAATGCTAAATACTTATTTAGTTAGAAATCTTGCTCCATTGGTAGATTGCTATGTAAATGATGCTTTTGCAGCAGCTCATAGAAATGCTCCTTCTATGGTTGCATTTCAAGAATTATTACCATCTGCAGCTGGAAAATTGATGTCATTAGAACTTGATGCATTAACTAAAGTTATGAAAAATCCTGAGCATCCTTCAGTTTTTGTTCTTGGAGGTGCAAAGATTTCAGATGCTTTTGGTATGATGAAACAAGTACTTGAGAATGGAACTGCAGATAAAATATTGGCTTCAGGGTTAACTGGAGAAATAATGTTATTAGCTAAAGGATATAAATTAGGTGATGTAAAAGAGAAATTTATAAAAGATAAATCATTAGATGTATTCGTAGAGCCAGCTAAAGAATATCTTACAAATTACCCAGATAAAATTATATTTCCAGTAGATCTTGCATATGAAAAAGATGGGCAAAGAATGGAAGTAGACGTTGATAAGTTACCTTTAGAAGAAATGTTTATGGATATTGGAACTAAAACTGTCGCAATATTCAGAAAAGAACTATCGGAAGCTGGAACAATTTTTGTCAATGGACCAGCAGGAGTCTATGAAAATGAATTATTTCAATTTGGAACTAAAGAAATCTGGACAGCAATTTCTGAGGCAAAAGGATATTCAGTAATTGGTGGAGGAGATACAGTAAGTGCAGCAGCTAAATATATTGATTTAGATAAAATTAATTATGTTTGTACTGCAGGCGGCGCTATGGTTAGATTTTTATCAGGTGTAAAGTTACCTTTAATAGAGGCTATGAAGAAAGTAAAATAAAAATTCAATTTAAGTATATGAAAAGGGGTCATGAAAATGAAGAAAAAAGTAGCTGTTATTCATACGTTTTTATATTCAGTTGAGGATTTAAAAAAATTATTTAGAGAAAAACTTCCTGAGGTTGAAATGATCAATATAATTGATGATAGCTTATTACAAGAAGCATTAGCTAACAAAGGGTTAACTCCAGGAATCGTGAAAAGAATTTCTAAATATGCTGTAACTGCAGAAGCGATGGGTGCAGAACTTATATTGAATCAATGTTCTTCTGTTGGTGAAGCTGCAGATGTGGCACAAAAACAAATTAGTATACCATACATTAAGATAGATCAGCCTATGGCTGCTGAAGCAGTTAAACTTGGTACTAACATAGCGGTTATTGCTACAGCTATATCAACTATCGAACCTTCTTCAAGATTAGTTGAATATAATGCAAAATTAATGAATAAAGAAGTAAAAGTAAATAGATGTTTTGCAGAAGGAGCTTATGAAGCTTTATTAATAGATAACGATAGAGAAAAACATAATAAAATTGTTATAGACACAATAAAAGAAGCTGCAAAAACTAATGATGTTATTGTACTTGCTCAAGGAAGCATGTATCATTTATTACCATTATTAAGTGATATTGAAGTTCCTGTTTTAACAAGTTTAGAAACTGGTGTAGAACAAATTAGAGAAGCTCTTAAACTTTGATATATTAATAGGTAACTCATTTCTACAATTGAATTGTAATAAAATTATTGGTATAATTTTATGAATGTTAGATATTTATTACTGCTATAACTATAGCAGTAATAAATATTTTCATGAGAATTAAAAAGGGGAGGGAGTTTATTGAGTCGTACTACAGTGCTCAATGAAAAACAATATGGATATTAAAGAAAAAGCAATGAAAATGCATGAAGAATGGCAAGGTAAAATTGAAGTAATAAGTAAAGTTCCTGTGAAGACTAGAGAAGATTTATCTTTAGCTTATACTCCGGGAGTAGCTGAGCCTTGTAAAGCTATTAGCAATGATAAGGATCTTTCTTATACTTTAACAAGAAGAGGGAATTTAGTTGCAGTTGTTACTGATGGAACAGCAGTTTTAGGTCTTGGGGATATTGGACCAGAAGCGGCTATGCCTGTAATGGAAGGTAAATGTGTATTATTTAAAGAGTTCGCAGATGTTGATGCGTTCCCACTTTGTATACGTTCCAAAGAAGTTGATGTTATTGTTGAAACTATAAAGTTGTTAGCAGGAAGTTTTGGAGCAATTAATTTAGAAGACATTGCAGCTCCAAGATGTTTTGAAATAGAGAGAAGATTAAAAGAGGAATGCGATATTCCTATATTCCATGACGATCAGCATGGAACTGCTGTTGTAGTTTTAGCTGGATTGTTAAATGCATTAAGATTAGTTAAAAAAGAATTAGAAAATGCAAAGATAGTTATAAATGGTGCTGGTTCAGCAGGCATATCTATTTGCAAACTTTTGATTTTAGCAGGCGCTGAAAATGTTACTATGTGTGATAGAGCTGGTATATTGGTTGAAGGAGCAGATTGGATGAATCCTGCTCAACAATATATGTCAACAATCACAAATAAATCAAAGCAAACTGGTACTCTAAAAGATGCTATAGTAAAAGCCGATATATTTGTAGGCGTTTCAGCACCAGGAGTATTAACACCTGAAATGATAAAAACAATGGCAAATGATTCTATAGTTTTTGCTATGGCAAATCCTGTGCCTGAAATAATGCCTGATTTAGCTAAAGAAGCTGGAGCAAGAGTTGTTGGAACAGGACGTTCAGACTTCCCTAATCAAATTAATAATGTTCTTGCATTCCCAGCTATATTTAGAGGAACTCTTGATGTAAGAGCAAAAGATATCAATGAAGAAATGAAAATAGCAGCAGCTAGAGCTATTGCTTCTATTGTTAGTGATGAAGAACTAGCAGAGGATTATATAATTCCAGCACCATTTGATCCAAAAATTAAAACTACAGTAGCTAATGCAGTAGCAGAAGCAGCAAGAAAATCTGGAGTTGCGAGACTATAAAAAAATAGTTTACAGTTTACAGGTTACAGTTGACAGTTATGGTTGATTTTCTCCGAAAATCTTTGAGTAAATTGGAGTATAAACATTTAAAGAACTTATCATTTATGATGATAAGAAGTGTTTTTACTCTTTTGCTTTAATTAAGAGCTTTCGTTTTAACGAAAGTTACCATTAACTGAAAACTGACCACTTTCAACTGTTAACTGTATTAAACGGGGTGTTAATATGGATATATCATTAGGTTTTGCGAAAGAAAAGATAAATATTGAAATTGAAGATAGTAGGGTATTGGGAATATTAAAGCCTAATGAAGTACCAGTAGAAACTACTGGTGCGGATGAAGTTAAAAGAGCTTTAAATGAACCAATAGGCTCTAAAAGGCTAAAAGATATAGTAAAGCCTGGGGAAAAAATTGTTATAATAACAAGTGATATAACAAGGCCCATGCCAAGTAAAGTAGTTGTGCCATTGGTAGTTGAAGAGCTTAATAAAGCTAATATTCCTGATGAAGATATTACTGTTGTGTTTGGTCTTGGAAGTCATAGAATGCATACTGAAGAAGAAATAAAGTATTTGGTAGGAGAAGATATTTATAAAAGAGTTAACTGTGTTGATTCTGATGTTGCTGATTGTGTAAGTCTTGGAAAGACTAAAGCAGGAACACCTATCAATGTTTTCAGACCAGTAGTAGAGGCGGATAGAAGAATATGTTTAGGTAATATTGAGTTTCATTATTTTGCGGGATATAGCGGTGGAGCTAAGGCAATTTTACCAGGAGTTTGTGATAAAGAAACTATTCAAGCAAATCATACAATGATGGTTCAAGAACAATCAAAAGCAGGAGAGTTAGATTCTAATCCTCTTAGAAACGATATTGATGAAGTAACTAAAGTAATTGATTTAGATTTTATGGTTAATGTGGTTTTAGATGAAAAAAAAGTTATCCGTAAGGCTGTTGCTGGAGATATAATGGAAGCACATAGAGAAGGATGTAAATTCTTAGATAAATTATATAAAGTGAAACTAGATAAACCAGCTGATATAGTTATTGTTTCACCAGGGGGATATCCTAAAGATATCAATTTATATCAAGCTCAAAAGGGATTAGATAACTCAAAACATGCTGTAAGAGATGGCGGTATAATTATTCTTTTAGCATCATGTAAAGAGGGATTAGGATCAGCAGTTTTTGAAGAATGGTTAACAACTGCTGAGAAATCAGAAGATCTAATAACAAAAATTAAGGAAAACTTTAAATTAGGTGGCCATAAAGCTGCAGCAATTTCAATGGTGTTACAAAAAGCTAGGATATTCTTAGTATCTGACCTTGATGATGATTTAGTTAAAAATATTTTCTTAGAGCCTTATAGTTCACTTCAAGGCGCACTAGATAGTGCAACAGAATTATTAGGTGAAGATAGTGATATAATTGTGATGCCATATGGAGGATCTACTCTACCTAAGGTATGTAGTGATACTTTATAGTTGGCAGTAAATAGGTTTTCGTTTTTTCATTCAAATTACCAACTTGATTTTTAAACTCAACATTATTTTAAAACATAAGTTACAATAAAAAACCTGAAGTCGTGATGACTTCAGGTTTTTTGAATTCTGTTATAAAAGTGGGTTTATAAGCTAAAAAAAGATAAAACTTATATTAAGGTTATTCCACAAAAAGTAATTTAGTTGAACTTCGACAACAATATATAGCGTCAGAACGTATCAATCTGTGGTAGATATTATGGTTGATTTTAGTTCAACTTACTTTTTGTGGGTTAACCATATTAAATAATTATTTGTAAAAATATAGGAAATTATTTACAAATAATGGTATAATAAAGAGGAGTACTAACTAAGTTGATGTAAAGTGGGTGGGATGAATGAAAAGCACAAGCAATGATATAAAAAAAATTTACATAAAAATGTTAATAGTCATTTTAATATGCTCTATTTTTGTTACAATATTTTGGATATTAGAAGAACAAAAAAATTATTCCAATGAAAAGAGGAATTTGAAGAGTGAATATGAAGAATCATCAGATAATGAAGCAAAATATATAGTAAATAGTGTAGTAGATTATCTGAAATTCACAATAAGTGAAGGAGAAAATGATTTAAAGTTTACGCTTAAAGATAGAACAGATAGATTGTATGATATAGCTATGAAAATTTATGATAATAATAAAAATTTGTCTCGTAAAGAATTGAAAAAAATAATTAATGATGCAGTTGAAAATATAAAATATGATGAAGGCTACAATACTTATTTTATTAGAGATATAGATGGAAAAGTGATAGTAGAAAATAATGACAATGAAATAGACAAGCATTTAGTTAGTACAAAGGATGAGAATGGGGATATAATACAGAATAGCAGTATAAGTTTATCTGAAAGTAATGAAGAGGGATATATATATGAGTTATGGGAAAATGATAAAAATGAAATTGATAAAAAAATAATTTATATGACAAAATTTGAACCTTTAGATTACTATATAGGTAGTGAAGAGTTTTTGAATGATTATATTTCTAAAGATACTGCTAAAATATTTCAATGGATTAATTCGATAAAATTTGGTTATAAAAACCTTAGTAATATTTTTATATTTGATTATAAAGGAAATGTGCTCACAAATAGTTCCAATAAAAATATTTTAGATAAAAATATCTGGAATTTACAAGATAGTAGAGGCATCAAAATTACTCAAAAAGAGTTGCAAGTTGCTAAAAAAAATTTAACAGGTAGTTTTGTGAATTATTATAAAACAAACCCAGATACAAATATTGAAGAAAATAAAGGTGCTTATGTAATTAGTATTCCTCAATTAAAATGGGTTGTAGGAGCTGAAATAACATATCCTACAATAGAGGCATTTAATAATGATTCACGAGAAAAGAAGCTGAATCAAAATATAAGTTATATAATTTTCATAAATATTATAGTATTTATGATTTTGATTTATACAACTACGCGGTTTAAAGGGAAGATAGAAAATCATATTAGTTTAAAAATAGGAGAAATGTTAGTTGATTATGAAAGTAATACAGAAAAATTCAATAATGAACTTTTATTTGAAGTAAAGAAATGTAATAGAAAAATTAAAAGCTTGAGTGAAAAAGATAAGGTTACAGGAGCGTTTAGCCATGAATATATACATGAAATATTAAAGAAAGAAGTTGAATATTCAAGGGTAAATTATGAAGAGTTAAGTGTAGGATTGATTGATATTGACCACTTTAAAAGTATTAATAAAACTTATGGTTATGATTTAGGAAATAGTGTATTAAATAAGGTATATGACTTAATAAAAGAAAATTTAATAAGTCCATTTGCTATTGGGAGATATGATAGTAATTGTTTCTTAGTGATAATGCCAAAAACAAATAGACAAGAAGCCAGTGAATATGCAGAAAAAATAAGAAAAGTAATAAGGGAATACCAATTTGAAGATGTAGAATTATCAATAACTATTAGTGTAGCTATAATGGAATCTACTGGAGATATGCCTGATCAAATTATCAATAAATGTTATGAATTTATGGAAGAAGCTAAAGATAACGGCGGGGATAGAATTGAAATGCTATATGGAGATTAGAAAATGCGAATATTTTTCGCATTTTCTAATAAGGTGCAAAATTTTGTTTAGACCACCAAGCTTCTCTTAATTCTTCATATCTTTCGCTAAAATGCTCTAAATGTGCTTTTTCCCAATTAGCTAATATAAGGTATAACTCTTTTGCTTTTTCTACAGATGAATTTTTAGCAGCATTCTCATAAAAATCAATAGATGTTCTTTCCATTTGAATAGCAATCCCAAATACTGAAACAGCAAGGGCTGCATCTCTTCTATCAAGGTTTGACCAATCATAGACATTAGCGGATTCTGGGCTTTCTATAAAAGCTAAATCAAATTTATGGCTTTTATCTGAATCAATATTATTAAAAAGTTTCTTCAACCATTCAATATGAGTCAATTCTTCGTCTGCTAACTCTATAAATGCATTTTTTGTATCTAAACTGTCAGCTTTTTCAGAAGCTAATTTATAAAATTCATAACCTTCAATTTCATGGATAATTGCTTTTTTTATAACCTTTAATTCATCATTTTTCACATAAAGCCCCTCTTTGAAGTAAATTTTAAAGAATGTAATATTATTTTTTCCTAAACAGCTAGGATGATACTATAAAAATAAATATTTTGATGAGTAAAAATAATTTTTGCAATTTTGCAAAAAAAAACTTGAAATTTTTGAAAAATAGATGTAAAATAGTTTTTAAATAAAAAACTATATTCTTATCAAGAGTGGTGGAGGGATGAGCCCAATGAAACCCGGCAACAGCCAATTGTTATATTAAGAGATTCTATTGAGGGACTTGATTTATGCACTAACGAGTTCTGACTGGGTATAAATCAATAGTTGAATTGAAAGATATAAAATTGGAATTGTGCTAATTCTTACAGGAATAATCCTGAGAGATGAGAAGAGGTAAAGAGAGATACAATAATACTGTATAATCTACCACTTCTTATCAGAGAAGTGGTTTTTTTATTATAAAGTGTATGGTGTGTATAAATAAAGATATACTACTATGTAGATATAGATATAGATATATTTAGTGCACAATGCACAGTTAGCAGTTAATGAGAGTTTATTAAATTAAAAGCTTTCACGTAAGTGAAAGGTGTGCATAACTGAGTACTGTAAACTGTTAACTAATAAAAAAGGGGGCTTTATTATGCAAAAGGAATTTAGAAAAGGGACTATTTGTATACAAGGGAATTATGATCCGAAATCTGGTGAGCCAAGAGTTTTACCAATTTATCAAAGTACAACTTATAAATATTCTGATCCTGATGAGGTAGCTGATTTATTTGACTTAAAAAGAGAGGGACATATGTATTCAAGAATCAGTAATCCTACTGTGGGGGCATTAGAGGAGAAAGTTAATTTACTAGAAGGTGGAGTAGGAGCACTTGCAGTATCATCGGGGCAATCTGCATCATTAGTTACTTTCCTTAATATATGTCAAGCAGGACAACATATTGTTGCTGCATCGACAATTTATGGTGGAACTACGAATTTATTAGCATCTACCCTTAAGAAATTAGGAATAGAAGTTACATTTGTCAATCCAGATGCTAGCTATGATGAAATAGCTAGCAAAGTTAAAGATAATACAAGAGCCATATTTGGAGAAACAATAGGAAATCCTGGACTTAATGTTTTAGATTTTGATAAATTTGCTAAGGTAGCAGAAACAATGAAGGTACCATTTATAGTTGATAACACATTAGCCACTCCTTATTTATGTAATCCATTGAAACATGGGGCAAATATAGTTGTGCATTCAGCAACAAAATATATTGATGGGCATGCTACAAGTTTAGGTGGAATTATTGTTGATGGTGGAAACTTTGACTGGGATAATGGGAAATATCCAGAATTAACTCAGCCAGACCCTAGTTATCATGGGGTGAAATATGCAGAGACATTTGGGGCAGCTGCATTTATTACAAAAGCAAGGGTACAGCTTTTGAGAGATTTAGGATGCTGTTTGAGTCCGTTTAATGCATTTATTATGCATAATGGATTGGAAACTCTTCATCTTAGAATGGAAAGACATAGTGAAAATGCTTTGAAACTTGCTTCTTTCTTAGAAAATCATCCAAAAGTAAATTGGGCTAGTTATCCAAAACTAAAAAGTCATAAAAGTAATGAATTAGCGGAGAAGTATCTACCACTTGGGGCAAGTGGAATAATGACTTTTGGTATAAAAGGTGGCATAGAGGCTGCTAAGGAATTCACTCGAAATCTAAAAGTAGCAGCACTTGTTATACATTTAGGAGATGCTAGAACATCAGTACTTCATCCAGCGAGTACAACGCATAGACAATTAACAGAAGAGCAACAAATAGCAGCAGGTGTATTACCAGATTTAATAAGGGTATCTGTAGGTATTGAAGATATAGATGATTTAATTGAAGATTTCGATCAAGCACTTAGAAATAGCTAAATACAACGGATAATAAGTAATTAGCTATTAAGGAAAGGGATTGTTTATATGTCAATTGTTGTACCAAAACACTTACCTGCAATAGATACACTAAAAAAAGAAAATATATTTGTTATGACAAAGGAAAGAGCAGTTCATCAAGATATAAGACCTCTTAAAATCTTGATACTGAATTTAATGCCTACAAAAATTGAAACAGAAACTCAACTAGTTAGGTTAATAGGAAATACTGCATTACAAATAGAAATGGTCTTGCTTAAGACCAGAACTTATAAATCTGTAAATACATCTAATGAACATTTAAGAACATTTTATAAAACCTTTGATGAAGTGAAGGATGAAAAATTCGACGGAATGATCATAACAGGAGCACCTGTTGAAAAAATGGCATTTGAAGATGTAGATTATTGGGAAGAATTAAAAGAAATTATGGAGTTTTCAAAACATAATGTAACATCCACTTTTCACATATGCTGGGGAGCTCAAGCTGGATTATATTATCATTATGGAGTAGATAAACATTTGTTAAAAGATAAAATGTTTGGTGTATTTAGACACAAGATTAATAGTATAAATATTGAATTGGTGAGAGGATTTGATGATATATTTTATGCACCTCATTCTAGACATACTGGAATTTTGAGAGAAGATATTATAAATCATCCAGATTTAGAGCTAATTGCTGAATCAAAAGAAGCTGGAGTATATATAGTAATGTCTAAAGACGGTAAACAAATTTTTGTAACAGGTCATTCTGAGTATGACAAATATACTCTAAAGGGAGAGTATGAAAGAGATTTAAAAAGGGGACACGATATAAAAGTACCATTGAATTATTTTGAAGATGATGATCCAAGCAAAGAACCAATTGTTTCTTGGAAAAGTGGGGCAAATCTTCTATTTAGAAATTGGTTAAATTATTACGTATATCAAATAACACCATATAATATAAATGAAATAAAATGATTTTGACAGGATACCTATTTTTGGGTATCCTTATTTTATAGAAATTGAAAGGAAGGGTTTTAGTGAATAAAATATTATCAGAATTAAATCCAAAAGAAGTTTTTTATTATTTTGAAGAAATGAGCGAAATCCCAAGAGGATCTGGGAATGAAAAAGGAGTATCTGATTATCTTGTTAAATTTGCTAAAGATAATAATCTTGAGTATATCCAGGACATAGTTAACAATGTGATAATCAAAAAACCAGGAACAAAAAAATATGAAACTGCTCCAACGGTAATCCTTCAAGGGCATATGGATATGGTTTGTGAAAAAAGAGAAGATATAGACCACGATTTTTTAAAAGATCCTTTGAAACTAAGAATTGATGGAGATTTTATCAAGGCTACAGGTACAACATTAGGTGCTGATAATGGAATTGCTGTTGCTTATGCACTAGCAATACTTTCAAGTAACAATATAGAACATCCCCCTATAGAAGCATTAATTACAATAGAAGAAGAAACAGGAATGGGTGGAGCAGCAAATTTAGATGGACATATGTTAGATGGTAAAATATTAATAAATATGGATTCAGAAGAAGAAGGCGAACTTCTTACAAGTTGTGCTGGTGGAGTTAGAAGCATAGTAAAACTTCCAATAAAATGGAATGATAATCAAAAGGGTTTTAAGGCAGTAACTTTAAAATTAAAAGGGTTAAAAGGCGGACATTCAGGGATGGAAATAATCAAAGGGAGAGGGGCAGCTTCGAAATTAATTGGTAGAGTCCTTTTTGATATTTCCAAGGAAATAGAAGTATATATTTATGAAATAAAAGCAGGAGCAAAAATGAATGCTATCTCAAGAGATGCTGAAGTAAGTTTAATAACCAAGTATGATGAATTTGAAAAGCTAAATGATTTAGTTGGTAAGTGGAATGAAATATTTAAAAATGAACTTAAAGGAATAGATGATGATGTAGTATTAGAGATATTAAATGAAGAAACTAATCCTACAAAAATATTTAATAGAGAGACTAGTGATAGAGTTATAAATATACTTATGTCCATTCCTCAAGGGGTTCAAACTATGAGTAATGATATTGAAGGTTTAGTACAAAGCTCAACTAATTTAGGTGTGGTAAAAACAGAGGAAGGCTATGTTTATTTTGAAAGTGCTGCACGAAGTTCAGTAGCTACTCTAAAAGATGAAATTACGAATAGGATAGAAGTAGTTGCAAAGACAAACGGGGCAGAACAAACATTAATGTCTTCATACCCTGAGTGGCAATTTAAAAAAGAATCTAAAATAAGAGATTTGTTTGTGAAAGTTTATGAAGAAATGTATGGAAGTAAACCAAAAATAACAGCAATTCACGCTGGCTTAGAATGTGGGCTATTGAAAGAAAAACTTGGTGACATAGATATGATTTCCTTTGGACCAAATATGTTTGATGTTCATACACCAGAAGAAAAACTAAGCATTTCTTCTACGAAAAGAATGTGGGAATACCTTTTGAATGTACTTAAGGAAATAAAGTAAGGAAATATAAGACTAATAACAGAAAGAAATTACTTCGTAGTTGAAATAAAAGAGGAACTAAAACAGTGACAAGTGATAAGTTACAAGTGACAAGTTGATGATAATTTTCTTACAGAAAATCTTTAAACTAAGCTTTTATCATCTTCGATGATGGAAACTGTACTTTTGCTACCCAAAAGGATTCTTTTTATCTTTTGTTTAATTAAAAGCTTTCGCTTGCGAAAGGTATCTACAACTTGTCACTTATCACTTGTAACTTGTCACTATAAATTTCGAAGCTTGCTTCGTAATTTATAATTTATACCAATAAAGTTATTATATAATAAAAAAGTGGGATAAATACTGCCGGCAACATATTTCCTACTTTTATTTTTTTCACTTCTAGCATATTTAAACCTAAAGCAAGAATCAACAAACCGCCTACTGCAGACATTTCTGTAACAACTGAAGGTACCAGAATATCTTTAATTAATGAAGCTGTTAAAGTTATAAAACCTTGATATATAAGTACGGGAATAGCTGAAAAAACAACTCCTAGACCCATTGAAGATGAAAAAACAATTGATGAAACTCCATCTAATACTGATTTAGCATACAAAGTTTGATGATTATTACTTAATCCACTTTCAAGGGATCCTACAATAGCCATAGATCCAATGCAAAATAATAAACTTGCAGTAACGAATCCTTTTGCAATATCGTTACCTTCTTTAGAAAATCTTTTTTCTAACAAATGACCTAATTTTTCTAGATTCTCTTCTATTCTTAAGAATTCACCTATAATACTACCTATTACCAAAGAAAAAATAACCAATAAAATATTTTCGGCTTTTATTGCATTTAATATACCAATTAGCATAACTGCAAGCGCAATTGATTTTCCAATGGTATCATTATACCGCTTTGGTATACCTCCTTTGAAAAGAAGTCCAATAATACTTCCACAAATAATTGCAATAAAGTTAACGATAGTCCCCAACATAATTAATCCCCCTATATAAAACCGTTTTAGAACAATTATAGTATAATTATGCAGTTAAAACAATGTTTAAAAAATAATTACTATGTTTTATAGCGTGGTTAAACCATAGAGTAATATATACAAACAGAATCGATTCTCAATTTTGAGAAGGTGTCTCAAAATTGAGAACTCTATTAATTGCAACATTCTTTGGTTAAATATATTTTGATTTTTCTCATTTTTGAGAAAAATCAAATGTATAAATAATTATAAAATTATAGTTCTGCTATTAGTTAAAAAATCTAGAAGCGTTTAAGGACAGTGCTTTAGATGTAAATTAATTAATTTTTAGAATGGAAATTCTGTTTGTAGGCACGAATATTGCTTATATAATATGCACATTTAAAAGTAGGAGTGATTTTATGGAATTGAATAATATTATTTTACAAACTTTAAAAGAAGAAGTTGTTCCAGCAATGGGATGTACAGAACCTGTAGCTGTCGCTTTAGCATGTGCAAAGGCAAGAGAATTGATAAATTATAATGAAATAAATCGTATAAAAGTTTTTGTAAGTCCCAATATATATAAAAATGGTTTAGCAGTAGGCATACCAAATACAAATGAAGTGGGACTTGATATTGCAGCTGCTATAGGGATAGTAAGTGGCGGAAGTGAAAAAGGATTAGAAGTACTATCAGGAATAAAGGAAGAACAAGTAGATGATGCTAATAATCTATTAAAAAGTGGAAAATTATCACTAGATATTAAAGATTCAAAAGAAAAAATATATATAGAAGTACATTTTATTACTGATAAAGGTACTTCTAAAGTGATTATAAAGAAAAAACATAACCAATTTGTATATTTGGAGAAACAAGGAGAAGTTATTTTTGATGAAATGCATAGTGATAGGCAAACAAATGAGTCAAAAAATATTCTATATAATTTTGAGATAACAGAAATTATAAAAGAAATTGAAAAACTCTCATATACAGATATAGAATTTATGCTAGAAGGATTAGATATGAATGAGAAAGTAGCTATGATAGGATTGAGTAGAAAAGTAGGGATGGGAGTAGGATTTAGTTTTTACGAAAATATAAAAAAAGGTATACTCTCCGATGATTTAATGAATTCTGCTATGATGTTAACAGCAGCTGCGTCAGATGCTAGAATGTCTGGGATTAGTTTACCTGTAATGAGTAGTAATGGAAGTGGAAATAATGGATTGACTGCTATTCTACCAATATTAGCTTATAGTAAAAAATTTAATGTAGAAAATGAAAAACTAGCAAAAGCATTAGCTATTAGTCATATAGTAAATAGTTATATAAAGTATTATATTGGAAGGTTATCAGCTTTATGTGGGTGTGGAGTTGCTGCTGGTACTGGAGCAAGTGTGGCTATTGCTTGGCTTATGGGAGCAGATGAGGAGAGAATCAATGGAACTATAAAAAATATGTTAGCAAGTACTAGTGGAATGATTTGTGATGGCGCAAAAGTAGGATGCGCATTAAAATTAGCTACTTCAGCATCAACTGCTATTCAATCTGCACTTTTGGCAGTATCTAATAATATTGTACCTGTAAAAAATGGTATAATTGGTGAAACTGCTGAGGAGACAATTAAAAACTTGCAAATGTTATCTAATGAAGGAATGAGTATTACAGATAATGTTATTTTGAATATCATGAAAAAGATGCAAAAATGTGATATATAAACCTATTTGAATTATAGATAATGTGTTATATCATATATATATATGAACTCAACACATTAGGGAGGATTAAATGACTGATTTAGGTTTAATACAAGATTTTGTGCAACCATATGCTCAAGCAATTTCATCAATTTTAGAAGTTGAAGTAACTATTGTAGATGATGAACTTGTGAGAATTGGAGGAACAGGAATATATAAGGAAAATGTCGGAAAAAAAGTAGCACATGGTTCTTTTTTTCAATCAATTTTAGAAAATGGAAAGCCTGGTATTATAAAAGAAGTAAAAAAAGAGTTTTCCTGCGACAAATGTGATGCAAAAAATAAGTGTAAGGAATTAGCCAATATTGGATTTCCTATATTTAAAAGTGGTAAAGTAGTGGGGATTATAGGAATAATAGCATTTACAGTAGAACAAAGGGAAAAATTAATAAATTCTATGGATCGGCTTAGTAAATTCTTAAAGTATATGAGTGAATTGTTAGAAAGCAAGCTATTGATAAAGGAAAGTAGTAAAGAACTAGAGTTACAAATTAATGAAATAATTAATAATGATAAAACTAAAAGTTCTTTTGATAATATTATTGGGATTAATGAGAAATTTTTAGCTATTATTCATAAAGCAAAATTAATTTCAAAAAGTTCATCTACAGTTATGATTAGAGGAGAAAGTGGAACTGGCAAAGAGTTATTGGCAAGAGCAATCCATAGCGCAAGCCCAAGGAGTAATAGACTATTTATTGCAGTAAATTGTGCTTCTATTCCGGAAAATTTGATTGAGAGTGAATTATTTGGATATGAAGATGGAGCCTTTACTGGCGCAAGAAAAGGAGGTAAAGTAGGAAAGTTTGAGTTAGCTAATAAAAGTACTATTTTCCTTGACGAAATAGGAGACATGCCTCTTCCAATGCAAGCTAAGTTGTTAAGAGTTTTACAGGAGAGGACTGTTGATAGAATTGGTGGAAAAAAAACTGTATCCATTGATGTAAGAGTTATTGCAGCAACTAATAGAAATTTAGAGAAAATGGTAAATAACGGACAATTTAGGCAAGATTTATATTATCGTTTAAATGTAATTCCATTATATATACCACCATTAAGAGAAAGGCCAGAGGATATTTCATTGTTATTTAATAATTTAGTTAAGAAATATTGTAATAAATTACAAAAACCGATTCTTCAACTACAACCTTCAGTGGAAGAATGGTTAACTGATTATCATTGGCCAGGCAATATTCGCCAAATGAAAAATGTTATAGAGTATATGGTGAATATGTCTGAGACAAATGTTATAACAATTAACCAAATTCCAGAATATCTAAAAAAAGAAAGTAGTAATGAAAGTATTGAATTAAGCGAAGGTTTAATGAAGATTATTGAAGATTATGAAAAAAATCTTTTAGAGAAATTTGTGCCGCAAAATTCAACTGTAGATGATAAGATGCAAATAGCTAAAAAACTCAAAATTAGTAAAGCTACTTTATATAGAAAACTTAAAAAATATGATTTACTGTAAATAAGTGAAAACATTCAGAAAATTAAGAAAAATATATGGATTTATATTTTAATATATGTTATAATTAATTCAAGAAAAGAAATTACTTTTCTACAAATTCTAATTCAAAGGTAATATGATTGAAGTCAGTAATTTGCAACAAGTTTTCCAAAAGTGACACCCTTTATAAGTGAAAAGTTTGTAAAATAGAAACTTGAATTGTGTAACAAGTTTGAATTAAGAATTAAGAATTAAGAATTAAGAATTAAGAATTAAGAATTAAGAATTAAGAATTAAGAATTAAGAATTAAGAATTAAGAATTAAGAATTAAGAATTAAGAATTAAGAATTAAGAATTAAG